>DATBLL010000069.1:0-2857 GCA_036555425.1 Alphaproteobacteria bacterium | reverse complement strand
GGCGGCGAGGGCGTGACGATGCCCGAAGCCGCACTTCCCGCCGAAGGCGCCGGGCCGGCCATCCGCGAGGAAGGAGGCTTCGTCCGCTTCTGGCGCGAATTCCGGGAGAGCCGCCTCGCGGTGGCGGCGCTCCTCGGCGTCGTCATCGTCGTGCTGGCGGCGCTGCTGGCGCCGGTGCTGGCGCCGCAGAACCCCTACGATCTCCGCCAGCTCGACATTCTCGCCAATCTGCTCGCGCCCGGCAGCCAGTCGGGCGCCGGCTACACGCATTGGCTCGGCACCGACGATCAGGGCCGCGACATGCTTTCGGGCATCCTCTACGGCCTCAGGATCTCGCTCGGCGTCGGCGTCGCCAGCGGCGCGATCGCGCTTCTCGTCGGCATGACGATCGGCTTGTTCGCGGCTTATGCCGGCGGGCGGGTCGAGGCCTTCGTCATGCGCGTCGTCGACGTGCAGCTCTCGTTCCCGGCCGTGCTGGTGGCGCTGATCCTGTTGGCGGTGCTGGGGCGCGGCGCCGAGAAGATCGTGCTCGCGCTCGTCATCGTGCAATGGGCCTACTACGCGCGCACCGTGCGCGCCTCGGCCATCGTCGAGCTCAACAAGGAATATGTGGCCGCGGCGCGCTGCCTCGCCCTGAGCCCCGTGCGCATCCTCTTCCGCCACATCCTGCCCAATTGCCTGCCGCCGCTGCTCGTCGTCGGCACGATCCAAACCGCGCACGCGATCGCGCTCGAAGCGACGCTCTCCTTCGTCGGCGTCGGCATGCCGCTGACCGAGCCCTCGCTGGGGCGCCTCATCGCCAACGGCTACCAATACATGCTCTCGGGCAAATACTGGATCAGCGTCTTTCCCGGCCTGGCGCTGCTCGTGGCCATCGCCAGCATCAATCTCGTGGGCGACCAGCTCCGCGACATCCTCAATCCGCGGCTGAGGCGATGACCGAGCCGCTCCTTCGCGTCGAGAACCTGCGTACGCACTTCTTCACCCGCGCCGGCGTGGTGAAGGCGGTGGACGGCGTGTCTTTCGCGCTCGCGCGGGGGCGCATCCTGGGCCTGGTCGGCGAATCGGGTTCGGGCAAGACGGTGACGGGGTTCTCGATCCTGGGCCTCGTCGATCCGCCGGGGCGCATCGCGGGCGGGCGCATCCTGTTCAAGGGCCGCGATCTCGTGGCGCTGCCGGAGCCCGAGCTCCGGAAGCTCCGCGGCGCCAATATCGCGATGATCTTTCAGGACCCGGCGATGACGCTCAACCCGGTGCTGCGCATCGACACGCAGATGATCGAGGCGGTGCAGGCGCACGAGGCGGTGGGCGAGGGCGCGGCGCGCGCGCGGGCGCTGGCGGCGCTGGCGATGGTCGGCATCCCCGCGCCCGAGGAGCGCCTCGGCGCCTATCCGCACCAGCTTTCGGGCGGCATGCGCCAGCGCGTGGCCATCGCCGTGGCCCTCATGAACAAGCCCGACCTCATCATCGCCGACGAGCCGACGACGGCGCTCGACGTGACGATCCAGGGCCAGATCCTCTACGAAGTGCAGCGCCTCTGCCGCGAAACCGGCACGGCGCTCATCTGGATCACGCACGATCTCGCCGTGGTGGCCGCCATCGCCGACGAAATCGCAGTGATGTATGCGGGCAAGATCGTGGAATACGCCGCGGCCGACGACGTCCTCGACCGGCCGCGCCACCCCTATACGGCGGGCCTGCTCAATTCCGTGCCGAGCCGCAACGCGAAGGGCGTGCCGCTCGCGCAGATCCCCGGCATGACCCCGTCTCTGCTCGATCCGCCGCCGGGCTGCCTCTTCCGCCAACGCTGCGCGCGCGCCACGGCGGCGTGCGCGGCCGATCCGCCGCTGGCCGGCGGCGCGTCCACGCGCGCGCACGCGTTCCGCTGCCACCACCCGCTGGAGGCCGCGTGACCGCGCCCCTCGCGAGCGTCCCGGTCGCGGCTGCGCCGCTACTGGCGCTCGAAGGCATAAAGTGCCTGTTCGTGCGCCGGCTCGATCTCGCGGCCAAGATCGGCAACGCGCTCGGCGCCGGCTTGCGCGAAGACGTCGTGCACGCGGTCGACGGCGTCGATCTCGCGATCCGCGAAGGCGAAGTCGTGGGTCTCGTCGGCGAATCGGGCTGCGGCAAGTCCACGTTGGGGCGCATCGTCGCCGGCATCCTGCCGCCTTCGGCCGGCACGGTGCGCTACCGCGGCGAGGATGTGGCCGCCTTGCCGCTCCGCGAGCGCAAGGCCGCGTCGCTCGCGGTGCAGATGATCTTCCAGGACCCGTTCGCGTCGCTGAACCCACGCATTCGCGTGGCTTCAGCGATTGGCGAGGCGCCGCGCGTGCACGGCCTCGTTCCGGCGCGCGCTCTCTCGCGCTACGTCGACGAGCTGATGCGCCGCGTCGGCCTCGATCCGGCGCTGAAGCGCCGCTACCCGCACCAATTCTCGGGCGGCCAGCGCCAGCGCATCGGCATCGCCCGCGCGCTCGCGGTCAAGCCCGAATTCCTCGTCTGCGACGAGGCGGTGGCGGCGCTCGACGTCTCGATCCAGGCGCAGATCATCAACCTCTTCCTGAAGCTCCGCGCCGAGGCGAACCTCACCTATCTGTTCATCAGTCACGATTTGGGCGTCGTGCGCCATCTTTCGGACCGCGTCGCGATCATGTATTTGGGGCGCATCGTCGAGAAGGGGCCGGTCGAGCGCATCTTCGGAAGTCCGGCGCACCCCTATACGCGCGCGCTGATGGAGGCGATCCCCGTCCCCGATCCGCGCCAGCGCCACCAGGGAGAGCCCTTGCAGGGCGAGATGCCGAGCCCCGTGTCGCCGCCGCCCGGATGTCCCTTCCATCCCCGCTGCCCGCATGCGATC
>DATBLL010000056.1:0-13664 GCA_036555425.1 Alphaproteobacteria bacterium | reverse complement strand
CTCGCGCGCTTGAAGGCGCAATATGGCGGGCTTTCATTCGCCCTCAGCATCGGCAGCTCGGCCACGGTCTTGAAGCAGCTGCTCGACTACGAGGCCGACGTGGCGGTGCTGGCCAAGCTCACCTCGGACCCGCGCCTCCACACGCTGCAGTTCCGCCGCGACCGGCTCATCCTCTTCGTCCCCCGCGCGCATCCCTGGGCGAAGCGGAAGCGCATCAGGCTCGCCGATCTTCAGGACCAGGAGCTCGTCCTGCGCGAGCGCGGCTCGATCACGCGCGAAGTGTTCGAGGAGACGCTGGCCGCCGCCGCCGTCAAGCCCGCCGCTATCATCGAGATCCAGACGCGCGAGGGTGTCGGCGAGGCGGTGGCCGCCGGCTTCGGCATCGGCGTCGTCTTCGAGAGCGAGTTCGGCGAAGGCGAGCGCTTCCGGGCGCTCCACGTCGCCGACGCCGATCTCGCGGTCGCCGAATACGTGCTGTGCCTGCAGGAGCGCCGCCGCCTCGCCCTCGTGCGCGCGTTCTTCGACGCGGCGGCGGAGCTGGCGAAGAAGATGAGAGGTTGACTGGGTGCAGCAGCGATACCGGCGCCACATCCCATCGTTATTTTCTATGTAACAAATCTGTAATAAGAATTGGAAGAAAGTCCTCGTCCGTGCGTATAGTGCTTAAAAGTTTCGGGGTATCAGAGAGCTATTGGGGCCTTTCCCCAGAGTTTTCCACAAGCCGACCCGCTTGGGGCGGCGACCCGGGCCGGAGGCTCGGCGATATGGACAGTACGAGCGTGTTGCTGCAGCTGGTGGGCAGCGTGGCCCTGCTGCTGTGGGGCGTGCGCATGGTGCGCACGGGGATGTCGCGGGCGTTCGGGGCGCTGCTGCGCCGCGCGCTCGCCAACGGCACCAAGACCCGCGTCTCCGCCTTCGGCATGGGCTTGGGCGTCACCGCCCTCCTCCAGAGCAGCACGGCGACCGGACTCATCGTCTCGTCGTTCGCGGGCCGGAGCCTCATCGCCGGCAGCATGGCGCTCGCCATGATGCTCGGCGCCGACGTGGGCTCGACGCTGGTCGCGCAGTTCTTCTCGATCAAGCACGATTGGATCGCGCCGGCCGCCATCGCCGCCGGTGTCTTCACCTTCCTCGCGGCCAAGGGCGACCGCGTGCGCTCGGCCGCGCGCATCGGCATCGGGCTCGGCCTCATGTTCCTGGCGTTGCAGCTTTTGGCCGGCACCTCGGCGACGCTGCGCGATTCGCCGGTGATGGCGACGGTGCTGAGTGCTCTCACCGGCGAGCCGGTGATCGCGTTCCTCGTCGCCGGGCTGCTCACCTGGCTCGCCCATTCTTCGCTCGCGATCGTGCTGTTCGTGATGGCCCTCGCCGGCATGGGCGCCGTGCCGCTGCCGTTGGCCCTCGCGATGGTGCTCGGCGCCAATGTCGGCGGCGCCGTGGCGCCCTATCTCGCGCAGAGCGCCGGCACGCCGCTCGCGCGGCGTGTTCCGCTCGGCAACATCCTGATGCGCGGCGTGGGTGCCCTCGCCGTCCTGCCGCTGCTGCCGGTGGCGCTCAATCTCCTCACGCCGCTCGATCCAATGCCGGCGCGCCTCGTCGTGAACTTCCACCTCGCCTTCAACCTCGTCGTGGCCGCGGCCTTCCTGCCGCTGGTGGGACCGGTGGCGGCGCTCTGTACGCGGCTCCTGCCCGAGCCGCCCACGGTCGACGATCCCGGCAAGCCGCGCTATCTCGACCCCGAAGTGACGGAAGCGCCGGCCGTGGCGCTCGCCTGTGCCGCGCGCGAGACGCTCAATCTCGGCGACCGCGTCGCCGAGATGCTGCGGCTCTCGATGGTGGTGTTCGAGAAGGACGATGCCAAGCTCCGCCGCGAAGTGGAGCTGGCCGATAACGCCGTCGACCGGCTGCACGAGGCGATCAAGCTCTATCTCGTCCAGGTCTCGCGCCACGAGCTGGGGCTCGACATGAGCCGGCGCTATGTCGAAATCCTCTCCTTCGTCACGAACCTCGAGCACATTGGCGACATCATCGACAAGAACCTGATGGAGCTCGCGGCCAAGAAGGCCAGGAACCGCGTGGCCTTTTCACCCGAGGGCAAGGCGGAGCTGCAGACCTTCCACCGCCGCGTCAGCGAAAATCTGAAGCTCGCGTTCAACGTCTTCATGTCGCGCGACACGGAGCTGGCCAAGAAGCTCTTGGCCGAGAAGACCGCGATTCGCGCCGCCGAGCTGTCCGCCGCCGACAGCCACTTCGCGCGGCTGCGCGAGGGCCGGCCCGAATCGATCGAGACCTCGGCCATCCATCTCGACATCGTGCGCGACCTCAAGCGCATCAACAGCCACCTGACCTCGGTCGCCTATCCCATCCTCGAGGCCGCCGGCGCGCTGCGCGAAAGCCGCCTCATCGAGGAGCAGGCCGAGCCCGCGCGCAGCGGCAATGCGCCCGTGGCGGCGCAGCTCCGGTAGCGGCCTAACGCCGAATCCGCTCGCCCTTGGGATCGAACGGCGCGCGCGTGTGCAGCGTCGCCGCGAAGCGCCGGCCGGCGATGTCGATCTGCCACTTGCCGCTCTTGAGCCACGCCTCGTCGAACGGGGCGCCGCTGGCGTGGACGAGCGCGAGGCATACGGTCCGCCCGAGCGTATGGCCGTAGGCGGCCGAGGTGACTTCGCCCGCGGGCCGGCCGTCGCGCAAGACGAGTTCGCCGCCCCAGGCGATGGGATCGGGGTCGTCGAGGGTGAAGCCGACGACGCGGCGCGTCAGCGGCTTCGCTTTCGCGGCGATGAGCGCCTCGCGCCCGATGAACGGCACCGATTTCTCGAGCTTCACCGCGAAGCCGAGGCCGGCTTCCCACGGCGTCACGTCGGGCGAAATCTCGCGGCCCCACGCGCGGTAGGCCTTTTCGAGGCGCAGCGATTCGAGCGCGTAGTAGCCGGCATCGCACAGGCCGAGATCGCGGCCCGCTTCCGCCAGTGTCTCATAGACCGCGACCGCGAACTCGGTCGGAACGTAAAGCTCCCAGCCGAGTTCGCCGACATAGGTGATGCGGCCGGCGAGGATCGCGGCATAGCCGAGATCGATCGCGCGCATCGTCGCGAATGGAAACGCGGCGTTCGAGAAATCCGCCTTGGAGACGCGCGCGAGCAGTTCGCGCGAGCGCGGGCCCATCACCGACAAGACGGCATAGGCCGAGCCGATGTCGGTCAGCGTCGCGTGCGCTTCGGCCGGGATGTTGCGCCGGATCCAGTCGGCATCGCGCGTTGTCTGCGCGGTGCCGGTCACGATCATGTAACGCGACTCGCGCTCGCGGTCGGGCGCGAGGCGCGTGACGGTAAGGTCGGTCTCGTAGCCGCCGCGCGGGTTCAGCATGCCCGTATAGACCATGCGCCCCGGCGGCACCGCGACATCGCTGGCGCAGAGGCGCTGTAGCACAGCCTCGGCATCGCGGCCCTGGAGCAGAAATTTCGAAAACGAGGTCTGGTCGAAGATCGCGACCGCCTCGCGCGTGGCGCGGTGCTCTTCCGCCGACCACGCGAACCAGCTGGCGCGGCCCCAGGAATAGTCGAGCTTCGGCGCGGTGCCCGCCGGCGCGAAGACATTCGCGCGCTCCCAGCCCATCTTGTTGCCGAAGACGGCGTTCCTGGCCTTCAAGCGCTCGTAGAGCGGCGAGCGGCGCAGGGGGCGCGCGGTTTCCAGCTCGCGATTGGGCCAGGGCATCTTGTAGTGGAGCCCGAGCACCTCGGCGACGCGGTCTCTAAGCCACGCGTCGTTGCCGTGGAAGGCGGCGAAGCGGCGAATGTCGACGGGCCAAAGATCCATCGTCGGCTCGCCGGCCGCGATCCATTCGGCGAGCGCCTTGCCGGCGCCGCCGGCGCTGGCGATGCCCATCGAGTTGAAACCGGCGCCGACGAAGAAGCCCGGCACGTCGGGCGCCTCGCCGAGGATGTAGTTGTTGTCGGCGGTGAAGCTTTCGGGGCCGTTCACGAACTGGCGCACCTCGGCCTGCTCGAGCGCCGGCACGCGGAGGAGCGCGTTCTCCATCAGGATCGCGAACTGATCCCAGTCGTCGGGCAGCAGCTGGAACTCGAAATTGGCCGGAATGTCGTGCGCCTGGTGCCAGGGCTTGGCGACCGGCTCAAAGCCGCCCATGAGCAGCCCGCCGACCTCCTCCTTGAAATAGATGTAGCCGTCGGGGTCGCGCAAACACGGCAGGTCGGGGAAGACTCCGGCAATGCGCTTCGTGACGATATACATATGCTCGCAGGAATAGAGCGGGACCGCGACGCCGACCTTGCGCGCCAGTGCCCTCGACCATTGCCCGGCGCAGCAGACGACGATGTCGGACGCGATCTCGCCCTCGTCGGTGGCGACGCCGGCGATGCGCCCGTTCCTGGTCTTCAATCCGACGACGCGCGTCTTCTCGAAGATGCGCACGCCGTTCTGGCGCGCGCCCTTGGCCAGCGCCTGCGTGATGTCGGCCGGGTTGGCCTTGCCGTCGCCGGGCAGCCAGACGGCACCCTTCAGATCGTCGGTGCGCATGAGCGGCCACTTGGCGCCCGCGTCCTTGGCGCTCAGCACGTCGCAGGCAACACCCTGCCCCTCGGCCAGCGCCGCCACGCGCCGGAGCAGCGTCATGCGCTCCTCGCTGCGCGCCACGGTGAGCGAGCCGCATTGCTTCCAGCCGGTCGAAAGGCCCGTTTCCGCCTCGAGCTTCGCGTAAAGCTCGGTCGAATAGCGGATGAGCCGCGTCATCGCGGGATGCGTACGCAGCTGGCCGACGAGCCCCGCCGCATGCCAGGTCGTGCCCGACGACAGCCGCCCCTGCTCCAGCAACACGACGTCCTGCCAGCCGAGCTTCGCCAGATGATAGGCGACCGAGCAGCCGACGATCCCGCCGCCGACGATGCCGGCGCGCGCGTGCGTGGGCAGGTCACTGGGCATGGAACGGTCTCTCCGCAACGCGCAATCGATCAGTTCCCCTCGCCCTGGGGCGAGGGGGCAGGGGGTGAGGGGGATGACTTGGACTTTCGCTCAAGATCGCAGCGTCGCGACCCGGCGGATTGCTGAAGGTACTCCCCCTCTCCCCTTTCCCCTCGCCCCGGGGCGAGGGGGAATCAAAGCCGCCCCGCCAGCGCCGCGTCGTACATTTTGCGCATCTCGGGCGCGCCGGCCTTGACCGGATTGCCGCCGGCGGTGGGGTCCTCCGCGGCCATCACCGAGAAGCGCGCAAGATGCTCCTCGCGCACGCCCAAATGCGAGAGCGTGTGCGGGATTCCGATCCGTTGGCGAAGCTCGAGGACCCAATCGAGGAAGCCCGCGAAGCCCGGCTTGGCGAGGCCGAGATAGCGCGCGAGGCGCGTGATCTTCTCGGCGATCGCCGCCTCGTTGAAGCGCAGCACATAGGGCATCACCACCGCGTTGGTGAGGCCGTGATGCGTGTCGAGCACGGCGCCGACCGGATGCGAGAGCGAATGGATCGCGCCCAAGCCCTTCTGGAACGCGGTCGAACCCATCTGCGAGGCCGCAAGCATGTGGGCGCGCGCGGCGAGGTCCTTCCCGTCGGCGACCGCGCGCGGCAGATGCTCCTTGACGAGCCGCATGCCTTCGAGCGCGATGCCGTCGGCGTAGGGGTGGAAGAACGGCGCGCAATAGGCTTCGAGGCAATGGGCGAAGGCGTCCATGCCGGTGGCGGCGGTGACGCCGGGCGGCAAACCGATGGTGAGTTGGGGATCGGCGATGACGATCCGCGGCATCATCTTCGGATGGAAGATGATCTTCTTGGTGTGGCTCGCCGCGTCGGTGATGACGCCGGCGCGGCCGGTTTCCGAGCCGGTGCCGGCCGTGGTCGGCACCGCCACGACGGGCGCGATGCCTTTCTCGTCGGCGCGGGTCCACCAATCGCCGATGTCCTCGAAATCCCACATCGGCCGCTTCTGCCCGGCCATGAAGGCAATAACTTTTCCGGTATCGAGCGCGCTGCCGCCGCCGAAGGCGATGACGCCGTCATGCTTGCCGACGCGCAGCAGCAGGAGTCCGTCTTCGACGTTCTTCGCGACCGGATTGGATTTTACGCCATCGAACTTTTCGATGCCGAGCCCGGCCTTGCGGCAGAGCGCCATCGCCTCGGCGATCATCGGCAGCTTGGTCAGGCCCGGATCGGTGACGAGCAGCGGCTTCGCGATGCCCGCGGCCTTGCACGCCTCGGGCAATTCCTTCAAGCGCCCGGCGCCGAAGCGGATCGCGGTCGGATAGTTCCAGTTGCCAGTGAGGGGGATCGCGTTCATCGCTTTGGCTATTGGTCGAGGGTGGCGCGGCGGACAAACCCCCATCCCGACCTTCCCCCGCTAGGTGGGGGAAGGAATGGATGGAAGCCTTCCCCCGCTGGCGGGGGAAGGCTGGATGGGGCGGCGCTCCCAGACGATAGTTGGCAGTGGTGCACGATCTCAAGCCACCGTCCGCAAGTGAAAGCTCTTCGGCCGCGTCAGGTAGTCGAAGCCGAGCTTCGAGAGCGTGCAGCCGCGGCCGGAATCCTTGACGCCGGTCCAGGCGAGCTCGGGATCGAGATAGTCGCAGCGGTTCATGAACCAGGTGCCGGTCTCGACCGCGTCGCCGATGCGGATGGCGGCGGCCTCGTCCTGCGTCCAGATCGCGGCGGTCAAGCCGTAGCGGCTGTCGTTCATAAGCCGGATCGCCTCGTCGTCGGACTTCACCTTCATGATGCCGATGACGGGCCCGAAGCTCTCCTCGGTCATCACCCGCATCGAGTGATCGACATCGACGAGCACCTGCGGCGCCAGATAGGGCGTACCCGCCTTGTCGCGCGGGAAGCGCTTCGGGTCGATGAGCGCCTTGGCGCCCTGCTTCACCGCCTCGGCGGCTTGGCCGCGCACGAATTCGGCCGCGGCGGTGCGCACCATCGGGCCCAAGGTCGTCTCGGGCTTCAGCGGATCGTCGAGCACGTAGCCGTAGGTGAGATCGACGAAGCCTTTCACAAATTTCTCATAGACGGAGTCGTGCACATAGATGCGCTCGATGCCGCAGCAGCTCTGGCCGGAATTGAAAAAGCTGCCATCGACGAGATTTTCGACCGCGTGATCGAGCTTGGCGTCGGCGCGCACATGGGCCGGATCCTTGCCGCCAAGCTCGAGGCCGGTGGCGATGAAGCGCCCGGCCGCCGCGCGCTGGATGGCGTGCCCGCCTTCGACCGAGCCGGTGAAAGCGACGAAATCGATTCCGTCGGAGCCGACGAGCTTCTCCGTGTCGGCATGCGAGATGTGGAGCACCTGCATCACGCCTTTCGGCAACCCGGCGGCGGCGAATCCCTCGGCGAAGCGCTCGGCCACGAGCGGCGTCTGGCTCGAATGCTTCAAGATGACGGCGTTGCCGGCGAGGATCGCGGGGACCACGGCGTTGACCGCGGTCAGGAACGGATAGTTCCAGGGTGCGATCACCAGCACGACGCCCAACGGCTCCTTGCGGATGAAGCGCGTGAAGCCGGTGCGCGCGCCGGCCTTCATGTCGGCGAGCCCCTCGGGCGCCAGCGCCATCATGGCGTCGGCGCGCTCGCACATGCGCCCGACCTCCATCGGCGTGTAGCGCACCGGCCGGCCCATCTGGCGCGTCAGCTCGAGGCCGATCTCCTGCTTGCGCGCCAGCATCGCCGTGACGAAGCGCCGGCAGACCGCGATGCGGCCCGCGAGCGGCACGGCGCGCCATTCACGCTGCGCCTTCTTCGCCGCCGCGAGCGCGGCCGCGATTTCGGCCGAGCCGGCGAGCTTGCGGCGCGCGACGATGCTGCCGTCGATCGGCGATGCGACCTTGAGTTCGACGGCCATCAAATGATCTCGAAATACCGCTCGAGTTCCCAATCGCTGATGTGCTTGCGGAATTCGCGCTCTTCCCATTCGCGCGTGGCGGCGTAGTGGTCGACGAAGGGCTTACCGAACAGCTCCTTCGCCGCCTTGGACTGTCTGAGGCGCTCCGCCGCTTCCATCAAGGTGCGCGGAAGCTGGAGGCGGTCCGCGTGCTGCTTGGCATAGGCGTTGCCCTTGACCGGCTCGCCGAGCTTCAGCTTGTTCTCGATGCCCCAGAGGCCCGACGCCAACGCGGCGGCGAGCGCAAGATAGGGATTCGCGTCGGCGGCGGCGACGCGGTACTCGACGCGCGTCGATCTTTCCGAGCCGGGGATCACGCGCAGTGCCGTCGTGCGGTTCTCGACGCCCCAGGTGGCGACCGTCGGCGCCCAGAAGCCGGGGATGAGCCGGCGGTAGGAATTCACGGTCGGCGCCACCATGGCCAGGAACTCGGGCATCAATAATTGCTGCCCGGCGACGAAGCTCCGCATCGTCTCGCTCATGCCGAAGGCGGATTGGGGATCGAAGAACGCCGATTTGGTGCCCTTGGTGCCGCGCCAGAGCGACATGTGGATGTGGCCACCGGCGCCCGGCCAATCCTTCGACCATTTGGCCATGAAGCTCGCCATCCAGCCGCGCCGCTCGGCCAGCACCTTGGTGAAGGTCTTGAAGAGGGCGGCCTTGTCGGCGCTCTCGACGCCGGCCGAGACGCGCAGCGCCGCTTCGAGCGCGCCGGCGCCGGTTTCGGTGTGCAGGCCCTCGATCCCGCAATCCATCTTCTCGGTCGTGTCGAGCAGATCGCGATACCACTCGGCGTGGACCGAATTGCGCAGCACCGAATAGCCGAAGAAGCCGGGCGAGATCGGGCGCAGATTCTTGTAGCCCTTCTCGCGCAGCGAATGCGGCGTCTCGGCGAAGACGAAGAATTCGTATTCGAAGCCGCAGCGCAGCTCGAAGCCCATCTTCTTGGCCTTGTCGAGGACGCGCTTCAGCGTATTGCGCGGGCAGATGGCGTCGGCGGGCGGCGCGAACTCGCAGAGAAAGAAGAGATTGCCCGGCTCGGTCGGGAGGTCGCGGCAGCTGTCGAGGACGACGCGCACCGGCGCGTCGGGATAGGCCGTATGCCAGCCGGTGTAGGTGACGTTGTCGTAGAGCTGGTCGCTGGCGTCCCAGCCCAGCACCACGTCGCAGAAGCCGAGGCCCTTCTCGAGCGCGCCCGCGAATTTTTCGGCGTGGAGATACTTGCCGCGCAGGATGCCGTCCGAGTCGTGCACGCCGATCTTGACGTGCGTGAGCTTGCGCTCGCGCAGGATGCGGCGGACGTCCTCCGCCGTCTTGACCGCCCGCGGCTGCATGACAAGGCCCCCTGGTGCCGTCTCCCCAGCGCCACCCTAGGGCATGTCGGGGGCGTTTGTCACAAATAATTCATATGGTTAGGAGCAGCCGAAGCGACGTGAACAGGAGGCGCGGAGACGTGGAGAAGCAAGAAGACTCTCCACGAAGGCGCGAAGCCCACGAAGAATAGAAATGGCGCGCCTTCGGCGCGCCGAAAATATCGTCTTCGTGCGCTTCGTGTCTTCGTGGTGAAAAGCCGTCCCTCGACGCCTCCTGTTCGCTTCACTCAGTGCCCCGGCAGCAGCAGAAGCTGGCGCTCGGGCAGATTGGCGCGCGAGAAGACGACGGTCGGGCTCTCGCTGCGCGCCGCCGCATAGCGGCCGGCGAAGAGGGCGACGAAGCGCTCGAGCGTCACCTCGCTGAAGAAGTGCATGGGGATTACGACCTTGGGCTTGATCTGCTCGACGACCTCGAGCGCGCCCTCCTGCGTCAAGGTCACGGTGCCGTCGACGGCGATCATGACGATGTCGATGGGCCCCATCCGCTTCAGGTGTTCGGGCGTCAGCGTGTGGTGGAGATGCCCCAAATGCGCGATGCAGAGCCCGCCCACCTCGAAGACGAAGATCGAATTGCCGGCATAGTCGGTGGTGCGGCTCTCCCAATTGCGGATGTTGGTGGCGATGTTGAAGATGCGCATGTCGCCGACGGTGAGATCGTGCTCGGCGACGCCGCCCTCCTTCCAGCCGCGCAGCACGTGCTTGATCGCCGGATCGGGCGCATAGCTGAAATGCGTGGTGTGGGCGCGGTTCATCGTCGCGATCGTGGGCACGATCGGCGGGCGGACGTGATCGTTGTAGTCGGTCGCCGCCGAGATGCCGCCGGGCGTGCGGATCAGGAAGGTCGAGTGCCCGAGATAGGTGATCTCGACGCTGCCCTTGGGCGGTAGCTGCGCCGGCAGCTCGACTGCGGGCCAGATCCGCGCCCCCGGCCCCTCGGCCACCGGCGCGCAGACGGCGAAGGCGGTGGATGCGGCAAATGCGATGGCCGCGCCCGGAATGCAGGCGAAACCACGAGTCACACGAGGCAGGCAGCTCATTGCGGCGACTCCATTGGCGGCTCGCTGGCGAGAGATCCTTCGCGTCGCTCAGGATGACGGGTCGGGCTGAAGAACTCAAAACGCGTCATGCTGAGCGAAGCGAAGCATCTTTGGACGAGGAGCCTCGGCGTTATCGATACGGCGCGTTCAGCACGAGCAATTGGCGCTCGGGCAGCGCGGCGCGGCTGAAGACGGCGGTGGCCGATTCGCTGCGCGTGACCGGCCAGCGCGCGCCCAGGATCGCGATGAACTGCTCGACCGCGATGGGCGTGAAGACGTGCTGGGGGATCACGATCTTGGGCTTGATCTGCTCGACGACCTCGACCGCGCGCGATTGCGGCATGGTGTAGAGCCCGTCGACCGGCACCAGCGCGATGTCGATCGGGCCCAGTTGCTTCAGGTGCTCGTCGGTCAGCGTGTGATGCAGATGCGAGAGATGCGCGATGCAGAGGCCCGCCGCCTCGAACACGAAGATCGAATTGCCGGCATAGCGCGTGCTGCCCGTGCCCCAATCGCGGATGTTGGTGGGCACGTTGAATATGTGGAGGTCCTTGTAGGTGAAATTATGCTTGGCGACGCCCCCCTCTTTCCAGCCGCGCAGGGTGTGCTTGATGCCGGGATCGGGCGAGAGGCTGTAATGCGTCGGATGCGCGATGTTCATCGTCGCGATGTCGGGCGTGAGCGGCGCCGGCACGTAGTCGGTGTAGTCCATGATCGCGGTCACACCGCCGGCCGTGCGCAGCAGGAAGGTCGCGTGCCCGAGGAAGGTGAGCTCGACGCTGCCCTGCTTCGGAAGTTCCTCGGGAACGATGGCGGCCGGCCAGGGTCGCGGCGCGCTCGCGACCGGGGCGCAGGTGGCGAAGGCCGCGGAGAGCGAGGCGGCGACGAGGCCCGTGGCGGCGCCGACGGCGCAGAGGAATCGCGCGAATCGCGGTCGGATATGCGATGCGGGCCGGGCGTGGATCATGGCGCTGCCTTCGGCTTAACATCGAAACCCTAATGCACATTCCATGCCGGGGCTACCGCGGCTGCGCATCCGCGCGATGACAAATGCGCGAGCGTGAGAGCGACTGAGACAGACCCCATCCAACCCTCCCCCGCAAGCGGGGGAAGGCTTTCTTCTCCTTCCCCCGCGGAGCGCAGGGCTGTCCGGGGAACGCCTTCAAGTGACTCAAATGACTCGCGTTGGCAGTTCTGAGTCGAGAGTGCTTGAAATGGGCGTAAGCTCTTGTCAGCGCGAGCCATTGAAAGGACTCGCAATTTTTTCCCCGGACACTCCTGCCGCGGAGCGGGGGAAGGTCGGGATGGGGGCTCTCCGCCGCGACGCGTTGTGAAGCTAGGTCTTTCGCGCCGCGCGGATCGCGCGCCACACGCGCTCCGGCGTCAGCGGCATTTCGATGTCGGCGACGCCGAGCGGCGCCAGCGCATCCAAGACCGCGCTCACGACGGCGGCCGGCGCGCCGATGGTGCCGGATTCGCCGCAGCCCTTGGCGCCGAGCGGGTTATGGGTGCAGGGCTGGCGCTCGTCGAAGCTCGAGACGAAGTTGGGCAGGTCGTCGGCGCGCGGCATCGCATAGTCGAGGAAGGACGCCGAGAGAAGCTGGCCATCGTCGTAGACGCAGCGCTCGAGGAGGGCCTGGCCGATGCCCTGGGCGAGGCCGCCCTGCACCTGGCCGTGGGCGATGACCGGATTGATGACGGTGCCGATGTCGTCGACGGCGGTATAGCGGACGAGGCGCGCGACGCCGGTCTCGGGATCGATCTCCGCCTCGCACACATGCGCGCCGTTGCTGAACGCGAAATTGGGCGGATCGTAGAACGCGGTTTCGGCGAGGCCGGGCTCGAGCTTCTCGAGCGGATAGTTGTGCGGCACGTAGGCGGCGCGCGCGATTTCGGCGAAGGCGAGCGCGCGGTCGGTGCCGGCGACGCGGAAGGCGCCGCGCGCGAACTCGATGTCGGCTTCGGCCGCCTCGAGCAGATGCGCCGCGATTCTCCTGCCCTTGGCCACGATTTTCATCGCCGCGCGATCGAGCGCCGAACCGCCGACCGCGATCGAGCGCGAGCCGAAGGTGCCGGTGCCGTAGGGCACCGCCGCGGTGTCGCCCTCGACGATCTCAATCTTGGCGAGTGGCACGCCGAGCCGATCGGAGAGGATTTGCGCGAAGCTCGTCGCATGGCCCTGGCCGTGATTGTGGGTGCCGAGAAACGCACGCAACCCGCCATCGGGCTCGACGCGGATTTCCGCCGCTTCGAAGAAGCCGGCGCGGGCGCCCATCATGCCGGCCAAGCGCGAGGGCGCCACGCCCGAGGATTCGAGATAGCAGGCGAGGCCGATGCCGCGGAGCTTGCCGCGCGCCTTGGCTTCGCGCTGGCGCTTGGCGAAGCCCGCATAGTCAGCCGCCGCCATCGCCTGCTCGAAGATCGCGGGAAAATCGCCGCTGTCGTAGGTGGGCCCGATCGGCGTCTTGTAGGGCATGGCCGCGTTGGGGATGAGGTTGCGGCGGCGGATTTCGGCGCGATCGAGGTTCAATTCGCGCGCGGCGCGGTCGGCGAGGCGCTCCAGCACGTAGCAGGCTTCCGGGCGCCCCGCGCCGCGATAGGCGTCGACGGGCAGCGTGTTGGTGAAGACGCCGGTGACTCCGACGTGGATCGCCGGCGTGCGGTAGAGCCCGGCGAGCAGCGCACTGTAGATGGCGCTCGGGATCGCGGCGCCCACGGTCGAGACATAGGCGCCGAGATTGGCGACGGTCGAAACGCGCAGGCCGAGGAATTCGCCGTCGCCGGCTAGGGCCAGCTCGGCATGGGTCGCGTGATCGCGCGCCTGATTGTCGGAGAGAAAGCTTTCGCTGCGGCTCGCGATCCACTTGACCGGACGGCCCAAGCGCCGTGCGGCCCAGGCGACGACGGTTTCTTCCGGATAGTGCTTGCCCTTGTAGCCGAAGCCGCCGCCGACATCGGGCGAGACGACGCGGATGGCGCCCTCGGGCAAGCCGAGCTGCTCGGTGACCAGCCGGCGCACGTGATGCGGCACCTGCGTCGCGGCGTAGAGCGTGAAACCGGCGGCGTCGGGGACGGAGCCGAGAGGCTCCGGTACACCGATCACGGCGCGCGGCTCGATGGCGGCGCCGGCGATGCGGTGATTGACGAGATCGATCTTCGTCACATGCGCGGCGCGCGCGAAGGCCGCGTCGGCCGCGGCGGCATCGCCGCGCGTCCAGCGGAAGCAGAGATTGCCCGGCGCCTCGCGATGCAGCAGCGGCGCCTTGGCGCCGAGTGCATCGCGCGCGGAGGTGACGGCCGCGCGCGGCGCGTATTCGACCTCGACGCGCTCGGCCGCGTCGGCCGCCGCCTCACGGCTCTCGGCGATGACGATCGCGACCGCC
>DATBLL010000040.1:0-14664 GCA_036555425.1 Alphaproteobacteria bacterium | reverse complement strand
CGCCAGCCGCACGCGCGGATCGAGCACCGAATAGAGCACGTCGACGACGAGATTGATGACGATGAAGACGACGACGATGACGAGGAGATAGGCGACGATCACCGGGCGGTCGAGCTTGTCAATCGATTCGATGATGAGCTTGCCCATGCCGGGCCAGGCGAACACCGTCTCGGTGACGACGGCGAACGCGATCTGCGAGCCCAGCTCCAGGCCCAGCACGGTCACGATCGGGATCAGGATGTTCTTCATCACGTGGACGAAGATCACGCGCCGCATCGCGACGCCCTTGGCGCGCGCGTATTTGACGTAGTCGAGCAGCATCGTCTCGCGCATGCCGGCGCGCGTGAGCCGGATCACGAGCGCGAGCTTGAACAGCGCGAGGTTCAAGGCGGGCAGGAAGAGGTGCCCGAGCCCTGTCCAGGTGAACAGGCTGCTCTCGATGCCGAGGACGCTCGCAACCGGCCCGCGCCCGCCCGGCGGCAGCACGTGAAGCTCCACCGCGAACAGCATGATCAGCATGAGGCCGACCCAGAAGGTGGGCAGGCTGAAGCCCAAGATCGAGCCGGCCATGATCGTCTTGGCGCCGGCGGAGTCGGGGCGGTAGCCGGCATACATGCCGAGCGGGATGCCGAGGCCCACCGCGATGACGAAGGAGACGATCACCAGCTCGAACGTCGCCGGCATGCGCTGGAGAATGAGCTGGATCGCCGGGATGCCGAAGACGAAGGACTTGCCGAGATCGCCGCCGATCGCGTGCTCGAGAAAGGCGAGATATTGCGCCCAGACCGGGCGGTCGAGCCCGAGTGCGGCCATGGCCCGCGCGCGCTCGGCCTCATCGGCATCGGGCGCGATCAGGATCTCGACCGGATTGCCGACGATATAGACGCCGAAGAACACGATCGCCGACATCGCGAACAGCACGATGACACTTTGCATCAGCCGGCGGATGATGAAGACGGTCATGCGCGCTGCGCCATGCGACGGCTATCCCCTTCCCCCTTGAGGGGAAGGTGTCCGTCGCGGCCCCTTTGGGCCGCGGCGGACGGAAGGGGCGCTGCCGGCGACGCGGCTGCCGCAGCGGGCAACGAGTGAACCGACCGCCTGAGCGGGGCGCCGAACCCCCTCCGTCCGATGGGCCGCAAAGTGCGGCCCATCGTCCACCTCCCCCTCAAGGGGGAAGGGAGAGAATCCAAGCGTCTCGCTCCCAGCACGTCCCCCGCTACTGCGGCTTCACGAATTGCGCCAGTGTGTTCTCGTCGGCGCGCGGGGCGTAGGTGATGCCCTTCCTCGTCGCCCAGATGTTGATCTGGTAGTGCAGCGGAAGCAGCGCCTGGTCCTTCATCGCCAGCTCGCTCGCCTGCCACAAGAGCTTCTCGCGCTTGGCGTCGTCGACGGTGGCGAGCGCCTGGTCGAGCACGCTGTCGACCTCCTTGTTCGAGTAGCGCCCGCGGTTGGAGACGCCGCGCCCCGGCCCCACGGTCGCGATCAGCGAGCGCAGCGGGTTCGAAACCTCGCCGGTGTCGGCGCCCCAGCCCACCAGCATCACGCTGAACATGTATTTCGGCCGGCTCGCGTCGGAGGCGAATTTCGACCACGGCAGGGTCATCACCTGCGTGTCGATGCCGATGCGCGAGAACATCTGCCCCACCGCCTGCAGGATCTTCTCGTCGTTGAGATAGCGGTCGTTGGGGCCATGCAGCGTGAGCTTGAACCCGTTGGGATAGCCGGCGGCGGCGAGCAGCTTCTTCGCCTGATCGGGGTCGTAGGGGTCGGCCTTCAAGTTGGGGCTGACGCCGAAGAAGCCCGGCGCCAGCAGGCCGCCCGCCGGGATCGCCTCCTTTTCCATCAGCCGGTCGACGATGGCCGCGCGGTTGATCGCAAGCGACAGCGCCTTCCGGACGCGCACGTCCTTCAGCGGATTGGGCTTCAACGGCTTGCCGTCCTTGTCCTGCGCGAACGGCGATTCGTCGCGGAAGCTGTCGACGTGCAGATAGATGATGCGGTTGCCGACGATGCGGTGGAGCGTGATGTTGGGATCGGCGCGCAGCGAGGCGAGGTCGGCGCTCGGCACCTGCTCGATGATCTGCACCTGTCCGGCGCGCAGCGCCGCCACGCGCGCGGCGTTGTTGGTGAGGATGCGCGCCACGACGCGCTTCCACGGCGGCTTCGGGCCCCAATAGGCGTCGTTGCGCTCGAAGACGACGCGGTCGCCGGGCACGAATTCGACGAACCTGAACGGGCCGGTGCCGACCGTGGCCTTGCCGCTGTTGAAATCGGCGGTCGGCGCTTCGACGAATTTCTTGTTGATGATGCGCACGTTCGAGAGATCGATCGGCAGCAGCGGCGCGGGCGCCCCGGTCTTGAAGCGGATCGTGTAGGCGTCGACGACCTCGATGTCCGTGATCGCCTGCGTGTTGAGGCGGAACGACGAGGGGCTGTTCGGCACCCACGGGACGCGCTTCAGCGTGGCGACGACGTCCTCGGCGGTGAAGTCGCTGCCGTCGTGGAATTTGACGCCCTTCCTGAGCTTGAACTCCCAGGTCTTGTCGTCGACGGCCTTCCACGATTCGGCGAGGCCCGGCTGCGGCCGCATCGTCTCGTCCATGTGGACGAGGCGGTCGAACATGTGCGAGGCCATGTTGTTGTTGGGCGTGAGATTGTGGAAATGCGGATCCATCGAGGTGATGCTGGCGCTGATGCCCATGCTGAGCTCCTGCGCCGCCGCCCCCGCCGCCAGCAGCGCGGCCATGCCGAGGCCGAGCGCCGTCCGCCGCAGAATCGCGATCATGTGAGTGCCTCCCGAGATCCCTGCACGCCCTGATGGCGCGCGCCTTGGGGCATCCTATCGGCCGCCCGCCCGCCGCTCAACGCCCCTGCCGCTCAAGGAAAGGCGGGCTCGCGCCATTCCGTGTCGGGGTCGAGCGGGAACACGGGCCGCGGCAGGCCCTTGAACGGAACGCGGTCGAGATTGGGCGAGGTGAGGCCGGCGGTATCGACCTCGTAGACCTGCTCGGGCCGGAAGAATTCGTCCAAGCCGGCGCGGAAATGGCCCCGCGACTTCACCGCGACCGTGCGCGCATCGGCGATGTTCAACCCCAGCATCTCGAAAAACACCGGGTCGGCGGTCTGCTTCCGCCGGCTGCCGACCACGGCCGTGATCCCGCCGAGGTCGAGCGCGGCCGCTGGTCCGAGATCGAGCGATTGGCCCGCCCAGAGCCCGCGCCGCCCGACGCATTTGCCATCGTGCAGCGCCAGCACCCGTGCCGGCGCCGCGAACGGGCGCGCATAGCGGTCGGCCGAGCCACGGTTGAAGATTGCTTCGAATTTCGCGCCGACGCCCGCCTTGTGCGCTTCGGCGGCGAGCAGAGCGTCGATGAAGACGCCGTAGAGCACGCGGGCCGCCTTCGCTCGATAAAGCGCTTCGAGCAGCTCGGTCGTATTGCCACCCCCGCCGCCGCCGGGATTGTCGCCAGAGTCCGAGAAGATGATCGCGGGCCGCACCAGGTCCCGCCCCGCCTCGAGGGCAAGGCGCACCGCCTCGGCGAGCGGCGTCAGCCGCTTGACGAAGCGCTGGCGATCGCGCCAGGCCTGGCGCGCGAGCTCGAGCGCCACGCGCCGCGCGCTGGCGACGCCGTCGCGCGCCGAGACGACGATGGCGAGCCCGTTCTTGCGCGTGTCCGAGAACACGAAGCCGCCGACGACCGAGAGCGCGATGATCTCCTGCGTCTTGAGCGCCTGGCCGCGCGCGATCAGATCCGCATAGGGGCCCGACGCCGTCAGCAGCGAGACGCTCGCGGGCGTCAGCGGCAATCGGACAAACGACGTATAGGATCTGGCGCCGCCCATGAGCTCGGCGAGCACCCGCGCCGCCTCGGCGCCACGCTCGCGCTGGTCGACATGCGGATTGGTGCGGTAGGCGATGAGCACATCGGCCTTATCGGCCATGCGCTCGGAGATGTTGGCGTGGAGATCGAGCGTCGCCACGATGGGAACCTCGGCGCCGACGACGTCGCGCACCGCTTCGAGCATCGCGCCGTCCGGGTCCGCGTCTTCGGTCGAAGTCATTCCGCCGTGGTTCGACACGTAGACGCCGTCGCAGGGCATGGCGGCGGCGAGGCGCGCGCGGATTGCCGCGATCAGGGACGCGACGAAGCGCGCATCGGCCGGGCCGCCCGGCTCGGCCGCGGCGACGAGGATCGGCACCGGAGTCCACGGGCCGAGACGATCCATCGCGGCGACGAAGGCCGCGACCTCGGCCGGCAGCGCCGGCGCGGGCGCGCGCGCCTCGGCGATGATGGCGTCGCCCTCGAGATAGCAGAGCGAGCGGAAATCCGCTTCGCGCGTAACCGGCGCGAATGCGTTGCTTTCGAGGTGGACGCCGAGAAGCGCAATCCGCCGCGGAAAAGGTGCCGTCATGCGCCCTGCCTCGCCCATCCCGTTGCTCTTGGCCCAGGCGCCGTGCCGTTTCAAGCCCGGGGCGCGGTCGGAGGTTGCGCCACCGGCTGCCTTGTGCAAAGGAACCACCGAGCCGCGAGAACCGTTTCGGCTCCGATGCAATCGGTTGCGGCAAGGGCGGGAAATCGATGACCGTCGACCAGGCGGCTGCGCTGGCGATCCTAGGCGGGATGATCGCGCTCTTCGTCTGGAATCGCCTGCGCTACGACCTCGTCGCCCTCTTGGGGCTCGTCCTCGCCGTCGCCGTCGGCATCGTTCCCGCCGAGCACGCGTTCGACGGCTTCCGCGACCAGATCGTCATCATCGTCGCCTCGGCGCTGGTCTTGAGCGCCGCCATCGGCCGCTCGGGCGTGGTACAGGCCTGGCTCCGGCCGGTGACGCCGCTCATGCCGACCGCGGGCGCGCAGATCGCGGGGCTCGGCAGCATCGTCGCCGTGCTTTCCGCCTTCACCAAGAACATCGGCGCGCTCGCCACGTTCCTGCCCGTGGCCGTGCAGATGTCGCGCAAGAGCGGCCATTCGCCCTCGCGCGTGCTGATGCCGCTGTCCTTCGCGGCGCTGCTCGGCGGCCTCATCACGCTGATCGGCACCTCGCCGAACATCGTCGTCTCGCGCCTGCGCCAGGATCTGGCCGGCCAGCCTTTCGCGATGTTCGATTTCGCGCCGGTCGGCATCGCCGTGACACTTTTGGGGCTGGTCTTCCTCACCTTCGGCTGGCGACTTCTGCCCGAGAAAGGCGCGGCGCGGCCCGAGCGCCCGTTCGAGATCGCCGACTACACGACCGAAGTGCGCGTGCGCGAGGGCTCGCGCCTCGCCGGCAAGACCATCGCCGAGCTGGAGCGCCTCGGCGACGGCGAGATCGCCGTGGTCGCCCTCATCCGCAGCGACGAGCAGCGCTACGTTCCGGCGCCGAACTGGACGCTCGGGGCCGGCGACCTTCTGCTGCTGCAAGGCGACCCCGACCGGTTGAAGCAGATCACCGACGAGGCCGGCTTGGAATTCGTCGCCAGCAAGCGCTTCCCTGCCGGCGAGGACAAGCAAGGCGAGATCGTCATCGTCGAGGCGGTGGTGACGCCCGACTCCGCCTTCGTCAATCGCGCGCTGCCCTATCTCCGGCTCCGCCAGCGCTACTCGGTGAACGTGCTGGCGCTGAGCCGCAGCGGCGAGGTGATCCGCGAGCGGCTGCGCCGCGTCCGCTTCCGCGCCGGCGACGTCGTCGTGCTCGAGGGACGCGAGGACGACGTGACGGCGGCGATGACCGCCACGAACCTGCTCCCGCTCGCCGAGCGCAAGCTGCAATTGGGACAAGGCCGGCGGAAATACGTCGCGGTCGGCGTGCTCGCCGTCGCGATGGGTCTTGCCGCCGGCCGGGTGGTGCCGACCGAGGTCGCGTTTTTCGGCGCGGCGGTGCTGGTGGTGGCGCTCGGCGCGCTGCCGATCAAGGACGCCTACGACAGCATCGACTGGCCGCTCGTCATGCTGCTCGCCGGACTCATTCCGGTCAGCGATGCGCTGCGCACGACCGGGGTCGCCGACCTTCTCGCCACGGCGCTTACCGGTGTCGCGCAGCAACTCCCCGCCTATGCGGCGGTGCTGCTGATCATGGTCGTCGCCATGCTGGTGACGCCGTTCCTCAACAACGCGGCGACGGTGCTGGTTCTGGCGCCGATCGCGGCGGGCCTTGCCCACAATCTCGGCATGCGGCCCGATGCGTTCCTGATGGCGGTCGCGGTCGGCGCCGGCAGCGACTTCCTCACGCCCATCGGCCATCAATGCAACACGCTGGTGATGGGACCGGGCGGCTACGCCTTCGGCGACTATTGGCGCCTCGGCCTGCCGCTCTCGATCCTCGTGCTCCTCGCCGGCACCGCCGTCATCATGGTGGTCTGGCCGCTGCGGTGAGCGGGCCGCTTGCCGCGTGGGGGCGCGCCGCGCGGACCCTCTTTGCAGCGAGTACGGCACGTCGCGCGTAGGGGCGCACGGCTGTGCGCCCGGTCGACGCGGTACCGCCACCGGCAGGGTGCGCCGCCGTGCGCCCCTACGCGGGAAATGCTTCCACTCGAAGTGGCCCCGTTCTAGGCTCCCTGTTTTCCCTTCGGATGCCGTCGCCCGAGCCAATGCACCCGCGCCCCGCGACCGTCGAGATGCTCAGCCGCCTGGTTGCCTTCGATACGACCAGCCGCGGCTCCAATCTCGCGCTGATTCACTGGGTGCGCGACTATCTCGCGGAGCATGGCATTGCCGCGCGCCTCGTCCACGACGAGTCCGGGAAGAAGGCGAATCTCTTCGCCACCATCGGGCCCGTGGGCGCGAACGGCATCGTGCTCTCCGGCCACACCGACGTCGTTCCCGTCGACGGGCAGGAGTGGACCAGCGATCCCTTCGCGCTCACGCCGCGCGACGGCCGGCTCCACGGCCGCGGCACCTCAGACATGAAGGGCTTCATCGCGGTGGCGCTGGCGCTGGTGCCGGAGCTGGCGCGCACAGCGATGGCGACGCCGCTCCACCTTGCCTTCTCCTACGACGAGGAGGTGGGCTGCTTGGGCGTCCGGCGCCTCCTCGCCGATCTCGCCGCAGCCGGCATCAAGCCGCGGGCCTGCATCGTCGGCGAGCCGACGCACATGCAGGTCGTCCGCGCGCACAAGGGCAAGCTCTCCTACCGCTGCCATGTGCGCGGCTACGAGTGCCATTCGTCGCTGGCGCCCAAGGGCGTGAACGCCGTCGAATACGCGGCGGAGATCGTCACTTACCTGCGGCGCATGAACTGGCGCTTCGCCGCCGAGGGGCCCTTCGACCGCGACTTCGATATTCCGCACAGCACGGTGCATGTCGGCACGATGCAGGGCGGCACCGCGCTCAACATCGTGCCCAAGGACTGCCGCTTCGATTTCGAATTTCGCCACCTGCCGGGGCTCGATCCCGAAGCCATGCTCGGCGAGGTGCAGGGCTTCGCCGCGCGCGAGCTCGTCCCCGCGATGCAGGCCGTCCACGCCGACACGGGCCTGCGCTGGGAAAAGCTCTCGTCGTTCCCGGGCGCCGACACCGACGAAGGCGCCGACATCGTCTCGCTCGCCAAGCGCGCGACCGGGCGCAACTCGGCCGGCAAGATCGCGTTCGGCTGCGAGGCCGGGCTCTACGACGCGGCCGGCATTCCGACCGTGATCTGCGGGCCGGGCCATGTCGACCAGGCGCACAAGCCCGACGAGTTCGTGACGCTCGCGCAGCTCGCCGAATGCGAGGCGTTTCTCGCGCGCATCGCCGCCGCCGCGGCCGCCGGAACCGCGCCATGAAGAAGCCGCCGCAGCTCTATCCGGTCGAGCTCCGGCCGCCCGACATCGCCCGCTACAAGGCCGGCAATGCCGGCATCGACTATGTCCATCGCTTCCCCTCGAGCCGCCCCGGCCCGCACGTGCTCGTGACGGCGCTCGTGCACGGCAATGAAATCTGCGGCGCGATCGCGCTCGACTGGCTGATGAAGCAGAAATTCCGCCCGGCGAAGGGCGTGCTGACCCTCGCCTTCTGCAACGTGACCGCGTTCCAGCATTTCGATCCCGCCGCCCCGGGCGATTCGCGCTTCATGGACGAGGACTTCAACCGCGTCTGGTCGCCCGAGCGGCTCCAGGGCAAGAGCAACACGGTGGAGCTGCGCCGCGCGCGCGAGCTCGTTCCCGTCGTCGAGGCCGCGGACCTGCTGCTCGACATCCACTCGATGCAGCACAAGACGCCGGCGCTCACGATCTCGGGCCCGCTCGAGAAGGGGCGGCGCCTGGCGCGCGGCATCGGCTTTCCCGCGCTCGTCGTCAGCGACGAGGGCCACGCCGGCGGCCGGCGCATGCGCGACTACGGCGCGTTCGGCGATCCGGCGCAATCGCAGAATGCTCTACTAGTAGAGTGCGGCCAGCACTGGGAAACCGCGAGCGAAGCCGTCGCCAAGGAAACGCTGGTGCGCTTTCTCCACCACGCCGGCAGCGCCGACGCCGCCTGGGCCGAGCGCCGTCTCCCGCAGCAGAAGCCCTCGCCGCAGCGGTTCATCGAGGTCACGCACGCGGTCACGATCAAGTCGCCCGAATTCCGCTTCGCCGCCGACTATCGCGGCCTCGAAGTGATCGCGAAGAAAGGCTCCGTGCTCGGCCACGACGGCCGCGAGCCCGTAAGGACGCCCTACGACGACTGCGTCCTCATCATGCCCTCGCGCCGGCTGCAGCCGGGGCAGACGGCGGTGAGGCTCGGGCGCTACTTGGACTGAGCGGCTTAGCCCAGGAACCGATGTTCGTTGTGCCACTCCAAGACAGATGCTTCCGGGCAATCACTGGTTCTGCCGGGTCGAGCAATCTCTCGCCCATGCAGGCGGTAGTAGTCCCGACCATTCTCGAAGTTTTCGCGAATTCGCTTGCTCACTTCGAAGCGAAAAGCTTTGGAGACCGTCACATAGCCAAGATCGAACAGCGTGTGGATGTCGCTTCTGAGCAAGAGACCATTGCTTAGGTCGTGCGTGCCTCCCTCCGAGTAAGGCTTGATGTGCGCGGCCTGGAGTACCGGCAAGGTTCGCTCACCTGTTACCGCGCAACGGCGTTGGTATGCATCGGTAACCCGAATTCGAAACGCGCCTTGCCCGATGCGAGGCAGGACGAGGGTCGGCTCACCATAGCGCGCCGCGTCTTCAACGAGCCCCCGCACGGTCGGCACGCTTTGCAGTCTGGCTTGAACTTCGTCGTAGAGGCGGCGCCCCTCTTCGGTGTCGGTGCTGTATCGCTTTCCTTGCTGCACCCATCTTGAAAACGAATCTGGCAACGCCAACCAATCAGCTTCCTCCCAGAAGAACGGCGCTTCAAGAATTCGACATCCGATTTGATAGTCCTCACGCGCGTCCGCTGCCTGTCTCCGATATTTCGATATTCTTGCCTTCATCTCGCTTGCGGACGCAGCGCCGTTTGCCTCGCGAAACACCTCCCACGCAAGTGATACCGGTAAGAATGTCGAATGGCTAAAGAATCCGCCGCCTACGATAACATTGTGCGGCGCATGCAGCTTGAAGAGAAACAACTCACCAGGCACCAAGGCTTGAAACCCGGTTCGTCCACCCGGTTGCCAGAAATTCACTTCGGCAAGACCAGTTCGCCCGCGCAGGTCTTCAAACCAATCGTCGTCCGTGATGCCGATGAAAAGGTTGACCACGGCCTGCCCGCGCGCCACCACCCAGGCTTGTCACGGCGGCCAGAGTAAATTGAACTGACCTGCCGCGAAAGCGTGATTTCACCTGGTCATTCGCGTGCTTGACTCATCGCCGCCGCCACTTCGCGCGAATCCGCGTCGCCCTTCGCCTCGAGTCCGGCGACGGTGCCGGCCTGGTCGGTGGCGGGGCGGTTTTGCGAGAGCTTCCATTTGCCCTCGAGCCGCGTGAGCGGGAGCTCGACGCCGACGATGCCCTTCAGCATCTGATCGATGAAGGCGGCCGGCGCGTCGGTGACCCGCCACGGCACGGCCGAGAAGTGCTCGTGGAGATCGGTCAGGCGCGTGACGAGCCGGCGCAGCCATTCGGCGTCGTCGACGAGCGTCAGCGGCCCATAGGCGTGCACGGCGATGTAGTTCCAGGTCGGCACGACCTTCCCGTGCTCGCGCTTCGAGGGATACCAGTTGGGCGAGATATAGGCCTGCGGCCCGTGGAAGATCGCAAGCGCGTCAACGCCGCTCTGCGCACCCTTGGCCTGCGGGTTCGGCCGCGCGATGTGGCCGGTGAGGGTGCCGAACGGCGCCGGCGCGGGATCCCACAGCATCGGCAGATGCGTGCCGATGAGGCCGTCGCCGCCGAGCGAGACGAGCGTCGCGAACGGATGCGCGCGCATGAACGCGCCGAGGACTTCGGGGCGGGATTCGGTGAAGTGGTGCGGGAGATACATGGCGAATGGGAGGGTGCAATTGGCGAGTGACGTCTATGCCACGCGCCAGGCGTCGCGTCAGTGAAAACTCGCGACGGTATCTCACGACAACCCTTGCCTCCCCCGCGATGAGCGGGGGAGGTGGACCGCGCGCATTTCGCGCGCGGTACGGAGGGGGCGAGGACGGCGAGATTGGGTGCTGCGGGCAGACGGGTTTCGTTTCTACCGGCACGGTGCCGACGCGTCCGCACCCCCATCCCGGCCTTCCCCCGCCATGGCGGGGGAAGGAGATCATGCGCGCACCGCCGCCGCGTCCTCGATCACGAACTGCACGTCGTCGCGGCCGTTCCAGCGGTCGGCGCGGAGATGGCCGGCAAGGTGCAGCGCGCCGTTGCGGTTGGCGAGAAGCGCGCTGCCGAGCGGCGTGCCGGCGGCGCGGAACGCAATCGCCTTCAAGCGCCCGCCGCGCTCCAACGGGATCGCGACGCGGAGATGCTGCTCGCCGGCGGAATCGACGAAGCCGATCCGCGCCGCCGTCAGCGCCAGGCGCGGCTCGGCGTTGCCGACGCCGAACGGCGCCAGCCGCTCAATTTGCGTCAAGAGTTCGCGCGAAGCGCCGTCGGGCGCCAGTGCCGCGTCGATGGTGAGCGCCGGCGTGCCGCCCGCGGCCGCCACGGCGGGTGCGAGGCGCGCGGCCAGGAATTCGGCGAAGGCCTCGATCTTGTCCTCGGCGACCGTGAACCCCGCCGCCATCTTGTGCCCGCCGCCGTTCGCGAGCAGCCCGGCCTGGCGCGCCGCGATCACGGCGGCGCCGAGATCGACGCCGGCGATCGAGCGGCCCGAGCCCTTCCCCACCCCGTCGAAGATGCCGATGACGCAGGCGGGCCGGCCGATGCGCTCGACGACGCGGCTCGCGACGATGCCGACGACGCCGGGATGCCAATTGCGCCCGGCGACGGTGACGACGGCGCGGCCCAGCGCTGTCTGCTCCTGCGCGCGCGTCACCGCCTGCGCCAGCACCTCGGCCTCGATCGCCTGGCGCTCGCGGTTGTAAGCATCGAGTTTCTCCGCCAGCGCCCGCGCCTCGGCCGGATCGTCGGTGGCGAGGAGGCGCCAGCCCAGCGCCGATTCGCCGACGCGGCCGCAGGCGTTGACCCGCGGCCCCAAGAGGAACCCGCTGTGGAACGCGCTCATCGGCTCGGCGATGCGCGCCACTTCGGCCAGCGCCGCGATGCCGGCATGCTCGCGCCGCGCCATCACTTTGAGGCCTTGCGCCACCAGCGCGCGGTTGAGGCCGGTGAGCGGCACCACGTCGCACACGGTGCCGAGCGCCACGAGATCGAGCAATGCGATGAGATCGGGTTCCCCGCGCGCCTGCGGCGCGTCGCCGAAGCGCCCGCGCCGGCGCAGCTCACGGTTCAGCGCCACCAGCAGCAGGAACGCGACGCCGACCGCGGCCAGCGCCTTCAACGGGCTGGTCTCGTCGAGGCGATTGGGGTTGATCGCCGCATAGGCCGGCGGCAGCGCGGGCTCGGCGGCATGATGATCGACGACGATGACGTGAATGCCGGCGGCGGCCGCGGCGGCAAGCGGCGCATGGGCGAGAATCCCGCAATCGACCGTGACGATGACCCTGGCGCCCCGCTCGCCCAGCTTCAGCAGCGCCGGCGCGTTGGGGCCGTAGCCCTCCTTCATGCGGTCGGGAACGTAGACGAGGGGCGGCGCGCCCAGCGCGGTGAGATAGCGGTGGATCAGCGCCGCCGAGGTGGCACCGTCGACGTCGTAGTCGCCGAACACCGCGATGCGCTCGCCGGCGGTCACCGCATCGGCCAGGCGCGACGCGGCCTTCTCCATGTCCTTCAAATGGCCGGGATCGGGCAGCGCATCGCGCAGGCGCGGCTCGAGGAACGCCGGCGCCGTATCGGCATCGAGGCCGCGCGCCGCGAGCAGGCGCGCCACGATTTCCGGAAGCTCGAGCTTTTGCGCGATCGCGCGCTGCGTGCGCTCGTCGGCGGCGCGCCCTTGCGAGACGCGCTCGCGCCAGCGCCGACCCGAAACCGAACGCTCGACGCCGAGCGCCAGCGGCCCGGCGGCGAACGCCGAAGCCGCGCCTTGCGCGGCCGACTCAGTCGGCGGCGTCGCGGTCATGGGCGCGGAGCTTCCTCGCCGGCCCGCGCCGATAGCTGTAAACGAGCGCCGGCCAGATGTTGAGCCAGATGCGCGGCGAGACGGTGGTGGCGACGCCGACGCCGTCGACGGGGATCGGCGAATCGCGGAAATAGGTGAACTGGACGAACACGCCCTCGGGATTCATGAGGCGCAGCGCCGAGCGCAGCAATTCGAGCCGCCGCGCCGGGGGCTGGGTGAGCAGCGGCAGGCTCGACACCACGGCGGCCGGCGGCGCCAGGCCGAGGCGGCGCACATGCTCGGCCAGCGCGTAGGCATCGCCTTGGATGAGGCGCACGCCGGGATAGCGCTGGGCCAGCAGCTTGCAGAATTGCGGACTGAACTCGATCATCACGAGGCGCTGCGGCGGCACCCCGCGCGCGAGCAGCGCCTCGGTCACGACGCCGGTGCCGGGGCCCAGCTCGATGATCGGCCCGGGGACGGAAAGATCGACCGCCTCGGCCATCGCGCGCGAGAGGGCCTTGCCGCTCGGCCATTGCGCGCCGGTGCGCATCGGCGCCGTCACGAAGGAGCGGAGGAAGCGGATGACATCGGCCGCGCCGCTGCGCGTGGTTCGCGGCTTCGCCTGCCGCCCGGATTGCACTTTGTCCACGTCCCCTTCCTCTCTTCGGCGCCCCCGCCCCGGCGTTTCAGCGTCCAGGGTGACCATACACGGCCTTGCGCTCGAAGTTGTGTTGCGCCTCGATCAGTCTAACGGTTCCCGTGCTGGAACGCATCACGATCGAATTCGTCACCGCGCCTTTGGCGTGGCGCCGGACGCCCTTGAGCATGGAGCCGTCCGTGACGCCGGTAGCGGCGAACATCACGTCGCCCTTGGCCATATCGGTCAGGCCGTAGACCTTGTTGAAGTCGGTGATGCCGCAATTGCGCGCGCGGGCGCGCTCGTCTTCGTTGCGGAACATGAGCCGGCCCTGCATCTGGCCGCCGATGCAGCGCAGCGCCGCCGCCGCCAGCACGCCTTCGGGCGCGCCGCCGCTGCCGAGGTAGATGTCGACGCCGCTCGAGGGGCGCGAGGTCGCGATCACGCCCGAGATGTCGCCGTCGGAGATGAGCTTGATGCGCGCGCCGGCCTCGCGCACCTTGGCGATGAGCTCGGCATGGCGCGGGCGGTCGAGGATGCAGGCGACGAGGTCCGCGACCTCGACGTTCTTGGCGCGCGCGAGATCGCGCAGATTGTGTGCGGGCGCGGCGGTGATGTCGATGAGCTCGTCGGGCAAGTCGCCGCCGACCGCGATCTTGTCCATGTAGACGTCGGGCGCGTGCAGAAAGCCGCCATGCTCGGCCATCGCCACCACGGCGAGCGCGTTCTCCATGCCCTTGGCCGTGATCGTCGTGCCCTCGAGCGGGTCGAGTGCTATGTCCACTTTGGGCCCGCCGCGGCCGACCTTCTCGCCGATGTAGAGCATCGGCGCCTCGTCGCGCTCGCCCTCGCCGATGACGACGCGGCCGTCGATGTAGAGGCTGTTCAAGGCTTGGCGCATCGCGTCGACCGCCGCCTGGTCCGCGGCCTTCTCGTCGCCGCGCCCCATCATGCGCGAGGCCGCCAGCGCCGCCGCCTCGGTCACGCGGACGACCTCCAAGGCCAGGTTGCGGTCGAGATACACGGTTTCCGGCATGACGTCCCCTCAGAGCTCTTCGATGCGAATCATGCAGGGCGGCTCGATCACCGATTCGAGGGCGCCGATGCGCTCGATCGCCCGCAGCATCGCGGCCTCCACCGTCTCGTGCGTGGTCAACACGACCGGCACCGCCTTGGTCTGCGAGCGGCCGCGCTGCAGCATCGATTCGAGTGAAACCTTCTCGTCGCGCAGCGCCGCCGAGACGTCGGCGATGACGCCGGGCTGGTCGCGCACCATCAGGCGAATGTAATAGCGCCCGCGATGCTCCGCCATGGGCGAAACGACGAGCTTGGCGAGCTTCGCCGCCGGCACGCCGAAGGTGGCGGTGCGCGCGCCGCGCGCGAGATCGACGAGATCGGAGGCGACGGCCGAGGCGGTCGGCGTCTCGCCCGCGCCACGCCCGACATAGACGGTGTTGCCGGCGAAATCGCCGTCCACCATCACCGCGTTGAACACGCCGTCGACGCGCGCCAAGGGTGTGTCGGCCGGGATCATGCAGGGATGCACGCGCTGCTCGATGCCGCGCGA
>DATBLL010000025.1:0-12235 GCA_036555425.1 Alphaproteobacteria bacterium | reverse complement strand
CCGGAGAATCTCATCGAGGTGCGCGGGCGAGATGCGGAAGCACTCGCGCGGCTTGCCTGGCATCTCGGCAACCGCCATCTGCCGGTCGCTGTGAAAGGCGATCGTCTCCTGATCCGCGACGATCATGTGATCGTCGACATGCTGAAGGGCCTCGGCGCCGAGGTGCGGGCGGTGAAGGAGCCGTTCGATCCCGAAGGCGGCGCCTACGGCCAGCACAATTTCGATCACCGCCATCCGCACGGCGACCGCCATCTTGGCGGCGTGCACGGGCATTCGCACGGGCATGAGCAGGATTGAGCCACTCTCCGTTTGTGTCATCCCGGGCGCGCCGCCGCATGCGCTCTTGCGCTTGGTGCGGCGCAGACCCGGGATGGCGACGTGCGTTGACGCCTCGTTTAGGCCCCGGATCAGCAGCGCATCACGCGCAAGGGCGCGTGCTGCGCTGCATCCGGGGCGACAGCGAAGGAGGAGGCTCGCGACGTGAAGCTTTCGCAACTCTTCCGCCTGCTCACCTGGTCTTCGCCCGCGTTTCCGACGGGTGCGTTCAGCTACAGCCACGGCATCGAATACGCGGTGGAAGAGCGGCTGGTGACGAACGCCGCGCAGTTGCAGGATTGGGTCGGCTGGATCGTGCGCCACGGCGCTCTCTACTCCGATGCGGTGCTGCTCGCGCACGCCTTTCGCGCGGCCGAAGCCGGCGACGACGGACTCGACCGAGCGAAGCTCGATGAAATCGCGGAACTGGCCGCCGCCATGCGCGGCACGGCCGAGACCGCGATGGAGAGCCTGCAGCAGGGGGCCTCGTTCTTCGATACCGCGCAGGCGGTGTGGCCGAGGAAGCGAATGGCGGCATTCTCGAAGCGCACCGGCGCGAAGCCGGCCCTGCCAATCGCGGTCGCGCTGCTCTGCGCCGGTGCCGTCCCGCTGCCGGAAACGCTCGGCGCCTATCTCCACGCGGCGATGGCCAACCTCGTCTCGGCCGGCGTGCGCCTCGTTCCGCTCGGCCAAACCGACGGCCAGCGCAGCATCGCGGCGCTCGAAGGCGCCGTGACCGACACCGTCGGGCGCGCGCTCGCGACGGCGCTCGACGATCTCGCCACCGCCGCGCCGATGGTCGATTGGACGAGCATGCGCCACGAAACCCAATACACGCGCCTCTTCCGCTCGTGAGCGCGAGAGGACCATTGCGCGTCGGCGTCGGCGGGCCGGTCGGCTCGGGCAAGACCGCGCTCGTCGACCGGCTCTGCAAGCAGATGCGCGCCGAATACGACATCGCCGTCATCACCAACGACATCTACACCAAGGAAGACGCCGAGTTCCTGACGCGCTCGGGCGCACTGCCGCCGGAGCGCATCATGGGCGTCGAGACCGGCGGCTGCCCGCATACGGCCATCCGCGAGGATGCCTCGATCAATCTGGCGGCGTTGGCCGACATGCGCGGGCGCTTCAAGGACCTCGACCTCATCTTCGTCGAATCGGGCGGCGACAATCTCGCCGCCACGTTCAGCCCCGAGCTCGCCGACATCACGATCTACGTCATCGACGTGGCGGCCGGCGACAAGATCCCGCGCAAGGGCGGCCCCGGCATCACGCGCTCGGACCTCCTCGTCATCAACAAGATCGATCTGGCGCCGTTCGTGGGTGCCAGCCTCGAGGTGATGGACCGCGACGCCAAGAAGATGCGCGGCAAGCGGCCCTTCGTCTTCACCAACCTCAAAGAGAACAAGGGCGTCGCCGAGATCGCCCGCTTCATCGCCGAAACCGGCGGCCTCGCGCCGCCACGCAAGAAGAACGGAGCCTGAGACATGCGCCTGCTTCCCGCCGTCTTCGCCACGATTGCCGCACTCGCCGCGCTCGCGGCACCCGCCGCGGCGCACACCGGCCACGGCCTCGACGGCATGGCCGCGGGCTTCCTCCACCCGTTTCACGGATTCGATCACCTCCTCGCCATGGTGTCGGTCGGCGTGTGGGCCGCGCAGCAGGGCGGGCGCGCCACCTGGGTGCTTCCGTGTGCCTTCGTCGCGATCATGGCGCTGGGGGGCGCGCTCGGCTTGCGCGGCGGCGGCATTGCCGGCAGCGAGACACTCATCGTCGCCTCGGTGCTCGTGCTCGGCGCCGTCGTCGCCGCCGCAGCCCGGCCGCCGCTCTGGATCGCGGCGCCGCTGGTCGGCGCCTTCGCGCTGTTCCACGGATTGGCGCATGGCAGCGAGCTGCCCGCGGCGGCGAATGCCGCGGCCTACGCCGCGGGCTTCGTCGCGGCAACCGCGCTGCTGCAGGGCGCCGGGCTCACGCTGGCGCTCGCGCTGCGGCGCGGCGGGCTCGGCCACGCCCTCCGTTTCGCCGGCGGGGTACAGATCGGCGCCGGCACGCTCTTGCTTCTGAGCGCGATGTAGCACCGCGGAGGCCGCGTAGGGGCGCGCTGCGCACCCCCCGTTCACGCAGTACGGGTGCGGAAAGCCGCGCACGCTGTGCGCCCTGCTCAGCGTTGTACCGGGGAAACGAGGGCGCGCGCAGCGCGCCCCTACGCTGCCGTCAGCGCGCGAGCGCGCGGATGCGGTCGAGCCGCAGCAGGCCTTGAGCGCCCCAGCCGCGCGTGCCGGCCGGAACCGTGGGGCGAAACGCCACGTAGAGCGGATAGGCGCGTTTGGCGAGCACCTTACGCGGGAACGCGCGGGCGAGGCGCTGCATGGCGGCGCGGGCGGCGTTGAGCCGGCCCGCGAACTTGGCCTCGAGATAGCGCGCGACGCTGACGGGCTCGATCGGCCGCCCCTTGCTGAGCGCGCGCAGGCCTTGGGCCGTGCGCACGACCGGGACGGCGCGGTGCATCAGCTCCACTCTGAGCTTGGCGCCGGCCTTCGCCCTCTTCTTGCGCGCCGCCACGCTTTCCTCCGAGGGATGGAACAGGCCGAGCGCCTTGCCCTTGGCGTAGGCGTTGAGGCCGCACACCGCGCGGCCGAGCGTGAGCGCCTCGTTCCGGTTGAAGCCGAGCCGCTCGGCGACGACGGCGGCCCACAGGGTGATGACTGGCGCGCGGTTCACGCGGATGAGATTTCGGGCCGACATGGCATTCCCAAGGGGGTCGTTGACGCTCGGGCCGGCACGCCGAAGCATTGGCCGCCTCCGCCGTCTACGCTATCACACCATGGCCGCACCGCCCCCATGCCACCTTGATGCGGATCAAGCGCATGCGCCGCGCGGCGCGGCGGAGGAGGAACGCATGATTTCCCCCGAAACCATCGCCCAACTCAAGACCTGCAGCTCGGCCACGCTCACGACCCAGCTGTTCAAGCGCGGCCTGCGCAACGCGTTCATGCAGGGTGTGCAGCCGCTGACCGCGATCAAGTCGCCGATGGTCGGCGAGGCGTTCACGCTGCGCTACATCCCGGCCCGCGAGGACCTCGACCATGTCGGCGTCTTCGCCGATCCCGAGCATCCGCAGCGGAAGGCGATCGAAACGACGCCGCCCGGCCAGGTGCTGGTGTGCGATTGCCGGCGCGACGGGCGTGCGGCCTCGGGCGGCTCGATTCTGCTGGCGCGCCTCAAAGTGCGCGGGGTCGCTGGCTTCGTCAGCGACGGCGGCCTGCGCGATTCGCCCGAGATCGCGAACTTCGATCTCCCGGTCTATTGCAGCGGCCCCTCGGCGCCGCTCAACCTCGCCATCCATCACGCGGTCGATTTGAACGTGCCGATCGGCTGCGGCGGCGTTCCGGTCTTTCCCGGCGACGTGGTCTTCGGCGATGGCGAGGGGGTGGTCGTGATTCCCAAACACCTCGCCGCCGAGGTGGCGCGCGACGCCGCCGAGCAGGAGGAGCTCGAGGCCTTCGTCATGGAGGAGGTGAAGGCCGGCGCGCCGGTGATCGGCACCTATCCCCCGTCGCCTGCGGCCAAGGCGCGCTACGACGCCTGGCGCGCGAAGCGGGCGAAGTAAGAGAGCCTTTTCCGCGTAGGGGCGCGCTGCGCGCGCCCTCTCTCCACGCAACGACGGTACTTGCGGAGGCAGGGCGCGCGCAGCGCGCCCCTACAGCGCCACGATCTCCACCCAATTCGGATTGGCGCCCATCGGATAGCGCTTGAGCGCCGTGAGCGCGCCGGTGGCGGCGTCGATCGCGTAGGCGGTGAGGGAATTGGAGACCTGCCCGACGCTCAGGAGATAGCGCCCGCCGGGCTCGATCGCGAAGCCCCGCGGCTGGGTCTCGGTCGGCCAATGTCCGATCGGCTTGAGCTTGCCGTTCGCGGCCTCGATGGCGAATCCGGCAAGGGTGCTCGATGTGCGCTCGGAGGCGTAGAGGAAGCGGCCGTCCGGCGAGACATGGATGTCCGCGGCCCAGGGCTTTCCGGCGAAGCCGGGCGGCAGCGCGCTCGCCGTCGCCAAGGGCGCGAGTGTGCCCGCCGCCGGATCGAAGGCGAAGCTGATGAGACCCGCATCGAGCTCGTTGATGAGAAAGGCGAGGCGTCCGTCGGGATGGAAAACGAGATGGCGCGGCCCGGCGCCCTTATTCGTGGCCACCACCGCCGGCGCATTGGGCGCAAGGCGCCCGCTCGCCGCGTCGAAGCGGAGCTGCATCACGTGGTCGCCGCCGAGGCAGGGGACGAACGCGAAACGATTGCCGGGATCGGTCAGGATGCAATGCGCATTGGGCGCTGTGTTCAGCACCTGCACGGGCGAGGCGCCGACGCGGCCTTCGGCATCGATCGCCGAAACCGCGGCCACGGCGCTCTGGTAGGACGCGCTCAACAGGAAGCGGCCGGTGCGGTCGGTCGCGAGGTAGGGCATGCTGGCCGGCAGCGGCGCGGTGGCGATATGCGAAAGGCGCCCGCTCTGCCCGTCGATGCGATAGCTCGCGGCGCCGAACGGCTCCGAGCGCAAGGCGGCGAAGAGGAAGCGCCGGTCGGGCGAGACCGCGAGCGGCATCACCATGCCCGGCGTCATCACGCGCTCGATCTCCGCGAGCGCGCCGTCTTCCGCCAGCTGCAGCACGACGATCTCGCGGCTGTCCGCGTTCGAGACATAGGCGATGATCTTGGGCATCGTTCCTCCCCACCTCGGTGGTGCCTCTCTTGCGTCGAGGGCCATTGCCGCATGGCCCGGATTTCGCCACAAGTCCCCGCATGAGCGATTCAGATGCCGCCGGCCGCGGCCAGCGGCCCCTCCTCGCCGTCGTCGATCCCATCCATGCCGAGGGAGTCGCGATCCTCAGCGCTTGCGGCGAGGTCGTCGAGCTGTTCGCGCCGGGCGCGGACGCGGCGCGCGCCTGGGCGCTGGCCGACGGCCTCGTGATCCGCACCTCGCCGCTGCCCGCCGAGCGCATTGCGCAGTGTGCGCGGTTGAAGGTCATCGGCAAGCACGGCGTCGGCGTCGACAACATCGACATCGCCGCCGCCACCAAGGCCGGCATTGCCGTCTTCAACACGCCGGGCGCCAACGCCGTCGCCGTGGCCGAGGGCGCTGTCGCACTGATGCTCGCGGTCGTGAAGCGCATCCGCGCCGGGCACGACCTCGTTGCGAGCGGCCGCTTCGCCGAGCGCGGGCCGTGGCGCGCCGGCGATCTTTCGGGCAAGACGCTCGGCCTTGTCGGCGGCGGGCGCATCGCCGGCGAAGTCGCGCGCATCGCCGGCCGCGGCTTCGGCATGCGCATCCGGGTCTACGATCCCTATGTCTCGGCCGCGCAGGCCGAGGCGATGGGCGCCCGCAAGATCGAGAGCCTCGAGGCGATGCTGGGCGAAGCCGACATCGTCTCGATCCACGTGCCGCTCACCGCCGAAACCAAGGGCCTCATCGGCCGCGCCCGCATCGCGCGCATGAAGCCGGACGCCGTTCTCGTCAACACGGCGCGGGGCGGCATCGTCGACGAGGCGGCGCTGGCCGAGGCGCTCGCGACCGGCAGGCTCTCCGGCGCGGGCATCGACGTGTTCGAGAACGAGCCGCCCGCGAACGACAATCCTTTGTTCAAGCTGCCCAACGTCGTGCTCTCGCCGCACGTGGCCGGCATCACCGAAGACAGCGCGCGCAAGATGGCCGTCGGCGCCGCGCAAGGCGTCGTCGACGTGCTCCAAGGCCGCAAGCCCGAAGCGCTGCTCAATCCCGAAGTCTGGGCCCGGCGCCGGCGGTAGCCCTCACTTCCCATTGCCGCGCTGAACGCGCAGCAACGGGCCCCTTCTCTCCCACTTCGTGGGAGAGAGAAGAAGGGGCGAAGCGCGCGAAATCTTTGCCTCTCCCGGAGGGAGAGGAGGGGGCCCATTCGCCGCTCTTGCGGCGAATCGGAGGTGAGGCGACGCCGCCGACGACGCTACTCCGCCTTCCCCTCGCTCTCGGCCGCGAGGCGCTGGCGCCAGTCGCGCAGGCCGATGATGAGCGGCAGGAGGCCTAAGAGAAGCAGTATCAGCGCCGCAGCGAGCAGCGTCGCCGCGATCGGCTTCTCGATGAAGATCGCGTAGGAGCCATTCGACATCGAGAGCGACTGGCGCATCGCCAGCTCGATCAGCGGCGAGAGGATGAGCCCCAAGACGATGGGCGCCGTCTCGAAATCGAGCTTTCGCAGCACATAGCCGACCACGCCCATGACGAGGGCGATCCACACGTCGACGACGCTGCCGCTCGCGGCATAGACGCCGAGGATGCAGAACATGACGATCGCGGGGAAAAGATAGCCGTAGGGGATCCGCAGCACCTGCACGAAGAGGCCGACCAGCGGCAGGTTGAGGATCAGCAGCATCACGTTGCCGACATACATCGAGGCGATGAAGCCCCAGAACAGATCGGGCTGCTGGGCGATGAGAAGGGGCCCCGGCGCCACGCCGTGCACCATCATCGCCGCGATCAGCACGGCGGTGACGGGCCCCGAGGGAATGCCGAGCGCCAGCATGGGCACGAACGCGCCCGAGGTGGCGGCATTGTTCGCCGCTTCGGGCCCCGCCACGCCGGCGACGGCGCCTTTGCCGAATTCCTCCGGGTGCTTCGAAAGCTTCCGCTCGAGCGCGTAGGAGACGAAGGTCGAGATGATGTGCGCCGAGCCGGGAATGATGCCGACGAGAAAGCCCAGGACCGAGCCGCGCGCGATCGGCGCCGCCGTTTCCTTCCATTCCCGCCGGTTGGGCAGCAGGTCGCGCAAGCGCGGGCGGATCACCTCGGGCGGCCTGGCACGGCCGGCGGTGGCGAGGATCTCGCCGAGGCCGAACAGGCCGACCGCGAGCGGCACCACGCCGATCCCGTCGCCGAGCTCGTGGATGCCGTAGCCGTAGCGCAGATAGCCGCTCATGTGGTCGATGCCGATCGTGCCGAGCAGCAGGCCGAGCACCGCCATGGCGAGCGACTTCAGCATCGAGCCGACGCTCATATAGGCGAGGACGAGGAGCCCGAGCACGAGCAGCGCAAAGTATTCGGGCGGGCCGAAGCGCAGCGCGAAATTGGCGAGCGGCGGCGCCAGCAGCATCAGCGCCACGACGCTGGCCGTGCCGGCAATGTAGGAGCCGACGGCGGCGATGGTGAGCGCGGGGCCGGCGCGGCCCTTCCGCGCCATCGCATAGCCGTCGATACAGGTCATGACCGAGGCGGCCTCGCCCGGGATGCGCATCAAGATCGACGTCGTCGAGCCCCCATACATCGCGCCGTAATAGATGCCGGCGAGCATCACGACCGCGCGCGTGGCGTCGAGCCCGAAGGTGGCGGGGAGAAGCAGGCTGATGCCGGCGAGCGGGCCGATGCCGGGCAAGACGCCGACCAGCGTGCCGACGAGACAGCCGATGAACGCATAGAGCAGCACGCCCGGGGAAAGGGCGACGGCGAAGCCGTGGCCGAGGTTCTGCAGCGTTTCGAACACGGGCGGCGCGGCTAGAAGAAGCCCCAGGGGCTCCGCGGCAGCAGCACGCGCAGCGCGAGATCGAAAAGCGCGAAGGTGCCGCCGGCCAGCGCGAGCGCGAACAGCGCCGAGGCGGCCCAGTGCCGGCGCGCGACGACGATGAGCAGATAAAGCATCAGCGCCGTCATCGCGATGACGTAACCCACACGCTCGAGCAGGTAGGTGGCGACGCCGGCGCCGAGCATGATCAGGAGCGCGTGGCGCGCCTCTTCCCAGCCGAGCTCCTTGAGCCTGGCGCCGGCGCCCGCGAACAGCGTCAGCACCGCGCCGAAGGCGATGAGCGCGATCGAGAGGGCCACCGGAAAATAGGCAGGGCCCGGCTGGTGCAGCGTGCCCATCGGCAGGCCGCGGCTTTCGACGATGGCGAGGGTGCCGAAGGCGACGAGCGCGATCCCGGCGGCGCGGTCGGCCGTGAGGCCGGACAGCAAGCGCGAAGGCCGCTCCATGGCGCCTACTCGACCTTGCCGACCCGCTTCACCGCCTCGGCGAGGCGCGCGGCGTCCGCCGCCCAGAATTTCTCGAACTCCGGCGCGTCGAGATAGGCGACGGGGCTGCCGAGCTTCTCCATCGCCGCCACGAATTCCGGCGTGGCGGCGGATTTCTTCACCGCCTCGCGCAGCTTCGCCATGATCGGCGCCGGCACGTCCTTGGGCGCGAAGAGGCCGGCCCAGATGTAGAACTCGACGTCCTTGTAGCCGAGCTCGGCGAACGTTGGCACGTCCGGCAGCACCGCGATGCGCTTGGCACCCCAGTTCGCGAGTGGCCGGAGCTTGCCGGCCTTGATGTGCACGAGCACCGGCCCCGGCCCCGAGGCCAGCGCGTCGACATGGCCGCCCAAGATCGCCGTCACCGCCGGGCCGGCGCCGTTGAACGGCACGTGCTTCATCTTGATGCCGGCGGCGCTGGTGAACATCGCCATCGCCATGTGCAAGGTGCCGTAGACGCCCGAGGACGAGAACGAGAACTTGCCCGGCTCCTTCTTCGCCGCCTCTTCGAGGTCCTGCACCGTCTTCCACGGCGCATCGGCGCGCACGACGAGGATGGTGGGGTCGGCCCCGAGCAGCGCGATCGGCTTCAGCTGGTCGACCGTGTAGGCGGGCGTGCGGCCGAACAGCTTATCGGCCTCGGGAATGATCGAGATGCTCGAGAGCGCCAAGAGGATCGTGTAGCCGTCGGGCTTGGCGTGGGCCGCGGCGCCCATCCCGACCGCGCCGCCGGCGCCGCCCACGTTGCGGATCGCCACCGCCTGCTTCAGCTCCTTCTCGAGCGGGCCGATGATCGCGCGCGCCGTCTGGTCGGCGACGCCGCCGGGCGGGAACGGGATGATCATCGTGATCGGGCGCGAGGGATAGGCGTCCTCGGCCACGGCGGCGGCGTGGGGCAGCACGAGGGTCACGCCGAGCAGAGCGAGCCACAGGCGCTTCATCGGTCTTCCTCCCAAATCCCGGCCGCTTGAGGCGGCGCTCATCGGAGCGCGCCGCGCCCCGGCTTTTGGCCACCATAGCAGTCCTTGTGGCTTGCGTAATCACCTCTGCGGGCGCGCGCGGGCGGCTTTGCGAAAAATTGAACTTGAACAAACGAGGGAACCTGTCACCCATGTTCCAACAGCGTCATCCCGACCGAAACACGGCGCTCTGGCGCCGTGCTCCGGTCAGGATGACCTATTGGATGGGAGGAAGAGAAATGCGCGTGGTAGTCACCGGTGCCGCCGGCTTCGTCGGACAAAAGCTCGTGGCGGCGCTCGCCAAGGCGGGGACGCTCGGCGGCCAGCGCATCGACGAGCTTGCGCTGTTCGACGTCGTCGAGCCCAAGACGCCGGCCGCGGCCGCCAAGATCACGACCAAGGTCGGCAACATCGCCGCGCGCGACGAGGTGGAGGCGCTGATCGGCCGCGACACCGGCGCCGTCTTCCACCTGGCCGCCGTGGTCAGCGGCCAAGCCGAGGCCGAGTTCGACACCGGCATGGCGATCAATCTCGACGGCACGCGCTGGGTGCTCGAGGCCTGCCGCAAGCTGCCGAAGCCGATCAAGGTCGTGTTCACCAGCTCGGTCGCCGTCTATGGCGGCGACATCGCGGTGCCGATCAAGGACGACATCAATCTCTTGCCGCAGACCTCCTACGGCACGCAGAAGGCGATCGGCGAGCTGCTGGTCAACGACTTCAGCCGCAAGGGCTTCCTCGACGGGCGTTCGCTGCGCCTGCCGACCGTCGTGGTGCGCGCCGGCAAGCCCAACCGCGCCGCCTCCACCTGGGCGAGCTCGATCATCCGCGAGCCGCTGCAGGGCGAGGAGGCGATTTGTCCGGTCGACGCGAGCGTGCGCATGTGGTGCGCCTCGCCGCGCACGGTCGTGCAATCGCTGCTCCACGCCTACGAGCTGCCGGCCAAGGCCTTCGGCGACAATCGCGGGCTGATGCTGCCGGGCTTCGTCGTCTCGGTGAAGGAGATGCTGGCGTCGCTGAAGCGCGTCGCGGGCGCCAAGGTGGCGGCGCGCGTGAAGTTCAAGAAGGATCCCGTCATCGCCGCCATCGTCGACCGCTGGCACGCCGATTTCGCGCCGCAGCGCGCGTTGACGATGGGCTTCAAGCAGGACAAATCGATGGACGACATCGTCCGCTGGTTCATCGAGGACGATCTGGCGCCCGAGCACAAGAAGGCGCTCGCCGCCTGAAGGCCATTTGACCTCGGCGCGAGACGGGTGCCATTTTCCGCGCCGCAGGCACCGAGGGAGGCAGGCCATGGATGATGCCCGCGCAAGCCGGCCGGATGCGGCGCTGATTTCGGCACTCGAAGCCGCGCAGATCCATCCGCTTTGGGACCGCTACAAGGCGATCACGCCGATGGCGCCCGCCGCCAAGGACGCGCCCTATCATTGGCGCTGGCGCGCCATCGAATCGCTCGGCCATCGCGCGGCGCAAGAAGTGCCGGTCGAAGACGTCGAACGCCGCGCCATCATCATGGCGCATCCGGCCTTCAACGGCGCCACGGTCTCGACCAGCAACCTGATCGGCGCCTTCACCGTGCTCGAGCCCGGCGACCGCGCGCGTCCGCATCGCCACACCGCGGCGGCGATCCGCTTCGCCACGCGCGCCGAGGGCGCCGTCACCATCGTCAACGGGCGGCGCTGCCCGATGCTGGCGGGCGATCTCGTGCTGACACCGCCGATGTGCTGGCACGGCCACATCAACGAGGGCAAGCAGCGCACCTTCTGGTTCGACGCCGCCAACATGCCGCTCGTCTGCGGCCTCGATGCGAGCTTCTTCGAACCCGGTGCCCAGGGCGACAACGCGTTCTGGCAGGTGGACGAGGGCGAGGACAAGCTCTGGTCCGAGGCCGGCGTGGCGCCCGCGAATTTGCAGCACGCCGGCGCGCAATCGCCGAAATACCGCTATCCCGGCGAAGCCACGCGGCGCCTGCTCGCGGCCATGCCGGCCGGATCCGACGGCGCCAAATGGCTGCGCTACACGAATCCCGTCACCGGCGGCTCGGTCATGACGACGCTCGACTGCTACGCCGCGCGTCTCGCCAAGGGTGCCGCCACGCGCGCCCGGCGCGCGACCTACAATGCCGTCTGCCTCGTCGTCTCGGGCCAAGGCCAATCCACGATCGGCGAGAGGACGTTCGACTGGTCGCAGCACGATGTCTTCACCATCCCGCACTGGACCTGGGCGAGTCACAAGGCGCTCGTGGGCGATGCCGATCTCCTCCTCGTCACCGACCGCGCCGTCTTCGAGCGCCTCGATCTCTTGCGCGAGGAGACGCAATGAAATCCCCCTCGCCCTGGGGCGAGGGGGCAGGGAGAGGGGGCTTACCTCCGCCTTTGGCGAAGGGACACCGCGCCCCGGCAGTGTTGTGAAGTTTAGGTCACCCCCTTCACCCCCAACCCCCTCGCCCCAGGGCGAGGGGGCTTTGGTGGAAGGCATCGGCGCGCCGGTGTTGCGCAAGGAAGATGCACGCTTTCTGACCGGGCGCGGGCGCTTCGTCGCCGATATCGTTTTTCCGGATGAGCTTCATTGCGCGTTCGTGCGCTCTCCCCACGCACATGCGCGGATCGAACGCATCGAGGGGAAGGCGGCCCTGCGCGCGCCGGGCGTGATCGCCGTCTTCGCCGGCGCCGACATGGAAGCCGACAAGATCGGCCCGATGAAGAGCCTCTGGCCGCTGCGCATGGCCGATGGCAAGACGATGAACGAGCCGCCGCGCTGGGCGCTCGCGCGCGGCGCCGTACGCCATGTGGGCGAACCGGTGGCCGTCGTGATCGCCGAGAGCCGCGAAGCGGCGGCGGACGCGGCGGAGCTCGTCGACATCGATTACGCGCCGCTCGCCGCGGTGACGGTGGCGCGCGCCGCGCTCGCCGCCGCGGCGCCGCAGCTTCATCGC
>DATBLL010000276.1:0-23633 GCA_036555425.1 Alphaproteobacteria bacterium | reverse complement strand
AGTTCGGGAATGCGGATGACGCCGGCGCCGGCCATGGCCTAGCCCGTGCGCGCAGGGAAAAGGCCCTGCGGGCGGAAATAAAGGACGGCGGCCATCAGGATGTAGATGCTCATCGAGGCGAGCGCCGGGCCCGCCGTCTGCGCGAATTCCTCGGGCAGGAAGGTCCGCAAGATGTCTTTCATGAAGACGCGGCCGATCACCTCGACGAGGCCGACCAGGATCGAGGCGATGAAGGCGCCGCGGATCGAGCCGATGCCGCCGATCACGATCACGACGAAGGCGAGGATGAGCTTGCTCTCGCCCATGCCCGATTCGACCGATTCGATCGGGCCGATCATGACGCCGGCGAGGCCCGCCAGCGCCGCGCCGATGCCGAAGATGAGCGTGAACAGCATGCGGATGTTGACGCCGAGGGCGCCCGCCATCGAGCGGTTGCTGGCGCCGGCGCGGATGAGCATGCCGACGCGCGTCTTGGCGATGACGAGATAGAGCCCGAGCGCCACCAGGAGGCCCACCGCGATCACGATGAGGCGGTAGGATGGATAGGTGAAGCCGAACAGCGGCATCGGAAAATTGATTACGTCGGGCAGGCGGAATTCCTGGCTCGTCGCGCCGAAGACGCGGAGCACGAGCTGATTGAAGAAAAGGATGAAGCCGAAGGTCGCCAGCACCTGGTCGAGATGGTCGCGCGCGTAGAGCGTGCGCAGCGCCAGGTATTCGAGCACGATGCCGAGCACGAGCGAAAACGGAATCGCGACGACGATGGCGAGCGCGAAGCTCTCGGTCTGCTGGAAGACGTAGGAGCCGATATAGGCCCCCATCATGAACATGGAGCCGTGCGCGAGGTTCACCATGTTCATGATGCCGAAGACGAGCGTGAGTCCGGCGGCGATCAGGAACAGGAAGACGCCGAACTGCACCCCGTTCAATACGGTTTCGAAAATCAGCTGACCCATTTGGGGCCCGCTCCCTCATCCCCCCAAGGACCCCGGAGAGTCCTTCCCCGAACAGCGGCGGGGACACCGCGAAGGGTGTCCCCGCGCCTGTCTTTTACACTCCGCTTGACGACTTACAAGCGCTTATCGGCCGGGCACTTCTCCCAATAGGCATCCCTGCGGTTTTGGAAGATCGTGCCGCGCGTGACGATCGTGGGCTTCCCATCCGCGCCCTTCACCACTTCGCGCAGGTAGAAATTCTGAATCGGCATACCGTTGACATTGTAGGTGTACGGGCCGCGCGCCGAGTCGTACTTCACCTTGCGGATGGCCTTGGCCAGCGCGAGCCCGTCCTGGAACTTCCCGCCCACCGAGCGAAGCGCGGCCGCGATGATGCGTGCGCCGTCGTAAGCCTGCGCCGAGTAGTGCGAGGGATTGCGGCCGTAAGCGGCCGCGAAATCCTTCACGTAGGCCTTGTTGGTCGGGTTGTCGATGTCGACGTTCCAATACATCGTGTTGTAGGTGCCGAGCGCCGCATCGCCGATCGCCGGCAGCGTATCCCAGTCGACGACGAACACGGTGTAGAGCTTGATGTCTTTGCCGGCGCCCGAAGCCTGCCAGTTCTTGAAGAAAGCGACCCCCATGCCGCCAGGCGCAAACAGGAAGATGGCCTTGGCGCCCGAAGCGCGCGCCTTCGAGATGCTCGCCTGGTGGTCCGTCTCGCCGAGCTTGAAATAATCCTCGCCGACGATCTTCGGTCCCTTGAGCGTACGCTTCACGCCCGCCACCATGTCCTTGCCGGCCTGATAGTTGGGCGAGAGCATGTAGATCGATTCGATCTTGTCCTGGTTCATGCGCTGGCCGAGCGCCTCGGGTACCTGGTCGTTGTTCCACGAGGTCGAGGTCAGCAGCGGGTGACACATCTCGCCGGCGAACTGCGAGGCGCCGGCATTGGTGATGACGTAGGGGATGCCCTTGGCGATCACCTTGGGATAGACCGCGAGCGCGACGTTGGACCAGATGATGCCCGCCAGCACATGCACCTTCTCCTGGTCCAGCAGCTTCTCGGCCTCGCGCACGCCCGCGTCGGTCTTCTGCTGGTCGTCGCCCCAGATCACTTTGGTGGCGACGCCGCCGAACTTGTCGCCGTCCTTGGTCCAGCCCTCGTGCTTCAAGCCGATGGTGAAGCCCTTCTGCAGCTCCGTGCCGGGACCGGCGCCCGGGCCCGACAGCGTCGTGATGACACCGAGCTTGAACTCCTGCGCCGATGCCGCCGAAAGCCCGGCGGCGAGCGCCGTGCCGGCGAGCAGAGCGATTCTCAACATTGCGGTCCTCCTCAATCGGCATGAAGCCCGGCGCGCAAGCCAAGGCTGCGCCGGACCGGTTGCCATTCCCTCGATGTATCGGGCGTTCCCGCTTGTTGCGGCAGGATTGCCGCACGCAGGATGTTTGCGCGCCCACGGATCGAGATCGCGCGCGACGCCGCGCACGATCCCGCGGGCATGAAACGGCGCGGCAAAGGGCGCTGTCAAGCGGACAAGCGTCACCTTCCGGTGCGCGGCGGACGCCGCGCGCCGCGCAGGGTCAGATACGCATATTTGCCGGGCACTTTTCCCAATAGGAGTCGGGCCGCTGCATGATCTGTTCGCCGCCCTTGATCGTCGGCTTGCCGTCCGTGCCCTTGATCACGTTCAAGCGCCAATAGGGCTGAATGAGCATTCCGTTGACGTTGTACTTGATGTGGCCGCGCGGCGAATCCATGCCGGCCTTGCGGATGGCGCGCGCGACCGCGGCCATGTCGTCGAGCTTGCCGCCCGTCGCCTTGACGCCTTTGGCGATGAGACCCGGCGCGTCGTAGGACTGGACGGCGAAATAGGAGGGCACGTGACCGAACTTCGCCGTGTAGTCCTTGATGAAGCGCTTGTTCTTCGGGTTGTCGAGGTCGGGGTTCCAGTGGCCCGCCTCGGTGGCGCCGATGCCGGCGTCGCCGATGGCCGGCAGCGTGACCGCATCGACGGTGTAGATCGAGTAGAGCTTGATCTCCTTGTTGAGGCCCGACGCCGTCCACTGCTTCATGAACGCCACGCCCATCGCCCCGGGCGCGAAGATGTAGAGCGCCTGGGGCTTCAAGGCGCGCAGCTTGCTGAGCTCGGCCTGGTAGTCGGTCTCGCCGTTCTTGAACAAGATCGTGTCGATGACCTTGCCGCCCTTGTAGGTGCGCTCGAAGCCGGCGACGTTATCCTTGCCGGCCTGGTAGTTGGGCGCCATCGCCACCACGGTCTTGATCTTGTCCTTGGTCGCCATCTCGCCGGTGGCCTCGGCGTTACCATCGTTCATGAACGACGACGAGACGAAGAGCGGGTTGCAGAGCGGGCCGGCCAGCGGCGAGGGCCCGGCATTGGCGCTGAGCAGCATCACCTTCGCATCGAAGATCGGCTTCTGGATCGCCATCATCACGTTGGACCAGATGATGCCGGAGATGATCTGGACCTTGTCCTGCTTGATCAGCCTGTCGACCTCGCGCAGCCCGACGTCGGGCTTGGCCGATTGGTCGTCGGCGTAAAACACCTTGGTCGCCACGCCGCCGAGCTTGTCGCCGTCCTTCGTCCAGCCCTCGTGCTCGAGGCCGAGGATCCAGCCGTTCTTGAGGTGCTTGCCGATCAGCGCGCCGAACCCGGTATCCGAATTCAGGAAACCGATGCGCAATTCCTGCGCCGCCGCGCCCGACGACACGGCGAGCATCGCCGTTGCGAGCGCCGCTGCGGCAAACGCCGCCGCCATTCTGAGCTTTTGCATCACTCGTCCTCCCTCGCTGGCGCTCATTCGCCGCTGAATGCAGCCGTTCGAGCGCAGGCTCGAAACTATACAGCGTGCTTTCGCGCGCGAAAGGGGGGGACTTGCCGGCCGCCGGTGGGCCGCCCGCCCCGTGCGCGCCGGATTTACGGCAATGTAAAATTATCGGACCTCCACGCCTTGTCTCGGGGCGAGTGCTCCGTATACTGACGAAAGGCCGCGCCGGCGGGGAGTGGGGCGCCGCGGCCGCCGTCGCTGGGAGGAAGGCGATGTTTCTTCGGAACCAATGGTACGTGGCGGCCACGAGCAAGGAGCTCGGCCGCGCGCTGCTGGCGCGCAAGATTTTGGGCGAGCCGCTCGTCTTCTACCGCACCGAGGCGGGCGCAGCGGTGGCGATGGAAGACCGCTGCCCGCACCGCAAGGCGCCGCTCTCGATGGGCAAGCTCGCCGGCGACGCCGTGCAGTGCCCCTATCACGGCATGGAATTCGCCCCCGACGGCAAGTGCACGCGCGTGCCGGGGCAGGTTCCGATCCCGCCGCGCTTGAAGGCGTGCACCTATCCGATCGCCGAGCGCCACGGCTGGGCCTGGGTGTGGATGGGCGAGGCGGCCAAGGCCGATCCGGCCCTCATCCACGACTATCACTGGAACGACGAGCCGGGTTGGAAGCCGGTGATGGGCTACATCCATATCGACGCCGAGTACCGCCTCGTCGTCGACAATCTGATGGACCTTACGCACGAGACTTTCGTCCACCCGACCTCGATCGGTCAGACGGCGGTGGCGGAGACGCCGATCACCACCGGCACCGAGAACGGCAAGGTGAAGGTGACGCGCCTCATGCCGGGGATCCCGGCGCCGCCGCTCTTCGCCAAGGTACGGGGCCTCAAGACGATCGACCGCTGGCAGCACATCTATTTCGATCTGCCGGCGCATATCCGCATTGACGCCGGGGGCGTGCCCGCCGACACCAAGGACATGAAGCAGGCGCTGCGCTGGATGGTCCTGAACGCGATGACGCCCGAGACCGAGCGCTCGACGCACTATTTCTGGACGCTGACGCGCTGCTTCGAGCTCGCGGACGAGGCGTTGTCGCAGACGCTGCACGATTCGATCATGCGGATCTTCAACGAAGACAAGACGCTGCTCGAAGCCCAGCAGCGCATGATCGAAACTGACCGCTCGGCCCGCCCGCTGCTCGCCACCAATTGCGACGCCGGCGGCGTCGCGGCGCGGCGCATGATCGATCAGGCGCTGGCGGCGGAGGCAAGGCCGCGGGCGGCGGAGTAGCCCTGGGACCACGCGGCTCCAGCCGCGCTCTTCATTTCCGGCAGTGAGATGCGGGCCTGGAGGCCCGCGGTCCCACCCTCAGATCCGCTTATCCGCCGGGCACTTGTCGGTGTTGCTGTCGGCGCGCTCCCAAATCTTGCTTTCGATCTTCAAGCCGATCTTGCCATCGCCGCCCTTGACGACGACGGCCTTGTAGAAGGGCTGAATCGGAAAGCCGTTGACGTTGTACTTGAGCGTGCCGCGCACCGAATCGATGGGCGCCTTGCGCATCGCGCGCGCCAGCGCCGTGGTGTCGTCGACCTTGCCGCCGGTGGCTTTGACCGCGGCCGCGATCACGCCCGGCGCGTCGTAGGACTGGGCCGCAAAATTCGACGGCATGTGGCCGAATTTCGCCAGATAGTCTTTCACGAATTTCTCGTTCTTCGGATTGGCGATGTCTTGGTTCCACATCGTCGGCACGATGGCGCCCACGGCGGATTCGCCCATTGCGCCCAAGGTCACATAGTCGATCGAGAACGCCGAATAGAGCTTCATCTCCTTGTTGAGGCCCGACGCGGCCCATTGCTTGACGAACGCGATGCCCATGGCGCCGGGGGCGAACACGAACACGGCCTCGGGCTTCAAGGCGCGTACCTTGGCGAGGTCGGCCTGGAAGTCGGTCTCGCCGAGCTTGTAGTAGATCGTCTCGATGATCTTGCCTTTGTAGAAGCGCGAGAAGCCGGCGATGCTGTCCTTGCCCGCCTGGTAGTTGGGCGCCATCGCGACGAGGGTCTTGACGCCCTCGCGCTGGACGAGCTCGCCCGCCGCCTCGTGATTGTCGTCGTTCGACCACGAGGTCGAGACGATGAGCGGATTGCAGAGGGCGCCCGCGAGCGGGCTCGGTCCCGCGTTGGTGCCGAGCAGCAGCACTTTCGCATCGAGGACCGGCTTCTGGATCGTCATCATCACGTTCGACCAGATCACGCCGGCCACGATCTGGACCTTGTCCTGCTTCAGGAACTTCTCGACTTCCTTCAAGCCGACGTCGGGTTTCACCTGGTCGTCGGCGTAGAAGATCTTGGTCGCGACGCCGCCCAACTTGTCTCCGTCCGTCTTCCAGCCCTGGTGCTCGAGGCCGAGCTTCCAGCCGTTCTCCATGTGCTTGCCGATGAGCGCGCCGCCGCCCGTCGTCGTGTTCAAGAAGCCGATGCGCAACTCATTTGCGGCGCGTTGCTCTTGCGCATTGGCGGGCGCGGCCTGCGTGGCGGCGAGAGCCAGGACGGCTCCGGCCGCAAGAACGAAACGTTGCATGCGATCCTCCTCCGAATTCGCTGCGCTGCAATAAGCGGCGGCACGCTAGTGGGCGGCCGGCTGCGCGGCAAGCCATTGCCGGTCTTCGCTGCCATGCCGCGCCGAAGCGAGCGAGTATGACCGCGGAGTGGACAGGTGCCTGCCGTCGTGGTAGGTGTCCGCGAATTCAAATAGATATTAGAAAATGTCCGCAAGCGTCTACGGCGGGCCGCCGTTCCGCGCCGAGCATATCGGCAGCTTGTTGCGCCCGGCCGAGCTCAAGGCCGCGCACCGTGCGCGCGCGCTCGGCAAGATCGGCGGCGCCGAGCTCGAAGCCGTCACCGCGCGCTGCATCGCCGAGGCGATTCGTCTCCAGGAGGAGGCCGGCATGGAGGCGATCACCGACGGCGAATTCCGCCGCGGCTCGTGGTTCCTGGGCTTCGTGCAGGCGGTCGAAGGTCTTTCGACGAAGCCGGCCCTGTTCGATTTCTCGGGCGAGCACGGCGCCTGGGAATGCGCCTATGCGCATGGCCGGGTGAAGCGCGCCGGCCCCATCACCGTCGACGAATTCAAGTTCGTGCGCGCGCATACCGAGCGCACGCCCAAGGTGACGATGCCGACGCCCTCCGCGATCCTCTTCTATCGCGGCGCGGAGGCCGCCGACCGCTCGGTCTATCCGCGCCTCGAGGCGCTCTACGGCGATCTCGTCGAAGTCTACCGCGCGGAGCTCGCGGCGCTCGCCGCGGCCGGCTGCACTTACGTGCAGCTCGACGAAGTGCCGCTCGCGATGCTGTGCGATCCCGCCGTGCGCGCGCAGGCGGCGGCGCGCGGCGACGATCCCGCGGCGCTGATCCGGCTCTATGTCGATCTGATCAACGCCGTCGTCGCCGCGAGGCCCCAAGGCATGACGATCGGCCTCCATCTCTGCCGCGGCAACTACAAGGGGCAGTGGATGGCGGCGGGCGGCTATGCGCCGGTCGCCGATGCGCTGTTCGGCCGCGCCGATGTCGATGCGTTCTTCCTCGAATTCGACAGCGAGCGCGCCGGCGATTTCGCGCCGCTCGCCGCGGTGCCGGCCGACAAGACCGTGGTGCTCGGCCTCATCTCGACCAAGAACGCGGAGACCCCCACGGCCGACGATCTCGTGCGCCGCGTCGAGGCGGCAGCGCGCATCGTACCGCTCGACCGGCTCGCGGTGAGCCCGCAATGTGGCTTCGCCTCGAGCGTCGGTGGCAACCCGGTGACACTGGCCGACGAGCGCCGGAAGCTCGGTCTCGTCGCCGAGGTCGCCCGCCGCATCTGGGGTTGAGCACGCGCCGGCGACTTGCCCTCGGTGGTTAAAACCTGATATTCGGCAAGTTGTAGCCGCGTCGCGCCCTCTCTTATCGGTCGCGCGGCGGCTTTGACGCTACGGTCGCACAAGATGCGATCGCGCGCCGCGCATCCGGGCAAGGGCTCTGGCATGCTGAACGGAAAGCTCAAGGCCTTCGAGGAGCCGCTCGACGCCGTCGCCGAGCCGCCGCTCGTGCTGCTGCGCGACTATTGGCGCGAGGCGGTGGCGGGCCGCCCGTGCCTGCCCAACAGCGAGCTCAGGCCCGAGCGCTTCGCCCCGGCGCTCGAGCACATCGCCATCGTCGAGCGCCTCTCGGCGCCGCGCAGCGGCCACCGCATCCGCCTCTGCGGCGCCGACATCGAGAACAAGGATTTCGGCCTCGTGCGCGGCGCGTTCCTCGAGGATGCACAGCCGGCCTGGTATCGCGATCATCTCCTGGGCGAGGTCTCGCGCGCAATCGCCCGCGCCGAGCCGGTCCGTCAGCGCGTCGAAGCCGAGATCGACGGCAAGAGTTTCACCTTCACGCGCCTGATGCTCCCACTGTCGAGCGGCACCGGCGCCTGCGACATGCTGCTCGTCGCCACCATCCGCCCCTCGCAGCACGTCGTGACCGCCATCCGGGCGCGCCTGGCGATGGCTTAGAGCGCCGCTTCGTAGATCTTCACCGCGTCGTCGTAGCCGACCTCGCGCGGGTTGTTGACGAGGAGGCGCGTCTGCTTCATCGCGTCCTCGGCCAGCATCGGCACGTGGTTGTGGCTGATGCCGACCTGGCCGAGCCGCGTCTCGAGCCCGATCTCGGCGATGAGCGCCGCGATGCCTTCGATCATGGCGTCCGCCTTGGCCGCATCCGTCTTGCCGTCGATCGTCGGGAACACGATCGGCGCGAGCTCGGCATACATCGCCGCGGCGGCGGGCGCGTTGAAGCGCATCACATGCGTCATCACCAGCGAATTCGAAAGACCGTGCGGCACGTGGAAGTGCCCGCCGATGGGATAGGCGAGCGCGTGCACGGCCGCGACCGGCGCGTTGGTGAAGGCCATGCCGGCCAGCATCGCGCCCAGCAGCATGTCGGCGCGCGCCTCGCGGTTGCCGCCCTCGAGGCAGGCGGCGCGGATGTTGCCGGCAAGGAGGCGCAGCGCCTCCTTCGCCAGCGTGTCCGACATCGGGTTCTTCTTGTGCCGGCTGGTGAAGGCCTCGATCGCGTGCACCATGGCGTCGATGCCGGTGGCGGCGGTGACGTGGCGCGGCAGGCCGAGCGTCAGGTCCGCATCGAGCACGGCCGCGTCCGGGAGAAGCTGCGGCGAGACGACGCCCTTCTTTTCCGAGGCGCCGGTGGTGACGATGGCGATCGGCGTCACCTCGGAGCCGGTGCCGGCCGTCGTCGGCGCCAGCACCAGCGGCAGGCGCCAGCCCTTGCAGAAGCCGATGCCGTAGATCTCGCCGAGCTTCTGCTCGGATTTGAGCAGGAACGCGACGAGCTTCGCCGTGTCCATCGAGGAGCCGCCGCCGAAGCCGAGCACGCCGTCGGCGCCGAAGCGGCGCCCGGCCGCGACCGCGGCCAGCACCATCGCCTCGGGCGGATCGGCGACGACGTCGGTGTAGATCTCGGAGGCGATTCCCGCCTCGGTCAGGCCCGCGCGCGCGGCCTCGAGCAGCTTCGCCTTGACAATGCCGGCATCGGTCACGATCAGCACGCGCGTGGCGCCGAGGCCTTTCATCAGCGCGCCGATCTGCGCCGACGAACCCGGCTCGGAAACGATCTGCCGCGTGGTCTGGAAGGTGAAGCCCTTCATGGCAAATCCTCCCTGCAGGCGCACTAAATAGCATCGACGCCGCGCGCGCGGGAAGCGCTGCGGTTCCGATGTAGGGGCACGCTGGGCGCGCCCTGGTTCCCGCAACGCAGGCGCTTGGCTGGCTCGCACAGGGCGCGCGCAGCACGCCCCTACGCGGCGAACTCCTTGCGCAAGGCCGCGCCGTGCTCGTCGAGCCTGGGGATCGGCTTGTATGTCGCCGGCGTGGCGCCCGCGCGAATCGGCGAGGCCACCAGCGACAGCGTTCCGCGCTCTGTCGGCTGCGCGACGCGGCGGAGCTGCGGGTGGCGAGTGAGATCGGCGACCGTGTTGAGCGCGCCATAGGCGATGTCGGCCTTGCGCAGCAGCTCGATGACGCGCGCGCGCGGCAATTTGCCGAACATCGACGCGATGACCGCATTGAGCGCCGCCAGGTTCTTGATCCGCGCTTCGTTGACGGAGAAGCGCGGGTCGCCCACCAGCTTCTCGTCGCCGAGCACGTGCCGGCAGAAGCGCGACCATTCGCGGTCGTTCTGCACCGAGATCACGATCTGGCCGTCGGCGCAATCGTAGAGGCCGTAGGGCTGCACGGAAGGGTGCGCGAGGCCGACGCGCGGCGGCGCCTTCCCGGTGTACTCCTGGAAGAGGAGGGGCACCGTCATCCAATCGGCCATCGCATCGAACAGCGAGACTTTGATGCCCTTGCCGCGGCCGGTGCGCGCGCGTTCGTGCAGGGCTTCAAGGATGCCCATATAGGCATACATGCCGGCGGCGATATCGACGACCGAGACGCCGACCCGGCCCGGGCCCTCGGGCCGGCCGGTGACCGAGGCGAGCCCGGTCTCGGCCTGGATCAGGAGATCGTAGGCCTTCATCTCGGCATAGGGGCCGTCTTCGCCGTAGCCGGAGATGTCGCAGGTGATGAGGCGGGGATGGCGCTGGCGCAGTTCCTCGGCGCCGAAGCCCGCGCGCGCCGCGGCGCCGGGGATGAGGTTCTGCACGAAAATGTCGGCCTGCGCGATCATGCGGTGCAGGAGGGCGGAGTCCTCGGGCTTCTTCACGTCGAGGACGATGCTTTCCTTGCCGCGGTTGAGCCACACGAAATAGGCCGAGAGCCCGCCCGCGACCGAATCGTAGTGGCGCGCGAAATCGCCGCCCGGCCGCTCGACCTTGATCACGCGCGCACCCGCGTCGGCGAGCCGCGTAGTGCAATAGGGCGCCGCCACTGCCTGATCGATGGCGACGACGAGAATATCGCTCAAGGAACCGCTCATGCTCTCCGGTCGTTCGATTTCTGTCACGAAGCGCACCTTATCATCCGCTTCCGCCGGCGCGCGACGATCATGAAATTCCTCGCGCGGCGGCTTGACAGATGTTCCCTTATTGTTCTAAACAGCGCGCCCGGCCGCGAGGGAGATGAAATCGGCGGCCGAAAAATTGAAACAGAGTCGCGACGGAGGAGCCGAATGGCCAGCAACGTGAAGCCAATTCCCGATGGATATCACACCGCCACGCCCTATCTCATCCTGAAGGACGCCGCGCAGGCGATCGATTTCTACAAGCGCGCTTTCGCTGCCAGCGAGGTGATGCGCTTTCCGGCGCCGGGCGGCCGCATCGGCCACGCCGAGATCAAGATCGGCGATTCCACTATCATGCTCGCCGACGAATTCCCCGACATGGGCCACAAGAGCCCGATCTCGCTCGGCGGCACGCCCGTCAGCATCATGCTCTATGTCAACGACGTCGATGGCGTCGCGGCCCAGGCCGTCTCCGCCGGCGCCAAGCTCACCAAGCCGGTGCAGGACCAATTCTACGGCGACCGCTCGGGCACGATCACGGATCCGTTTGGCCACGTCTGGCACATCTCGACCCATAAGGAAGACGTGCCGCCCGACGAAATGGACCGGCGCGTCCGGGAAGTGATGAAGCAGATGGGTGGGTGAGGGCGGGGAATATCAGGAGTCTCGCAGGGGCGGGTCCCCGACCCGCCCGTGTCGACACCACGCGACCGCTCGCGAATTTATAACGGGCGTCGGCGCGGGCGGGCGGGTGGTCGGGGACCCGCCCCTACGCGGAGACCTTCTTCTCCGCCGGGACGACGAAACTCACGGCGCCCGCCTCGCGGGCCTTGATCGCCTGGTCGCGCAGGATGCGGCGTAGCACTTTCCCGGCGGCGTTGCGCGGCAGCGAGTCCACGAAGAAATAGGCGCGCGGGCGCTTGAAGGCGGCGAGGGTCGAGGCGCGGCAGTGCGCGTCGAACGCGGCGGCCAGCGCGACGCCGTCGGCCGCCGGATCCTCCTTCACGATGCAGGCGACGGCGATTTGGCCCCACCGCGCGTCGGGGAGCGCGATGGCGGATGATTCGGCGAGGCCCGGATGCATCTTCAACGCCTCCTCGATCTCCTCGGGGTGGATGTTCTCGCCGCCCGAGCGGATCATGTCGTCGACGCGGCCCATCAAGGTCCAGAAGCCGTCGCGCTCGCGCCGCACCACGTCGCCGGTGTAGTACCAGCCGCCGCGGATCTTCTCGGCCGTGGCGTCGGGACGGTTGAGATAGCCCGAAAAGACGGTATCGACGCCGGCCTCGGCGATGAGCTCGCCCTCGTCGCCCTCGGCGATCTCGTCCTCGGGCCCGCCGCCGAGCTTCACCACGCGCGTGACCGTGTAATAGCCGGGCCCCAGCGTCGCCAGCGCGTCACGCTTGGGCTCGGCGTTGTAGCCCGAGCACATGGTCTCGGTGGTGCCGTAGATGTGGCGCAGCGTCGCCGGCCAGCGCGCTTTCATGTGATCGAAAAGCTCCGGCGGCATCGCGCCGCCGCCGAACAGCACGAGCTCGAGCGACTTCATCGCCTCGGGCCGGTAGTTCGGCACCTGCGTCATCGCATGCAGCAAGGTCGGCACCGCGAAAATATAGGTGATGCCGTTCGCCGCGATGCGCTTTATCGCGTCGGCCGGATTGAACTGGGTCTGGAGATAGACCGTGCCGTCGAGCGCCAGCGTCACCAGTACGATGCCGTAGAAGCCGATGCAATGGCTCATCGGCATGAAGGCGAGCGCGCGATTGTGCCCGCCGTGGCGCAGCCCGGCCTGGGTCGCGATCCACAGCACGCGCGGCTCGGCGGCGCGATGCGGGATGACCGCGCCCTTGGGCAGTCCGGTCGTACCCGAGGTGTAGAAGATGAAGCTGGGATCGTCGGGTGCCGGCTTCGGCACCGGCGGCAGCCCGCCGGCCGCGCCGCGGCAGGCGGCGAAGGGTTCGGCGCCGTCCACCGCGCCGCCGACGGCGAGCAGCAGCGCACTCTTCGGCAGCGCCGCTTTGACCGCCGCCGCCAGCTCGGGCATCGCGTGAATGACGGCGCCTTCGAGGCCGCCCTGCTGGATCAGCTTCGCGATATCCGCGAGCGCCAGGCGGAAATTGAGCAGCGCCGGAACCGCGCCGAGGCGCTGCAGCGCCAAGAGGACGAGCGCGTGCTCGAGGCAATTGTTGAGCACGGTGGCGACGCGCGTGCCCGCCTTGATGCCGCGCGCGGCGAGGCCCGCCGCGATGGCGTCGAGCTCGGCGATCAGTTGGCCGTAGGTGAAGGAGCGCGCCGAGAGATCGTCGACGAGGGCCAGCCGGTCCGGCGCGCGCCGGCTCGCCAGCTTCACGATGTCATAGGCTGTATGCACGCTATGTCCTCCCTCGCTGGGGCAGAATAAAAGAGCTGCGCCGAGGCTGGCAATAAGTTTGAACGAGCGTTCAATAGAGGGAGAAGACATGCTGACCGGCGACATGCTGCGCCGCGCCGCCCATCGCGATCCGCGGAAGGCGGCGATTCTCTGGAACGACACGGCGCTGTCCTATGGCGAGCTCGACGCGGCGGCGAACCGGCTCGCCCACGCGCTGATCGCAGAGAAGCTGCCGCGCCAGGCCAAGATCGGCATGCTGTCGCGCAACCGGCCCGAATACGGCATCGTCTTCTTCGGCGTCGCCAAGAGCGGCTCAGTGCTCGTCAACGTCTCGGTGCTGTACGCACCCGACGAGCTCGTCTTCGTGCTCGATAAGGCCGATGTCGAACTCCTGATCTTCGAGGATGTGTTCGCCGACAAGGTCGCGGCGGTGCGCGACAAGCTCCCGCGCATCAAGAACTATGTTGCGATCGGCTCCCCGAAGCTCGGCGCGCCGGTGCTCGCCGATTTCATCGCCGGCCATTCCGCTGCGGAGCCGGATGTGAAGATGAGCGAAGACGACCCCTTCTGCATGACCTACACCGGCGGGACGACCGGGCGCCCCAAGGGCGTGCTGGCGACGCATCGCGCACGCGCCGTCACCGCGCACACGGTCATGGTCGAGGAGGCGCTCGACGAGCGCGACATCGTCGGCGTGGTGACGCCGATGTTCCACGTGGCCGCGCTCAACATCATGTTCCAGCCGGCGATGCTGGCCGGCGCCACCGTCACGATGCTGGCGCCCTGGAGCGCCGACGGCTTCCGCGAGATGGTCCGCCGCACCGGCATGACGGCGAATTTCATGGTGCCGACCCAGGCGATCCAGGTGGTGCAGGACCCGAAATTCGATCCCGCCGCCTATCGCACCTGGCAGAAGGTGAGCTTCGCCGGCGCGCCGATGCCGGATTGGACGCAGAAGGCGCTGATGGAGAAGCTCCCCAACCTCCGCCTCACGCAGATTTACGGCCAGTCCGAGATGGGCGTCATCGCCGTGAACCGCTGGTGGAACCTGCCGAAGAAACTCGGCGCCGTCGGGCGCGAGGCCTACAATGTCGACATGCGCGTGGTCCGGACGGACGGCACGCCGGCGGCACCCGGCGAAATCGGCGAGGTCGTCTCGCGCGGCGCCAACCTCATGAAGGAGTATTACCGCGAGCCCGAGCAGACCAAGGGGTTCTGGAAGCTCGGCGACGGCTGGGGCTGGTCGGGCGATCTCGCCACCATCGACGGCGAGGGCTTCATCACGCTCGTCGACCGCTCCAAGGAGATGCTGATCTCCGGCGGCGAGAACGTCTATCCCTCGGAGATCGAGCGCGTGATCTACGCGCTGCCCGAAGTGGCGGAATGCGCGGTGTTCGGCATCCCCGACGAGCAGTTCGGCGAGCTGCCTGCCGCCTACATCGCGCTCAAAGCGGGCGCTGCGCTCAGCGAAGCGCAAGTCACCGCGCATTGCGAGAAATCGCTCGCCCGCTTCAAGCGCCCGCGCCTCATCAAGTTCGTCACCGACTTCCCGAAGACGCCGATCGGCAAGATCCAGAAGAACGTGCTCAAAGAGCCCTATTGGCAGAAGCGCGCGAAGAAGATTTGAACGTTTAAACGATCCGTCTCACGCGTCGGGGCGCACGCCCCGGAGCGAAGTCGAATGGGGCGCCCGTACGCGGATTCCGCTCTACAGGCGCAAAAACGGCACCAGCATCGGCACGCGCCGCGCATAGGCGTCGTAAGCCTCGGCGCCCAGCTCTTGGCGCAGGAAGCGCTCCTCGATGCGCGCCTTCACATACCAGCCGAACGCCATCGCGGCGGCGCCGAGCGCGGCCGGCGCCGTGCCGCGCAAGAGGGCGGTGGCCGCGAGCGCCACATAAAGGCCGGTGTAGATCGGGTGCCGCACCAGCGCGTAGGGGCCGGTGTCGACGACGCGGTGCGCTTCTTTGCGCGTGACGCCGCTCGACCAGAGCCGGCCCAAGTGAAGCCGCGCCCACCAGGCGAACAGAAAGCCGGCGACGGCGAGCGCGACCATCGCCCACGCGGCCTCGGCGCCGATGCGCCAGGTCAGCGCCGCGGGAACGAAGCGGTCGAAACCGAAGCCGAACATGAGAACGGCGCCGCCGACGATCGGCACGTAGTAGATCAGCGCCTCGCGTCCGCCGCGGCCCGCGGTGGCGCGGTCGCTCCAGGCGGCCGCCGCCGCCCACGACATCGCCCAGCTACCCCAAGCCAGCCACATCCCGTCTTGCGGCGAAATCATTTCAGCCTCGCGCGAAACAACGCGCGGCGCCATCGATCACGCGCGCATCGCGGCAAATTGCACCGGTCCCCGCCATTTTGCCCAGCCCTCGCGCAGCAATTGGCCGAAATCCGGGCGAAGATGTGCGGAATCTCGCGGCATTTGCCCTGCATCGGGCCAGGCACATCATCGCAGGGCCCTGGCACGGCTCTTGCTCCTCTAAGAATGCGATCCGCCGTCCGCGAGGAGCCGAAATGTCCAGCTTCGACAACCCGTTCGATCCGAAGGTCACGCTCGGCCGCACCGGCTGCGCCTGCGGCCAGCACGAGAGCCAAGAGCGGCACGACGCCGAGGTCGTCGAGCTGCAGCGCCAGCGCCAATTGCAGCTGCAGACGGTCGCCGCCAGCGAAGAGGCGCGCTGCGGCCGCGCGGTCGAGGGCGCCGTGGTGCGCGCGCTCTTCCCGCGCGAGAGCACGCGGCGGCGCTTCCTCCACGCGGTTGGCGCGGGCACGGCGCTGGCCGCGATCGAGCACTTCTTCCCGCTCGGCAAGGCGCGCGACGCCTTCGCCGAAACCAAGGGCAAGATCGAGAAGACCGACTTGAAGGTGGGGTTCATCCCGATCACCTGCGCCACGCCGATCATCATGGCGCACCCGATGGGCTTCTATAGGAAGCACGGCCTCAACGTGGAGGTGGTGAAGACCGCCGGCTGGGCCGTGATCCGCGACAAGTCGCTGGCGAAGGAATACGACGCCGCGCACATGCTCTCGCCGATGCCGCTCGCGATCTCGCTGGGCGTGGGCTCGAACGCGATTCCGTGGACCATGGCCGCGGTCGAGAACATCAACGGCCAGGCGATCACCCTGGCGATGAAGCACAAGGACAAGCGCGATCCCAAGCAGTGGAAGGGCTTCAAGTTCGCTGTGCCGTTCGACTACTCGATGCATAACTACCTGCTGCGCTATTACGTGGCCGAGGCCGGCCTCGATCCCGACAAGGACATTCAGATCCGCGCCGTGCCGCCGCCCGAGATGGTCGCCAATCTGCGCGCCGAGAATCTCGACGGGTTCCTGGGCCCCGATCCCATGAACCAGCGTGCGGTCTTCGACGGCGTCGGCTTCATCCACATCCTCTCGAAGGACATCTGGGAGGGGCACCCCTGCTGCGCGTTCACGGCGAGCAAGGGCTTCGCCGCCGAGATGCCGAACACCTTCGCCGCGCTGCTGAAGGCGATCATCGACGCCACCGCCTTCGCGACCAAGGCCGAGAACCGCAAGCAGATCGCCGAGGCGATCGCGCCCGCCAACTATCTCAACCAGCCGGTGACGGTGGTGGAGCAGGTGCTGACCGGCACCTTCGCCGACGGTCTCGGCAAGGTGCAGAAGGTGCCGAACCGCATCGATTTCGATCCCTTCCCCTGGCAGAGCTTCGCCGTCTGGATCCTCACCCAGATGAAGCGCTGGGGCCAGATCAAGGGCGACATCGACTACAAGAGAGTGGCCGAGGAGGTGTTCCTCGCCACGGATGCCGCCAAGCTCATGAAGGAAGTGGGCATGACGCCGCCGGCCGCCACCTACAAGCCGTTCAAGGTCATGGGCAAGGCGTTCGATCCCGCGAAGCCGGAGGACTACATCAACAGCTTCGCGATCAAGCGGGCTTGAGGCGATGGCGAGCGGCCGCGGGCTCCGGGCGGCGATCCTCTCGCTGCTGCTCTTGGCGCTGTTCGTCGGCGCCTGGCAGCTCGCGACCGGCGGGGGTGCCGGCGCCGCCGCCGACGTCGATCCCGAATACGCCAAGCTGATCGGCAAGGAGGCCGCGAGCGGCGGAAAGTCGGCGATGCCGTCGCCGGCCGACGTCGTGAAGAAGATCTGGAACCACGTCGTCGATCCCTTCTACGACCGCGGCACGAACGACAAGGGCATCGGCATCCAGCTCGCCTACTCGATCGCGCGCGTCCTCGGCGGTTATCTGCTCGCGGCCCTCTTCGCCATCCCGCTCGGCTTCCTCATCGGCATGTCGCCGCTCGTCTACAGGGCGCTCGATCCCTTCATCCAGGTGCTGAAGCCGATCTCGCCGCTCGCCTGGATGCCGCTGGCGCTCTACACGATCAAGGACAGCTCGACCTCGTCGGTGTTCGTGATCTTCATCTGCTCGGTCTGGCCGATGCTGATCAACACCGCGTTCGGCGTGGCGAGCGTGCGCAAGGAATGGCTCAACGTCGCGCGCACGCTCGAGGTGGGCCCCCTGCGCAAGGCCTTCACCGTGATCCTGCCGGCGGCGGCGCCCACGATCATGACCGGGATGCGCATCTCGATCGGCATCGCCTGGCTCGTCATCGTCGCGGCCGAGATGCTCGTCGGCGGCACCGGCATCGGCTACTTCGTCTGGAACGAGTGGAACAACCTCTCGATCGCCAACATCATCACCGCGATCCTCTTGATCGGCCTGGTCGGCATGCTGCTCGACCAGCTCTTGGCGCGCCTCGCCCGCGCCGTCACCTATCCGGAGTGACGCGGTGCTGCCCCGCGAGGAACGCCCGCTCATCCGCGCCGAAGCCATCGGCAGGACCTTCGGCGGCGAAACGCTCACTGCCGTGTTCGAGGATGTCTGGTTCGACGTGCAGCGCGGCGAGTTCGTCGTCCTCATCGGCCATTCCGGCTGCGGCAAGACGACGATCTTGAACATCCTGGCCGGGCTCGACGCGCCGTCGGCCGGCGTCGTCCTCGTCGACGAACGCGAGATCGACGGCCCCTCGCTCGACCGCGCGGTGATCTTCCAGAGCCATGCGCTGATGCCGTGGATGAGCGTCCAGGCCAACGTCGCCTTCGCCGTGCATTCGCGCTGGCCGAAATGGCCGCGCGAAAAGGTGAAGGCGCACGTGCAGAAATTCATCGATCTCGTGGGCCTCACCGGCAGCGAGAAGAAGAAGCCCGTGCAGCTTTCCGGCGGCATGAAGCAGCGCGTCGGCATCGCCCGCGCGCTTTCGATCGAGCCCAAGATGCTGCTGATGGACAAGCCGTTCAGCGCGCTCGACGCGCTCACGCGCGGCACGCTACAGGACGAGGTGCTGCGCATCTGCCAGGCGACGAACCAGACCGTGTTCATGATCACGCACGACGTCGACGAGGCGATCCTGCTCGCCGACCGCATCGTGCTTATGACCAACGGCCCGCGCGCCAAGATCGCCGAGATCGTCGTCAACACGATGCCGCGCGAGCGCACGCGGCACGACATGCACAAGCACCCGCACTACTACCGCATCCGCAACCACATCATCGAATTCCTCGTCGATCGCTCCAAGGCGTTCGACCAGGAGATCGCGACGCGCGGCTACGATCCGAAGCATCCGCCGCTTGTCTCGCCGGGTCTGGCGGAGCCAGTCCTTGCCGCGAGCCAGCCGATTTCCATCGCCGCCCTGCGCGCCGGGGGCGGCGACCAAATCCCGAGCCGCCGCCAAGGCTGAGCGCGGCTCCCTCGTCAGAGCGGACAATTGGGTGAAACCAGCACAAAGTCTGTGTCGTCCCGGGTGCTGCGCAGCATGCGCGCACTTGCGCGCAATGATGCTTTGCTAACCCGGGACCCAAACGAGGCGCCGGCGCCTGCGGCGACGTCTTTGGGCGTCGGCATCTCGTCTAGGTCCCGGGTCTGCAGTGCACCACGGCGAGGGCGCCGCGCTGCACTGCGCCCGCGACGACACTAAAGGTTTCGGAAACGGAGGAAGACGCCATGAAGCGCGAGCAGTTGACCGAGAAGATTCTCGACGCCAAGCGGTCGAAAGGCCTGTCATGGAAGACGATCTGCAAGGACATCGGCGGCAATTCGCCGGTGTTGATCACCGCCGCGCTGCTCGGACAAATGCGCCTCGATCCGGTCCAGGCCGGGAAGGCGGCGAAGCTCTTCGGTCTCAGCAAGGACGAGGCGGCGCTGCTGATCGAGACGCCCTATCGCGGCGCGCTGCCGCCGGGCCCGCCCACCGATCCCCTCATCTACCGCTTCTACGAGCTGGTGCAGGTCTACGGGCCCACCTGGAAGGCCCTCATCGAGGAGGAGTTCGGCGAAGGCGGCCGGCCCGCCGACGGCATCATGAGCGCCATCGACTTCGACATGACGATCGAGAAGCAGCCCGATCCCAAGGGCGACCGCGTCAAGATCGCCATGACCGGGAAATTCCTGCATTACAAGCGGTACTGAGCCGCGGCGTCGAGTGCGTAGGGGCGCGCTGCGCGCGCCCCGTCTCCACCGGCATGGCCTTGGCCGCGTGTCCGCGCGGCGCACGCTTTCGTCCATCACGCACTCGAATTGCGGAGGCAGGGCGCGCGCAGCGCGCCCCTACATGTCGCACGCCGTGCATCGCCGTGCTAGCTTTGCAGCGCTCTTTGAGGGAGGAGCGCATGAACGAGCTTCCGGCCAAGCCGCGCCGGCGCGATGCGGCGGCGGTCAGACACGGCGCGCCGAGCTTGCGGACTTGGCTCGACGAGCTTGAGGCCGCGGGCCAGCTCGCGCGCGTGCGCGCCAAGGTCGATTGGGAGGAGGAGATCGGCGCCATCGCCCGCGCCAATCTCGCGCAGGCCGGCCCGGCGCTGCTCTTCGAGCGCATCGCCGACTACGAGAAGGGCCGCTGCACGAAATTCATGACCAGCGGCGTCGGCAACAAGCGGCAGATCGAGCTGCTGCTGGGCCTCGCCGCGAGCACGTCCGACAAGGCCATCGTCCGCCATTTGAAGGAGACGTTCCGCAAGCCCATTCCGCCGCGCATCGTCAAGACCGGGCCGGTCAAGGAGAACATCCTCAAGGACGAAGAGATCAATCTCTGGGATTTCCCGGCGCCGAAATGGCACAAGGCCGACGGCGGGCGCTACCTCGACACGTTTTGCGGCGTCGTCACGCAGGATCGCACGACCGGGCGCGACAATATCGGCCTCTATCGCGGCCAGATCATCGGCCGGCGCAAGATCGGCAAGCTTTTGATCCCGACCCAGGGCTGGGGCGGGCATTTCCAGCAGGCGCGCGACACCGCGAAGCCGATGCCGGTGGCGGTCGCGCACGGCTGGCACGACGTCTTGCCCTTCTGCGCCGGGAGTCCCTTCCCGAAGCACATCTGCGAATGGGACATGATGGGCGCGATCCTCGGGCGGCCGGTCGATTTGGTCCCCTGCGAAACCGTGCCGCTCCACGTGCCGGCGAGCGCCGAGATCGTCGTCGAAGGCTTCATCGATCCCGATCCGGCGACGTTCGAGGAAGAGGGGCCGTTCGCCGAATATCCCGGCTATCTCGGCGGCAAGCCCTCGCCGAAGCCGGTGCTGCGCGTCACCTGCGTCACGCACCGCAACGATCCCATCCTGCGCGGCGCGCTCGAAGGCGCGCGCCCCGGCTTCCCCTCCGAAGACTCGCTGCTCTGCGCCTATGCCTGGTCGGCGATCGCGTGGAACATGCTCGAGGATGCCGGCGTCGCGGGTGTGACCGATTGCTGGATGCCGCCGGTGTCGACCGGGACCAACATCGTCGTGCAGATCAGGAAGATGTATCGCGGCCACGCCCAGCAGGTGGGGGCGGCGCTCTGGGGCACTGCCGCGGGCCAGTGGTTCTGGAAGAACGTGATGGTGGTGGAGGAGGACGTCGACATCCGCGATCCGGTGGCGCTCGACTGGGCACTGGCGTTCCGCGTCAATGCCGGGATGGGCGACATCGTCTTCTACGGCCCCACCTTCGGCTCGGTGCTCGACCCCTCGACGCCGCCCGAGAAGGCCAACCCGGCGAAATACGGCACCGGCGAGTGGACGCGCGTGCTCATCGACGCGACTCGTAACTGGGAGTTGGAGCGGCGCCCGGAGTACGGCAACCGCCGCTATCCACCGATCAACAAGCTCGATCCCGCGCTCGAAGCCAAGATCAAGGCGCGCTGGAAGGAATACGGCCTCGGCATCCCCTATCTCGACGACGACCAGCGCGAAATGCTGACGATGACGGAGCTGGCGAAGAAGCTGCCAGAAGTATAGCGACGGGGAGGCCTCTGCAATGTGCAGGGACGGCGCACCGGAATGTGCATACGTGAAGTTCACGGACCGGCCGTTACAGACAGCGCCCCCATTCGTGGATTGGAGCACTCATGGCCATCGTGACTCCCACCAATGATCAGGAGCGCGTGACGGCGCTCAAGGCGTATTCCATCCTCGATTCCCTCCCGGAGCCCGGCTACGACGATATCGCGGAGCTCGCGGCGCAAATCTGCGGGTGCCCTGCCGGTTTGGTCAGTTTCGTCGATGAGTCGCGGCAATGGATCAAGGCAAAATACGGGCTGCCGCCGGATCTAACCGAGTGTCCACGGGAAATCTCGGTGTGTGGCGCGACGATCTGCGGCGACGACGTGCTCTACGTCCCCGACCTCACGCAAGATTCTCGATTCAACACGAGCCCCCTCGTCACCGGCGACTTCGCGCTCCGATTCTACTGTGGCGCTCCACTCATCAATCAGGAGGGATACGCGCTTGGCACCCTGTGCGTGGTCGATTTCGCGCCGAAAGAAATCACATTCGCGCAGCAGGAGGCCTTGAGGCGGCTTTCGCGTCAGGCCATGACGCACCTTGAGCTGCGGCGCAAGCTGCTCGAACACAGCGAAGTGATGCGCGAGCTGGCGCAGGCGCGCGACGCTGCGGTCTCGGAGCAGGCCGCGTCCGACCGCCTGCTGCTCAACATCCTGCCGTCCGCAGTGGCCGAGGAACTCAAGGCCAAGCAGCGCGTGCAGCCGCGCTTCTACGACTCAGCGAGCGTGATGTTCGTCGATTTCCGAGAGTTCACGCGGTTGATCGAGGCGCTCGAGCCGGCCCGCGTCATCGAGCAGCTGCATCAGCATTTCGCGAAGTTCGACGAGATCGTCGCCCATCACCGGCTCGAAAAGCTGAAGACAATCGGCGACGCTTTCCTGGCCGTGGGCGGCGTGCCCGAGCCCAACCGTACGCACGCGCTCGATGCGTGCCTGGCGGCGCTGGAGATGGCGGATCACCTGGCGAAGACGAATCGCCAGCGCGAGAAGCTTCGTCTGCCCCTGTGGGAGGCGCGCATCGGGATCAACACCGGACCGGTGATCGCCGGCGTCGTCGGCAAGCACAAGTTCGCCTACGACATATGGGGCAACACCGTGAACGTCGCCGAGCGCGTGGAATCCGCCGGTGCGCCCGGGCGCGTCACCATCGCCGAGGCCACGTGGCACCGCGTGAAGTCGAGATTCGAAACGGAGTCGCGCGGCTCGGTGGAGGTGAAGCACAAGGGTTCGGTGAGCATGTACTACGTCAATCGGATCTTGCCGGAGTTCGCTTCGGATCCGGCGGGATTGGTGCCCAATGATCGCTTCTGGTCGCCGGACGCGGAATTCAATCCCGCCTGACGTTCCCGTCGGCAATCGCCGTCTCGTCCATGACATGGGCGCGCGGTCGGGCCTCAGTGGTCTCCCTTACCGTCGCGCGGCGGCGGCGTTTACTTCGTCAAGTTGCGCCGGCGTCAGCCCCTGGCCGCGATAGGAGGCCGCGAACATGCGGTTGGGCTGGTCGGGCTGATAGAGGCAGGTGAAGAGCCGCCGCGATTCGCCCTGCACGTAGACGATGGTCACGGCGGTGAGATTGTCGCGCGGGCGCTCGCCCGAATCCTCGACGGAAATCTTCACCTTCTCGCGCTCGCGCGCGACGAGGGAGTCGAGCGCCGCGCGGCAATGGGTCTGATAGGGCGAGCTCTTGGCGAACGGATTGACGCTCTTCGCCGTTTCGCAGGCCGACAGCGCGAGGCCGGCCACGAGCACGGCGGCAACCGGGTGAAGACGCATGGCGGCTCCCAGACTTCGTTTTTTCTGCAACTGTCTTAGAACGCCGCCGCCCGCCCGCGCTAGTACCCAGTTTCGCGAATTCGTGAGTCGCGTTTCGCGACACACGAATTCGCGAAGTTGGCTACAGCACCAATAACCTAGTATCCGCCGTGGCACTGCGCCGGCCGTGATGGGAAATCGCGGCGGGTAGTAGGGGGTCGGGTCGCCGGACTCAGGCGGGAAGGCCGGCCGCGCGCCGCACCTCGGCCGTCGTCAAGCCGCCCTCCGGCTTCCAGCCCGGCGGGCCGAACGCATAGGCGAGGCGCTGGCGCCAGCCGCGTGCGCGCCAGAGATCGCGCGCGAGCCGCGCCCATTCGCGCAGCGCGATGACGAACGGGTTGCGGCTGGGATTGGGATCGACGAGGCCGTAGCGGCACGGATCGGCGGCGCGCTCCTCGGCGAAGGTGCCGAACATCCGGTCGAAGACGATGACGACGCCG
>DATBLL010000274.1:0-14673 GCA_036555425.1 Alphaproteobacteria bacterium | reverse complement strand
CGAGCGCATCGAGCCGGCGCGCCACGTAGTTGGCGGCGGCCGCGGCCGTTTCCGGCTCGTTGAGGATCGCGAGGTTCAAGGCGCCGGCGATCGCGGTCTGCTCGACCACGTCGGCCGAGCCCACGTGCCGGATCAGCGGCTGCAAGAGGCCCTTGATGCGCCGCGCCTGCTGCACGAGCTCTTTCAGGTCGGCGCCGGCCCGCTGCGCGCCGTCGGCGAGCTCGAGCACGGCCTCGTCGAGCGCCGCGTCGATCAGGTGGTTCTCGAGCGCGCCATCGTCCTTCAAATACACCTCGGACTTGCCGCGCTTGGCTTTGTAGAGCGGCGGCTGGGCGATATAGAGATAGCCCTTCTCGATGAGCTGCGGCATCTGGCGATAGAAGAACGTCAACAGCAGCGTGCGGATGTGGGAGCCGTCCACGTCCGCGTCGGTCATGATGATGATCTTGTGATAGCGCGCCTTGGCAGCGTCGAACTCGTCCTGGCCGATGCCGGTGCCGAGCGCGGTGATTAGCGTGCCGATCTCGGCCGAGGACAGCATTTTGTCCATGCGCGCGCGCTCGACGTTCAGGATCTTGCCGCGCAGCGGGAGGATGGCCTGGAATTTCCGGTCGCGGCCCTGCTTGGCCGAGCCGCCGGCCGAATCGCCCTCGACGATGAAGATCTCGGAAAGCGCCGGATCGCGCTCCTGGCAATCGGCGAGCTTGCCGGGCAGCGACGAGACGTCGAAGGCGCCCTTGCGGCGCGTAAGCTCGCGGGCCTTCCGCGCCGCTTCACGCGCCACCGCCGCCTCGACGATCTTGCCGATGATCTTCTTGGTCTCCTGCGGATTCTCCTCGAACCACTCCTGGAGGTTCTCGTTCAGGAAGCTCTCGACCGCGGGGCGGACCTCGGAGGAGACGAGCTTGTCCTTGGTCTGCGAGGAGAATTTGGGATCGGGCACCTTGACCGAGAGCACGCAGGTCAAGCCCTCGCGCGCATCGTCGCCCGAGAGCGCCACCTTCTCGCGTTTGGCGATGCCGAGGTCCTCGGCGAATTTGTTGATCTGGCGCGTGAGCGCGGCGCGGAAGCCGGCCAAGTGCGTGCCGCCGTCGGCCTGCGGGATGTTGTTGGTGAAGCACAGCATCGTCTCGTGGTACGAATCGTTCCACTGCATCGAAATCTCGACGTCGATGCCGTCCTTCTTGCCGATCAGCGTGATCGGCGGGTGCAGCGCCTGCTTGTTGCGGTCGATGTAGCGCACGAAGGCCTCGATGCCGCCTTCGTAGCGCATCTCCGATTTCTTGGGCTCGACGCCGCGCTCGTCCGAGAGCGTGAGGGTCACGCCGGAATTGAGGAACGCGAGCTCGCGCAGGCGATGCTCGAGCGTCGCGAAATCGAAATCGGTCTTGGTGAAGGTCTTCTTCGAGGGCAGGAACGTCACCTGCGTCCCGCGCTTGCCCTTGGAGCTGCCGACCACCTTCAGCGGCGCCACGGGGTCGCCGTCGTGGAAGCGCATGTAGTGCTCCTTGCCGTCGCGCCAGATGCGGAGGTCGAGCCACTCCGAAAGCGCATTGACGACCGAGACGCCGACGCCGTGCAGTCCGCCCGAGACCTTGTAGGCGTTCTGGTCGAATTTTCCGCCGGCGTGGAGCTGGGTCATGATGACCTCGGCGGCGGAAACCTTCTCCTCGGCGTGGATGTCGGTGGGGATGCCGCGGCCGTCGTCGGTGACGGTGCAGGAGCCGTCGGCGTTGAGCGTCACGTCGACGCGCGTGCAGAAGCCGGCCAGGGCCTCGTCGATGGCGTTGTCCATGACCTCGTAGACCATGTGGTGCAGGCCCGAGCCGTCGTCGGTGTCGCCGATATACATGCCCGGGCGCTTGCGCACGGCGTCGAGGCCGCGCAGCACCTTGATCGATTCGGCGCCATAGGCTTCAGCGCCGTTGCCGTTTTTGTCGTTTTCGCTCATCCGGGGCTCAAAGGTTGCGGTGCCGGGCGCAGTGCGCCGTCGGCAACAGTGATAAAGGCCGCGCGCCCGCCGAGGGCGGCGAAAAGCTGCGCGTCGGTGCCGGTCATCCAGGCCTGGGCGCCCAACGCCTCGATCTCGTCGAACAGCGCCGCACGGCGCTCGGCGTCGAGATGGGCGGCGATCTCGTCCAGTAGCAATATAGGTGCGGCGCCGCGCTGCAGCTTCAAGAGCCGCGCCGCGGCCAGCACCAGCGCCACGAGGAGCGCCTTCTGCTCGCCGGTGGAGCAGAGCGCGGCCGGCATCGCCTTGGCGCGGTGGTGGACGACGAGGTCGCTCCGGTGCGGGCCCGCCAGCGCGCGGCCCGCCTCGGCATCGGCGCGGCGGCCTTCGGCGAGCCGCCGGCGCAGCGCGTCCTCGGCGGCCAGCGCCGGTGCCGCGGCGAGCTCGGCCTCGGTTTCGCCCGCGAGCGCCAAATCCGGAACGGGGAAGGGGCCGAGGGCGGCCTCGGCGGCGATGGCGAGGCGGCCCACCACCTGCCGGCGCGCGGCGGCGACGGCGACGCCGTTCTCGGCCATCGCCTGTTCGAGCGCGCCAAGCCAGGTTTCGTCAAAGCCGCGTGCGGCGACGCGCCCGTCCTTCAAGAGCCGATTGCGCTCGCGCATCGCCTGCTCGTAGCCGGCCAGATTGCGCGCGTGATCGGGCACGAAGCCCAGAACGATGCGATCGAGGAAGCGCCGCCGCTCGGGAGCGCCGTCGGCGAAGATGCGGTCCATCTCCGGCGTGAGCCAGAGGAGATGCACGAGCTCGGCCAGCGCCGCTTGGCCCCTGGCGGCGGCGCCGTCGATGCGCACCACGCGGCGGTCGGAAGCCTCGTCCTCGGGCGCACGATCGGGATCTCGCCCGGTCCCGATGCTGCGCTCGCCGGCCGGCGTGTCGATCATGGCGAAGATGGCCCAGCCCGGCCCCGGCGCTTCCCCGCCGGCCGAGCGGCGCTCGATCTCGGCGATGCGCGCGCGGCGCAGGCCGCGGCCCGGCGCCAGGAACGAGATCGCCTCGAGCAGATTGGTCTTGCCCGCGCCGTTGGCGCCGAACAACACCACCGGCTGAGCCGGCGCTGCCAGCTCGGCGCGGCGATAGCAGCGGAAATCGGAGAGCACGAGGCGGCGCAACGCCAGCGTCGGCGCCGCGGCGTCGGGCGCGGCCGCATCGGGCGCAGCCATCGGCCCGGAAGCGGGATGAAACAGGGCGTTCATGCCTCGGGGCTGCGGCCCTCACACCCGCATGGGCATGAGGACGTAGAGGGCGGTGGCGTCGGCGCGGTCGCGGATTACGGTCGGCGAGCCAGCGTCGGCGAGCATGAACTGCGCCGTGTCGCCCTCGATTTGGAGCAGGATGTCGAGCAGATAGCGCGAATTGAAGCCGATCTCGAAGGCGCCGGCGGCGTAGCTGGCCTCGATCTCCTCGCTGGCGCTGCCGGCGTCGGGGCTCGTCGCCTGCAGCGTCACGCTGCCGCTGCCGAGCATCAGCTTCACCGCGCGCGACTTCTCGGTCGAGATGGTGGAGACGCGATCGACCGCGTCGGCGAAGGATTTCCGGTTGATCTCCAGCATCTTGTCGTTGCCGGTCGGGATCACCCGCTCGTAGTCGGGGAAGCTGCCGTCGATGAGCTTGCTGGTCAAAATGACCTTGTCGAAGGTGAATCGCACCTTGCTGTCCGAGAGCGCCACCTTGACCGGCTCGTTGGTCTCGTCGAGGAGGCGGCGCAATTCGCCGATGGTCTTCCTGGGGATGATGACGCCCGGCATGCCCTCGGCGCCCTCGGGCAGCGGCATTTCCACGCGCGCCAGGCGGTGGCCGTCGGTCGCGACCGCGCGCAACAGGCGCAGGCCCTGGCTCTCGGCGGCGTGGCAATAGATGCCGTTCAGGTAATAGCGCGTCTCCTCGGTCGAAATCGCGAAGCGGGTGCGGTCGATGATCGTGCGCAGTTCCTCGGCGGCGAGCTCAAAATTGTGCGGGAACTCGCCGTCGTTCATCGAGGGGAAGTCCTCGCGTGGCAGGCAGGCGAGCGTGAAATGGGAGCGGCCGGCGCGCAGCGCCAGCTGCGACGAATCGCCCTGCTGCACCAGCTCCACCTGGGCGCCCTCGGGCAGCTTCCTGACGATGTCGTAGAGCGTGTGCACCGGCGCCGTCGTGGCGCCGTCCTTCTGCACCGCGGCCTGGACGGTATCGACGACCGAGATGTCCATGTCGGTGGCGCAGAGCTGGATGCGCCCGCGGCCCGCCTCGATCAGCGCGTTGGAGAGGACGGGGATCGCGTTCCGCCGCTCGACCACGTTCTGCACGTGGCTCAAGGCACTGAGGAGGGCGGCGCGCTCGATCGTAAGCTTCATGGATGAACTCGGGCGTTGCGCGGGCAAGGGATATCCCTACGGGGCGCTTGGGCGGGGAGGGCGCCGGCGCCCCAGGAGCCGCCCTTTGCGGCCCCGGCCGCCAGCCACCTTTCGGTTGAGCGGGGTGCCGGGATCTGCAAGCAACGCGCGATCCGCGCGGACGGCCGGGAGAACCGGCTCCGTCCGGGCGGCCAAGCCGCCGCCGAACGGACGCGCATTATAGCAAAGACCCCTTGCGGCAAAAGGATTTCCCGCGTGTTGGAATTGACGCAACAACGCGGAACCGCGAAGCGGTTCAGTCCCAAAGCCAGGGTTGGCGCATCGCGCCAACCCTGGGACTCGGGACGTTGTCCAATTCGAACCTGAAAGGGTTGTGTCTGCTCACGGTCCCGCGGGCACAAGCCCTTCGGGGTTGATTCCCCGGTCGCGGCCCACCCAGGGTAGCCGCTTCGCGTCAACCCTGGGCTCTGGGCCGGAACCGCTTCGCGGTTCGATCTACCGCGTCAGCGTGCGGGTCAGGATCTCGATGTCCTCGTTGAGGCTCGAATCGCCGCTGCGCAGCTCCTCGATCTTGCGCACGCCGTGCATGATGGTGGTGTGGTCGCGGCCGCCGAACTTGCGCCCGATCTCGGGGAGGGAGCGGGTGGTGAGCTGCTTGGCCAAGTACATCGCCACTTGGCGCGGGCGAGCCACGGCGCGGGCACGGCGGGGCGACAGGAGGTCCGCCATCTTGATGTTGTAGTGCTCGCAGACGCGCTTCTGGATGTCGTCGATCGTCACGTGCCGGTCGTTGGCGCGCAGCAGGTCCTGCAGCACCTCCTGCGCCATGTCGATCGAAATCTCGCGGCTGTTCAAGAGCGTGGCGTGGGCGAACAGCCGCGTCATCGCCCCTTCGAGCTCGCGGATGTTGGACGTGATCTTGTGCGCCAGGAACTCGGTCACCTTGGACGGGATGGAAACGCCCTTCTGCTCGGCCTTGGCCTGGAGGATGGAGAGGCGGAGCTCATAGTTGGTCGGGTTCAACTGCGCCACCACGCCCGAGCCCAAGCGCGATTTCAGGCGCTCCTCGATGCCCTGGAGATCCACCGGCGGCTTGTCGGCCGAGATGATGACCTGGCGGCGGTGATCGACGAGGGCGTTGAAGGTGTGGAACAGCTCCTCCTGCGTCGCCGATTTCTCGCCGAAGAACTGCACGTCATCGATCATCAGCACGTCGACCGAACGGAACTGCTCCTTGAACGCGTGCGTGTCCTTGAAGCGCACCGCCTTCACGAACAGGTGCATGAAGGTTTCCGAGGAGAGGAACATCACGCGCCGCGTCGGCACGCGCATGCGCATGCGCCAGGCGATGGCGTGCATCAGGTGCGTCTTGCCGAGGCCGACGCTGCCATAGAGGAAGAGGGGATTGAAGGGGATCTCGTCCGCTTCGGCCACGCGCAGGGCGGCGGCATGCGCGAACTCGTTGGGCTTGCCGATGACGAAGGTCTCGAAGGTGAGGCGCGGATCGAGCGGCGTGCACAGCACCTGCACGTCGCCCAGGCGCTGCTCCTCGCCATTGGCTTGCGCCGGCAGCGGCATCGGGCGCTCGGCCTCGGCTTCGCGCGACAGCGGCTCGGCCGCCTCGGCGCGCGGGCGCGACTCCTTGCCCTCGGCCGCCGAAACCACGATCTCGACGCCGTTGAAGCCGAGATTCTCGGATTTCCAGAGGCCCACGAGGCGGTCGCCATAGTGCATGGCAATCCAGTCGCGCCAGAACTTGTTGGGCACGGCGAGGACGACCTTGTCGCCGGCGCCGCGCAAAAGCGTGAGCGATTTCAGCCAGTTCTTGAACGCCGCGTCGCCATACTCGTTGCGGAGATGGGTGCGGACCCGCACCCAGGCGCGCTCCAAGGCATTAGGGCCTTCAGCGCCGTGAGACCGATCGCTCGAGAAATCGCGATTGTTGCCATTGCCATTGCCGTTGCCCGTAAGAGTCACGCTCTTCCCCTTCCGCCGCGTCCACCGCCGCGTTATGCGCCCTTTTCCCGTCTCCGCCGCTGTCTCGCGGCTTGCCTATCCCGCTGTCGTCGCGCCCCCTCCTTCGCTCCGCCGCCGTTAGTCCTGACGCCACGGACAACCGGCGGCTTTCCAGCCCTCGACAGTGCCCCGGTGTCCTGCCGCATCCCGGTTGCCCTCGAAGCCGCCGGCGACGTTGTAGCAGGGTCCGTAGCCCGCCTGCGTCATCGCGATCGCGGCCGAGCGCGAGCGGACGCCGCTGCGGCAGATGAAGTAGAGCGCGCGTCCCTTGGCGACCCCGGCGCGCGCCACCTCGGCGACGAAGTCGGAGTTGCGCGCCATGGCCGGATAGGTCTGCCACTCTACAAGCACCGGTTGCCGCCCGGCGGCGCGGAGGTCCGGCAATCCCACGAACGACCATTCGGCTTGGGTGCGAACGTCGATCAGCGCTGCGGCCGGATCGCGCTTGATCGCTTCGTATGCTTGCTGCGGCGAGACGTCGCCGGCAAAATCGTCCGCGGAGGATTTCTTCGTCTCGGTCGCCATTCGGTCCGTCCCGCCGCCCCGTCCGCCGATAAGACACACGCCCTTTTCGCCCGTCAACGAATGCAACAGAAAATCGCCCGTCGACGAATGAACAATGTGACTAATGTGGATAAAGTAGAAAAAGTCCCGAAAACAAAGGAACAAAGAGCCGCGCAAGCATTACTCGCGCAATACTTGCCGTACATCGCGTCTAAACTTTTAGGAGTCTGCGCCGCCCGTTGTCCGCCATCGAGGGGCAACGCATCTGTCGCGAAAGCTACACAAAAACTTCGGCGAGAATCAACCGGAGCGAATCGCGAACGTCGTGTTACGTTGCGGCGAAGACACACCGAAGCATGACTCGATTCACGCGCCGTGGCAACGATGCGCGGATAAATCTTTGAATCGCCTCGGCAGACATGGTTTCGAAATGCGGCTGCGTCCGGACTCGCGCGATTCCGGCCAAAGTATTTCAACCGTAGCGAGAGCAGCGCCGGAGCCCCTTGTTGCATCGTCGTTTTCGGCGGATTCGCGTTGACGCGGCGCGCGCGCCCGGGAAGGGTCGCGGCGTGGCACGGGCGTTTGCGCTGGCCCATATCAGGGAAGAATTTCCGCATGCTGCTCGCTTTGGGCCTGGGATTCACGGCGCGCGCGCTCGCGAAGCGCTGGCGCGCACGCGGCGCGGAGGTCGTCGGCACGCTACGCGACGCTTCGCGCGCGGACGATCGCGCCGCAGCGGCATCGGCATCGGCGATTCCGTGCCTCGACTTCGGCGCGGGCACGCCGCTCGACGCGATCGAGCGCGCGCTCGCTGCGGCCACGCAGGTGCTCGTCTCGATTCCCCCCGACGCGAGCGGAGCGCCCGCGGCGGACGTGGTGCTCGCACGGCTCGCGTCCAGCCTCGCGGCCGCACGCAACATCGTGTGGCTCGGCTATCTCTCGACGACCGGCGTCTACGGCGATCGCGCGGGCGGCTGGGTCGACGAGACGAGCGCGCGCCGGCCCGGCAACGCACGCAGCGCGCGGCGCGCCGCCGCCGAGGATGCGTGGCTCGAGCTCTGGCGCGCGCACGGCGTGCCGACGCATGTCTTCCGCCTTGCCGGCATCTACGGGCCCGGCCGCAGCGCCATCGATCAGCTGCGCGCCGGCACGGCGAAGCGCATCGACAAGCCCGGCCAGGTCTTCTCGCGCATTCACGTCGACGATATTGCCGGCGTGCTCGAGGCCTCGATTGCGCATCCCAGGCCCGGCGCCATCTACAACGTCGCCGACGATGCGCCGGCGCCCGCGGCGGACGTCGTGGCACACGCGGCGCAGCTTCTCGGCGTCGCCCCGCCGCCGCTCGAACCCTATGATCCGCAACGCCTTTCGCCGATAGCGCGCGAATTCTACGCGGAGACGCGCCGCGTCCGGAACGATCGCATCAAGAAGGAGCTCGGTGTGGCGCTGCGCTATCCCGACTACAAGGCCGGACTCGCGGCGATTCTTTCGGCGTCAGCTGCGTAGTGGTGCGCTGCGCGCGCCCACTTGCCGCGCGCTCCGGATCGGCAGTGCGGCAGCGTATGCCGCGCTGGCGTTGGAGGCCACCGTGACGGAGAGAGGGCGCGCGGCGCGCCCCTACGCGGCCTTCGCATCGGCCAGGCGGCACACTTCCTCCACCACGCGGCATAGCCGCGCCAAGTCGTGTTCGCTCGAAAGGCGGTGGTCGCCGTCCTTCACGAGGTGCAGCTCGACGTCGCGCGACTCGAGCTTCTCCATCACGTTGAGCGAAAGCTGCCACGGAACGTCGGGGTCGGCGGTGCCGTGGATGAGACGCACCGGGCAGCGCAGCGGAATGGGGCCGTTCAGCAGCTCGTGCCGGCGCGCCTCCTCGACCAGGCGCTTGGTCACCGGCGTCGGCTCGGGGCTGTAGACCGAGGGCAGGTAGACGATGCCGTCGCGTTCGAGCGCGGCGCGCGCCGTGGCGTCGAAGCGCCGCTCCATGAGGCGCGTCGCGAAATCGGCGGCGGCGGCGATGCCGACGAGGCCCACGATGCGTTGCGGCCGCGCCAGCGCCGCCAGCAGCATGAGCCAGCCGCCCATGCTCGAGCCGACCAGGACCTGCGGGCCCGTGCTGAGCCGGTCGAGAACGTCGAGCACGTCGTCGCGCCAACCGCCGACCGTGCCATCGGTGAAGCGGCCCTCGGAGCGCCCGTGGCCGCTATAGTCGAAGCGCACGAAGGCGCGCCCGGCGTCGCGGCAATGCGCTTCCAACGCCAGCGCCTTGCCGCCCTGCATGTCGGAGCGGAAGCCCGGGAGAAAGATCACGCCCGGCGTCTTCCCCGCGCTCTGGCAGTAGGCGATTGCCCGACTGGGGCCGCGTGCTAGTATTGAAACCGGTGAATCCATCCTATCTCTTGTGCAAGAGCTTGCCGCAGCCCGGGGCGCGCGCGGCTCGGCATCGCGTAGCAGCCGGCGGCCACGAATTCCAGACAATGCAGGCGCGCAGCACCATCGAGCAGGCGCCCCGGCCCGGTGCGGCCGAAGAGGTCGGCGGCGCGGCGGCCATAGCCCCGGCGTTCCATCTGCACATTCTGCAAATATTGCCGAGCCTCGGTGGCGGCGGCGTCGAGCGCGGCACGGTCGACGTGGCGGCCGCCGTGGTCAAGGCCGGCGGCAGGGCCACCGTCGTCTCCGCCGGCGGCGCCATGGTGCGCGAGCTCGAGCGCGCCGGCGCCAAGCACGTGGCAATGCCGGTCGATACCAAGAACCCGTTCGGGATCTGGGGCAACATCGCGCCGCTCAAGGCCCTCGTCGAAACGGAAGGCGTCGATCTTGTCCATGCACGTTCGCGCGCGCCCGCCTGGAGCGCGCGCGCCGCCGCGAAACGGGCGGGCGTGCCGTTCGTTACTACCTTCCACGGCACCTACAATTTCAAAAGCTGGTTCAAGAAGCGCTACAACGCGATCATGACGCGCGGCGACCGGATCATCGCAATCTCCGAATTCATCGCCGACCATGTCCGCAAGCACTATCGCGTCGGCGCGGAGCGGATCGAGGTCATCCATCGCGGCATCGATCTCGACATTTTCGCGCCCCAGTCCGTTCCGGTGGCGCGCATTCTCGCCTTGGCCCAGCGCTGGCGCCTGCCCGACGGCGTGCCGGTGGTGATGCTGCCGGGCCGGCTCACGCGCTGGAAGGGGCAGACGATCTTCTTGGAAGCGCTCGCGCGCCTGTCCGGAATCGAATGCATGGGGGTCATCGTCGGCGGCGAGCAGGGCCGCACAAGCTATCGCGCCGAGCTCGAGGACTTGATCAAGGTGCTGGGGCTCGAAAGCTGCGTGCGGCTCGTCGGCGACACCAACGACATGGCCGCCGCGTTCATGCTCGCCGACGTCGTCGTCTCGGCCTCGACCGACCCGGAAGCCTTTGGGCGCATCATCGTCGAGGCGCAGGCCATGGGCCGCCCGGTGATCGCGCCCAGGCACGGCGCCGCGCCCGAGACGGTCGTCGACGGCGTGACCGGCTGGCTCGTGGCGCCGGGCGATCCCGAGGCGCTGGCCGGCGCCGTTCGCACCGCGCTCGCGGTCTCGCCCGAGCAGCGGCGCAAGATCGCCGAGGCCGCGGAGCGCCATGCGCGCCAGAATTTCTCGAAGGAAGCCATGTGCGCCAAGACGCTCGCCCTCTATCGCGCCGTGGTGGCCGCGAAGGGCCGCCGCGGATGAGCGAGGACGAAAGCAGGGCCGCTTCCGCGAGTGAGCCCGCCGCCGCGGGCGCCGCGGCGCCCGCCGGCACCGAGTCCGGGGACTACGAGCGTATTCTCGTCATCCGCTTGGGGGCGCTCGGCGATTTCGTGCTGTCGCTGGGGCCGATGGCGGCGATCCGCCGCTTCCACGCCAAGGCGCGGATCACGCTGCTGACGACGCCGCCTTTCGCCAGCCTCGCGCGCGCCAGCCCCTATTGCGACGAGGTGTGGATCGATGAGCGGGCGCCCTGGTGGAAGCCCTGGCGCGCCACCGTGCTCGCGCGGCGCCTGCGCCGCGGCGGTTTCCAGCGCGTCTACGATCTGCAAACCTCGGGCCGCACGGCGCGCTACTGGCGCGCGATGGGCCGGCCCGAATGGTCCGGCCACGTCGTCGGCGCCTCGCATCCCCACATCGATGCCGAACGCGACCGGCTCCACACGGTCGAGCGCCAGCGCGCGCAGCTGAAGCTCGCGGGCCTCGACAATGTGCCCGCGGCCAATCTCTCCTGGGTGGAGGCCGATGTGCGCCGCTTCGGTCTCAAGGAGCCGTACGTGCTGCTCGTGCCGGGGGGCTCGGCCCACCGCCCGAAGAAACGCTGGCCGGCCGAGAAATACATGGCGCTGGCGCGTATCTTCGTCCGCCTCGGCATCACGCCGGTGCTGCTTGGCGGCGAGGCCGAGACGCCGGTGCTGGCCGAGATCGCGCGCCACGTGCCCGAGGGCATCAACCTCGGCGGCAAGACGAGCTTCGAGGAGATCGTGGTGCTGGCACGCCCCGCGCTCGGCGCGGTCGGCAATGACACCGGCCCCATGCACCTCATCGCCGCCGCCGGCGCACCGTCGCTGGTGCTGTTCTCGTCCGAATCCGATCCCGATCTCTGCGCGCCGCGCCCCGGCGCCCAGGGCGGCAAGGTCGCCGTCATTCGAAAGCCCGATCTCGTCGCGCTCTCGGTCTCCGAAGTGCAATCGACCTTGCCGTTCGCGCTGCAGGTCAAGCGCTGAGCCGCCGTGCGGCGCCGCGCCGTTGACGCATTGACAGGCGCAAACCACCTAAGCTACGGGAAGCCCCATGAATTACCGACCCGCAACCGCCACGACGACGACCACGACCCGGAGCGAGGAAACTCGCCTTGGCGGGCCGAAGGGTGCGCGCGTGCGCTGACGATTGCGGCGCTGAGACGAAACCCGAAGGCCCCGCCGGCAACGGACGGGGCCTTGTCGTTTGTGCCCCGCGCGATCAAAACGACGACACCTTAGGACCGAAAAATCCCTCCCATGGTCAACATCACCCTCCCGGACGGCAGCGTCCGCTCCTTCGAGAAACCGGTCTCGGGCGCCGAATTGGCCGCCAGCATTGGCCCCGGCCTCGCCAAGGCCGCGCTCGCGGTCAAGATCGACGGCCAGATGAAGGACTTGGCGGCGCCTATCGCCAAGGACGCCAAGGTTTCGATCGTCACCGCCAAGGACCCGGATGCGCTCGAGCTCATCCGCCACGACGCCGCGCATGTGCTGGCGCAGGCGGTGCAGGAGCTGTTTCCCGGCACTCAGATCACCTTCGGCCCCGCGATCGAGAACGGCTTCTACTACGACTTCGCGCGGAAGGAGCCGTTCACCCCGGAAGACTTCGCCAAGATCGAGCAGCGCATGCGCGAGATCGTCGAGCGCAACCTGCCGATCGAGCGCGAGATCTGGGAGCGCGACCGCTTGAAAGGCTGGTTCCTGAAGCACGGCGAAAGCTTCAAGGCCGAGTGGATCGATGAGTTGCCCAAGGACGAGGAAATCTCCGTCTATCGCCAGGGCAATTGGATGGACATGTGCGTGGGCCCGCACCTGCCCTCCACCGGCAAGCTGCCGAAGGCGTTCAAGCTCACCAAGGTGTCGGGCACCTATTGGCGCGGGAATCCCAAGAATCCCGTGCTCCAGCGCATCTACGGCACCGCCTGGGCGAGCGAGAAGGACTTGAAGGACCACCTCCATCGCCTGGAGGAGGCGGAGAAGCGCGACCACCGCAAGATCGGCCGCGAGATGGATCTCTTCCACTTGCAGGAAGAGGCGGTGGGCAGTGTCTTCTGGCACCCCAATGGCTGGACGCTCTGGCGCACGCTCGAGCGCTATATGCGTGCGCGGCTCGAGGCCGCGGGCTATGTCGAGGTGAAGACCCCGCAGCTCGTCGATCGCAAGCTTTGGGAAGAATCCGGCCACTGGGACAAGTTCAAGGACGCGATGTTCCTCGCCACCCCGCGCGCCGAGACCGCGCATGCGGAAGAGGGCGAGCGCGTCTACGCGATCAAGCCCATGAACTGCCCGGGCGCGGTGCAGATCTTCAAGCAGGGCTTGAAGAGCTACCGCGACCTGCCGCTCAGGATGGCCGAGTTCGGCGCTTGCCACCGCTACGAGCCCTCGGGCGCCATGCACGGCATCATGCGGGTGCGCGCCTTCACCCAGGACGACGCGCATATCTTCTGCACCGAGGATCAGATCGAATCCGAATCGGTCGCGTTCTGCGATCTGCTGCGCACCATCTACAAGGACCTCGGCTTCGCCGATTTCTTCGTGAAGTTCTCGGACCGCCCGGCGGCGCGCGCCGGCAGCGATGCGATCTGGGACAAGGCCGAGGCGGCCCTCCGCGCTGCCAGCAACGCGGCCGGGCTCGCGCTGCAGCTCAATCCGGGCGAGGGCGCCTTCTACGGACCCAAGCTCGAATTCGTGCTGCGCGACGCGATCGGCCGCGATTGGCAGTGCGGGACCCTGCAGGTCGATTTCGTGCTGCCTGAGCGTCTCGATGCCGGCTTCATCGGCGAGGACGGCCAGCGCCACCGCCCGGTCATGCTGCACCGCGCCATCCTCGGCTCGTTCGAGCGCTTCATCGGCATCCTGGTCGAGCACTTCGCCGGCAAGTTCCCGCTCTGGCTCGCCCCGGTGCAGGCCGTCGCCGCCACTATCGTCAGCGATGCCGACGGGTACGCGCGCGAGGTCGAGGCCGCGCTCGAAGCCGCTGGCCTCCGCGCCCGGCTCGATCTCCGCAACGAGAAGATCAACTACAAGATCCGCGAGCACTCGCTGGCCAAGGTCCCCATCCTCTTGATTCTCGGGCGAAAAGAAGCGGAGGAACGAAAGGTCACGATCCGTCGTTTGAGCGAGGAGCGGCAGGAGAGCCTTGCGCTCGATGAGGCGGTGGCTAAATTGAAAGGCTTGGCGGCGCCCCCGTTGCCGCTGGCCTGACGGCGCCCGGGCACAAGAGCGGCGCTTTTTGATGGAGAAGGCCAGATACGCAGACCACTAGGTTCGGCCCTGCCGTCGCGCGAGCGCGACAGCACGCGGGTCAATGAGATGATCACGTCGCCCAACGTGCGGCTGATCGATGAGAACGGCAATCAGGTCGGCGTCGTGAGCCGCTTCGAGGCGATGCGCCGCGCCCAGGAAGCCGGTTACGACCTCGTCGAGGTGGCGGCCAATGCCACGCCGCCCGTCTGCAAGATCCTCGACTACGGCAAATACAAATACGAGCTGCAGAAGAAGGCCGCCGAGGCGCGCAAGAAGCAGAAGGTCATCGAGGTCAAGGAGATCAAGATGCGCCCCGGCATCGACGACCATGATTATCAGGTCAAGATGCGCGCCATTCACCGCTTCCTCGAGGAAGGCGACAAGGTCAAGGTCACCATGCGCTTCCGCGGCCGCGAGATGGTGCATCAGGAGCTGGGGATGCGGGTGCTCGACCGCGTCAAGGCCGAACTCGACGAGAAGGCCAAGGTCGAGCAGTCGCCGCGGCTCGAAGGCCGCCAGATGACCATGGTGATGTCGCCGAAGTGATGCACGCCGCCTTCGCGCAAGGCCTCGCTCTTCGACGACGACCCGGCAGCCGGGCGAGACGGCGATGACGGCGCTGGCGGCCATTTTGGAGCGGGCCTGAGATGGGCGACCCCGCGGAAGGAGCAGCCGACAGACGCGATTCGGGCGCGGTGATCGAACTCGCGCGCGCGGGCGAGGTCTCGCCCGCCCCCGCGGAGATTCTGCCGCCGGCCGACCCGCGGCCGCGCGCCCATGTCTGGCTCGCACCGCTCGCCCCGCGCGAGCTGCCACAGAATCCG
>DATBLL010000272.1:0-19565 GCA_036555425.1 Alphaproteobacteria bacterium | reverse complement strand
TTCCGTAGCGCAGATGCTCTCGGCTATGCTCACGACGGGTGGTCGGGGTCCACATGAGGCGCTCCAAACTGGCTTCGACAACCGTTTGGAATCACACCTCGCCCCGACCATCCAGCCCAATTGTGTTTCGAGACGGCCTCTCAGCGGATTGGGGCGCTGATGTGCAAATACGGGTTTTTGAGCAAATCGTCGCCAAGAAAAAGGAGCTAATCGAACGCATCCGACTGATCTGGTGGCTGAGCGGATGGCCTATACACCGATACACCGTTTTATCTTCATTTCCAATATTCGATCCTACTTATATTCGATACCAGAAAATGAAATGCGCTACGCCACATCGAATGCGATATGCAGCTCCACCAATACTTTTCGAAGCCGGCTGGCGCGAAGATGGTGGTGTTGTCAATCACGACGTAGCGATACTGCAAGAACGGATGCAATTTATCTACGTGTCCGGGGTCGCAGACCATTTGGAGCAATTCGGACGATTCATGGTCCTTGAATTGGGCAGTGGTTATGGCGGTATGGCTCTCGCATTCACAAGAGCCTTTCCCAACTGCACTTACGTGCTTTGTGACATTCCGCAGGTTCTCGCCATCGCGTACGCCTATCTGAACGTCGCGAGGCCGGACGCCCAGCACTTCGTTGCTACCACTGACGGTTTACGCCGAGCCGACTTGCCCCAAGTACTTGCAAATCCAGTGGAGGTAATGAAAACACCCGGCTTCATGTACATCCCGAATTACACCCTCCCAGATTACGAGGATAGATTGCGCCCGGTGTTCGCCTTTAACGCTATGTCCCTTCACGAAATGAGTGGTCCGGCGATTGATTATTACTGCCGCACTGTGCCTAAATTGCTAGAGTCGCAATCGGGGCTCTTCTTTGAGGTGAACACGCTACCGGGTGTCCCAAATGCTGTCATTGATGGACCGTTAAAGAATAGCTTTTCCCATTGCCTCGAGATTGATCTCCCTTCGTTGGCATTCCGCCCGCGGATATGGTCACAGGACAAACGGGTAATTGCCGGATTGGAATCAAAATATGCGCGAATGCAGCAGAATTATAGCCTACGAGACCTGTTCGACTTTGATTTTGTCTTCGAGTGGCCTCCATTCGACGACGCAGAAGTCGTTAGCATGATACGCACACTGACCGATCCCTACGTTGGGGCGTCATCGATACCGATGTCTGTCAGCGAACCTCTGATGGGCAACCATCTGCGTCATATTGTGCGGAGGGGAAAAGGCATTTACGAGTGAGGTCGACCTGCCGTGTTTTCAATTAAGGACCTGACAGATAGCGTGGTTTCACTTTATGCGGCTGCGCGCAAAAAGTGATCGAAGCAGCGAGAAAGGATTTGGAATTCTCGTGCCGGATAGCAGGGGAGACCGGGAATCAGACACCACCTCGGGCTCAACGCTGCAATAACCAAGCGGTTTCGGATTTGGCGGAGTGAATGGTGAAATGTGATAGGGCGGCTCGCTCGCCTGCATCCGGCTAGTCAAATGCGAATAGTACTGCGTCATGCGCGGGAAGGTACGCATGTGAGTGCGCAGGCCGTGGCGCAGAGTATCATATTCGTGTCGGTGGGCATCGACGAAGGTCGAATTACCGTTTGAGTGATAGTGGTGGATGGCCGTCGTTTCGCCGGAAAACGCGAAATGAGTGCGCTGCGCGAACTGAAGCTCGAAATAGAGATCCTCGCAGGTGTCGGTTTCGGGGTCGGCTAGCACTTCATCGTCGATAATGTCGCGATGTGCTAGCCAGGCGTTCGACATAACGTACCAGAAATGATTCGCCATCTCCTCGGCATTGTAGAAGCGATAGTGCTCCAGAACCCTACGCTCACCGCGCTCCTCAATAAGGGAATCGCGCCATTGTTGTCGCTCCGGAAAGACCTTATCGTCACTGACGATGAAACTCGAAGCATAGGCGAGCAGAATGCGGCCCCGCCAGTCGCGCCCGTTGTGATATCGCAGGGTCTTCACCAGTGTACGCACGTGATTCGGGAGCAGCTCGTCGTCATCGTCGAGTAGGCCGAACAGATCGGTATCGACTGATTGCATTCCGCGCACGATCGCCGTCGAGCGCAGCGAGCCCTGTGCTTCGACAACCTTGACCTTCAGCGCTGCCGAATATCGGTCGACGATGTCCTTGAGCCACTCGAAGCGCTTGTGCAGCACCAAGATGACCTGGAGGTTCGGATAATCCTGCGCGACAAGGCTGTCGAGCGCGCGCGCCAGATAAGGGCGGCTGCGGCCCCCCGTGCGCACGATGTAGCTCACCGAGGGCAGCGTCTGTGGCTCCTCGTTGGGCGCGGGCACATAGCCCTTGGCCACGAGCGTCTCCTGATGCAGCGCGATCAGGTTGGGAATCAGCCGTTCAAGTGCGAAACGCTCGACGAAAACTCGATGCGCGCGGATGATCTTACGCTGCGCTTCCTCTGGATGCGCCTTGATCCATGCAAGGTGCTCAAGGATCGTTGTTTGCGTTTCACCGACATCCGCATACGGATCGATGTAAAGCAGCGAATTGCCGAAAGTCTCAACGAGATGATTGCTGCGGTTGGCGATCGCGACCGCGCCGCTCGCCACGATCTCGAACAGGCGCGGCGAGATCAGCTTGTTGAGGTCGTCGCAGGCGTTGAGGCAGAGCCCGACGCCGGCCTGGCGATACCCGCCGGCGATCGCCTCGCCGTCGCTCGCCAGCGTGCCGGCGTAGGCTTGCGCCAGCCTGCCCCTCCATCGCCCCTTGCGACCATAGAGGCGAAGTGCGCGGGACCGAGCCAGGCGGGTCAGCAGCTCGTCGAAGACCGGGTGAGTTGAATCGGATGCTACGTAACACAGGGCCGGGGAGCCCAGATCTGGCTGATCTAGCACTGTCATCGGAAACGTGATGCCGAAGAATGCGGTCTTGGTGTCGAGTTTGCGCGCCGAGAACGTGAGGTCGCCGAGAATCTGCTTCGTCACCGGTGAGAGTGTCAGGTAGCCGTCATAGGTCAACAAATTGCGGACGAATCGCGGAACGCCGAGAAAGTGATGCATCGGCGCGGCGACGAGGCCGTAGGTGGGAAACTTCGTCAGCTTCGAATCCTGATGGGACGTCACTAAGACACAGTCGGGCTGGAAGGCGTCGATCGCATCGCTTCGATCAAACCATTCGCACTCGATTCCTGTGCGCGCGAAGGCGATGCGCAGGCGCGAGACCCGCTCCTGCTGGTCCCACCAATGGCCGTAGCGGTTCAACAGCGCCACGCGCTTCAGCCATGCGGGAGCGGCCTCAGGCGAATGCGTCAACGACGATGCGCTTTGCATGTGCATTGGCCAATTGACCTCGCGATGTGCCGCCCCGACAGCCTTAAGGGCTATCCCCGTTGATTTCTTGCACATCAACCGCGCGGAGTCACCTGCCGGCGGCAGCCATAGCATGCTCTGGACTTTATGGTTGAGTTCGTGGCCTCTGGGGTGGCGGCGGAAAAAAGCGGCCGAAGCTGTGGTATATCTCTCGCCGGGATGTCGCGAGCGTTACGGCGGCGGTGAAGGCGATGTCGCCTTCACGCGTGAGACGCCTAAGGCGCAAAAGAGCCGCATCCAGCATCCAGCGCATCAGCCAGCGAGGGCTCAGTGACGCGCGCAGCGTCGGTACGCGCAGGACGCAGCTCGCCGGGTGAACGGGGAAGGGCTCCGGCGATCGCGAGCCCGGATCGAAATCGAACTGCGCGATGCGGATGTGTTCCTTGCGAACCACTTTGTGGTCATCGCTCATCAGCTCCGGCAGTTCCGCCGCATCGGAGATTTGCGTCATTCCGGAGTAGACAAGTGTTGGCGCGCGGCCGAGCCGTGCGCGATGGCGACGCACCGCCTCTGCGGCAGCGAAGAGGTGGTTGGGGAAGAGAATTTCCTCCGCCGAGATGCAGCACACCCATTCCGTCTTGATCTTTTCTAGTACGCCCAAGAGCAGTGCTGGAAGCGAAGTCGGTCCGCCCGCCGCGCCCAAGTGCAGGACAAGGGCACCGCTCCGCCCCTGCAGTGCCGTGGTCGCTTTGGCAACCGACGACTGGTCCACGATGACGGTACGACTCGGCGCAAGCGTCTGGGCGGCGATCGAGTCGAGGCAGCGGCCAAGGCGGGGCAGCGTCTCGTCGTCAACCGAGACAATCACGGTAGCCTCGAACGGCGACTCGCTGCCAACGACAGCGGAGGTCGGCACCGCGAAGCCAAGACCGACGCTGGCGGCGCGGTGCATTTCCAAGGCATTGGCCAAGAATACTTCAAGCGCGAAGCGCTCGCTGAACACGCGATGGCAAGTCCGGGCCATCTCCAAAGTCCGGCCAGGATGAGCTCGGACCCATTCAACGTGCTCGCGAATCGCGCCCGCAACCTGCTCGGGCGGTCCGCCTGCATCGACATAGAGTGCGGCGTCGCCGAACGCATCCTCGACCAGCCGATTGCGGCCCGCGATCATGACGGCGCTCGCAGCCGGCACTTCGAAAATGCGGCTCGTCGGACTGCCGTCCGCGTCGAAATCCGGATGGTTGAGGCAGAGGCCCACGCCGGCGGACCGATATGCATCGAGCACCGACACGCCGTCGAAAGGCACCTCGCCGCCGAATGCCGAGGCGGGCAGGTGCGACCAGCGATCGTGCTTGCCGTAGAATTTCGCGACCCCTAGCGGCGCAAGCGCGCGGAAGATCTCGCCGTGGCGTTGGCCGTCCCAATTCGTGCCGAGATACGCAGCCCAGGCGCGCGAGAAGTCGAGCGGCACGAATTCCGTGCGGGCGTAGGAAATCGCCGCAAAGGCGCCGAAGTGTGACTTTCCGGCCTTCTCGTGGATGCCAGCGACGAATTGCGAGACGCTCGGAGAGACGGTCCAATAGCCGTCGTAGCTCAAGACATTGCGCACGAAGCGGGGCAGAGTCTTGATCCAGCCCACCGGCATGGTCAGCAGCCCATAGGTGGGAAAGGGTGTGAGTTTCGCGTCCTGGTAAGAGATCGCGAGCACAAAATCGGGCTCGAAGGGATAGATGTCCTCGCTGCGCGCGAAAGTCCTGGCCTCGATGCCCATTCGGCGGGCACCCTCGATGAAGCGCGCGGTCGACTCTACCTCCGCGTTCTCCATGTGGCCGCCCTGGAGATAGCAATTGAGCAATGCGATTCGCATTCGTCCTAAGCCTGTCCTAATCCGGGCGCAGCCGGCGACGCCCCTCCTGACGATGCTTAAGCCATCGCGCGCCGGACGCCAGCGGATTTTGCGCCCCCGCTCGGCCGGGCAAGCTCCGCCTTGCACGGGTCGGGGTCTGGCGGCAACATGCCGCAATCCGGCTGGACCGCCGCCCGCGCGCGCATGAATATTGCTTCCCGCCCCAAGACCGGCAGCGAGACTGCCCCGGCGGACCGGCTTCCGCTGGTCAGCGTCGTCATCACGAACCACAATTATGCGCGCTATCTCCGCGCCTGCTTCGATTCGGTGCAGAAGCAGGCCTATCCGCGCGTCGAATGCGTGATCGTCGACGACAACTCGAGCGACGACAGCCACGCCGTCCTCGACCAGATCGAGCGCTCGGCGCCGCGCTTCGCGACGACGGTCCTGCGCGGCGCAGAGAACGCCGGCCAATACGGCGCGATGCGCAAGGGCTTCGCGGCGTCGAAGGGACAGTTCGTCGCGTTCCTCGATGCCGACGATCTCCTCGACGAGGATTTCGCCGCCGCCAACGTGGCGTGCCATCTCAGCAGCAAGATCTATGCCGCGATGTCGACGTCCGACCAATGGATCATCGACGCCGAAGGCAACCGCCTCGGCGTCAATCCGCGCCGGCAGTATTTCCCGTTCATGGCGCTGCCGCGCCGCCTCCTCACCGCGCACGAGATCGAGAGCCGGCCGTTCGCCCTGCGCTTCGGCGTCGAGCTCATCGCCGCCGATGCCAACTGGCCGGGATACTGGATCTGGGGCACCACCAGCTCGATGATGTTCCGCCGCGACGTGCTCGCGCTCATCATGGCGCGCGATATCGAGATGCGCATCTCGGCCGACGATTTTCTCGCCAACTTCGCGCATGCCATCGGCGGCACCGCGGTCATCGACCGGGTGCTGGGGTCGTACCGCCGCCACGGCGCCAACAATTTCGCCGACAACCTCGTGCTCGGCGGCTTCGCGCCGCTGCTGCGCGACAAGCGCACCGCCGAGCACACTCCGCGCTCGCACATCGGGGCCTGTCTCGAAGAGGATGCGGCGAAATTCCGCGAAGTGCTGGGCGAGCGCCTGTTCGCCGTCGTCGCCATGCGCTTCTGCGGCATTCGCCGGGGCTTTCGCATCCTGCGCGCCCACCGCGTCAGGCGCGACTACATCCTCGGCCAGTTCTGGAGAAACGTCTTCATGCGCGTCGCGCAGTGGGCCCAGGGATACCGGCGCGATTTCTGCTGGATCACCTTCCGCCGCCCGACCTATTGGTGAGCGCATGGCCGCCGCGACGGACACCCGCCTTCCTTTCGCGCGCACTCGCATCTTGGTCTCGGGCGGCGCCGGATTCATCGGCTCGCATCTCTGCGCGCGCCTGCTCGCCGAGGGTCATCTCGTCATCTCGGCCGACAACTACTTCACCGGGCGCAAGGAGAACGTCGCGCACCTGCTCGGCGATCCTTATTTCGAGGTGCTGCGCCACGACATCACGTTCCCGCTCTATGTCGAGGTCGATTGGATTTTCAACCTCGCCTGCCCGGCGTCGCCGGTCCACTATCAGCGCGATCCGGTGCAGACGACCAAGACCTCGGTGCACGGTTCGATCAATATGCTCGGCCTCGCCAAGCGCACCAAGGCCCGCATCCTCCAGGCCTCGACCTCCGAGGTCTACGGCGACCCCGAGCTGCATCCGCAGAATGAGGACTATCGCGGCAGCGTGAACCCGATCGGCCCGCGCGCCTGCTACGACGAGGGCAAGCGCTGCGCCGAGACGCTTTTCTTCGACTATCACCGCCAGCACGGCCTCGACATCCGCGTGGCGCGCATCTTCAACACCTACGGGCCCCGCATGCACCCCAACGACGGGCGCGTGGTCTCCAATTTCATCGTCCAGGCGCTCACCGGCGAGCCGATTACGATCCACGGCGACGGCAGCCAGACGCGCTCGTTCTGCTATGTCGACGACCTCGTCGAAGGCATGCTGCGCTTCATGGGCAGCGGCGCGGCGGGGCCGGGGCCACTCAATCTCGGCAATCCGGCGCCGACGACGATCCGCGCGCTCGCGGAGCTCGTGCTCGAGATGACCGCGAGCCGCTCCAGGCTTTCGTTCCGCGAGCGCCCGACCGACGATCCCACGCGCCGCCAGCCCGACATCGCGCGGGCGACCGAGACGCTCGGCTGGGCGCCGAAAGTCCCGCTGCGCGAGGGACTCGCGCGCACGATCGCATATTTCGACGACGAGCTCAGCCGCGCGGGACGGCGCGAGGTCGCGGCTCCCTTGATCGCCCGCGGCGCGTGACGTATCAAAGCCGCGCTTGCTCAAATCGTCGCCCATGATTCCTGCCAGAAAAAGCGGCACCGAGCCGTTCGGATGGCTGGCGCTGCCGTTCACCACCGGATGGCGGCATCGCGAACTCATCCGCGTCATCGTGCAGCGTGAGTTCGCTCAGCGCTTCCGCGGGTCCGCACTGGGCTGGATCTGGGCGGTGATCGGGCCCTTGGTGATGCTCTCGGCCTACACGGTCGTGTTCACCGGGCCGTTCAAGATTTCGTCGAGCGCCCAGGCCGGGGTCGGCCACTACGCGCTCTTCATATTCGCCGCACTCATCCCCTTCAATCTCTTCAACGAGCTGTTCGCCCGCGCGCCCAATCTCATGCGCGAGAACGCCTGGTTCTTGAAGAAGACGATCTTCCCCAGCGACACGCTCGGCTGGATCGCGCTCTGCCGCGCGCTCATCTATGCCGGCATCAGCTTCGTGATCCTGCTCGCCTTCGAGCTCGCGCTGACCGGGACGATTCCGCCGACCGTGCTGCTGCTTCCGATCGTGCTGGTGCCCTATTGCCTCATGCTGCTCGGCATCGTGTGGTTCTTCGCGGCGCTGGGATCGCTGACGCAGGACGTGGCCCACATCGTCACGTCGATCATGCCGCTGATGATCTTCGGCAGCCCGGTCTTCTACAGCGTGTCCGACGTGCCCGAGCCGGCGCGCAGCTTCGCCTATCTCAATCCGCTCGCCTGCTACATCGAGATGACGCGCGACCTCGCGCTGCGCGGCACGCTGCCGGATCTCGCGATCTACGCCGCCGGGTGGGCGGTCTCGCTCGTGTTCTTCTGGGGCGGCCACGCCATGTTCATGCGCTATCGGAGCATTCTGGTCGATGTCGTCTGACCTGATGATCCGCGCCGCCGGCGTCGGCAAATCGTATCAGTTCTACACGCACTACGCGGATCGCTTCAAACAGATGGTGTTCGGGCGGTTCAAGAAATACTACCGCGACTACTGGGTGCTGCGCGACATCAGCTTCGAGGCGCGGCGCGGCGAGAGCATCGGCATCATCGGCCGCAACGGCGCCGGCAAGTCCACGCTGCTGCAGATCATCTGCGGCATCACGACGCCCACCTATGGCGAGGTCGAGGTGAATGGGCGCATCGCACCTGTGCTCTCGCTGGGCACGGGCTTCGATACCGAGCTCACCGGGCGCGAGAACGCCATCATCGGCGGCGTCGTGCTCGGCTTGAAGCGCGCCGATATCATCAAGCGGTTCGGTTCGATCGCCGAATTCGCCGCCATCGGCCAGTTTATCGATCAGCCGATGAAGCTCTATTCCACCGGCATGTTCATGCGCCTCGCCTTCGCGATCTGCGCCCATGTCGACGCCGAGCTCATGATCATCGACGAATCGCTCTCGGTCGGCGACACCGCGTTCCAGGACAAGTGCAGGGACTTCCTGCGCAACTTCCGGCGCACCGGCTCGATCCTGCTGGTGTCGCACAGCGCGGCCGAGCTCTCCAATCTCTGCGACCGCGTGATCTGGATCGATCGCGGGCGCATCCGCGAGATGGGCGCGCCGGGCGACGTCATTCCGAAATACCAGAACGCGGTGCACGAAGAGCACGACGATGCATCGCGGTTCTTGATCGAGGCCTGAGGCGGCGGCGCGCGCCGTTGGTGCCGCCCCTGAACGAAAGCCCGGCGGGGACGCGCATGAGCCGGCCCTTCATCCTCTGCGCCGACGATTTCGGCCTGACGCAAGGCGTCGACGCGGCCATTCTCGATCTCGCCGGAAAATCCCGGCTCTCGGCGGTGAGCGGCATGGTCACGGCGCCGGCCTGGCGCGCCGACGCGGCGCGCCTGCGCGGCCTCGGTAAGGGCGTCGAGCTCGGGCTGCATCTCACGCTCACCGAGTTCGCGCCGCTTACCGGCGCTTCCTCGCTGGCGCCCGGGGGCAAGGCGCGGACTCAAGGCGGGCTGCTCGCGGCCATCGTCGCGAAGCGGTTGCGCCGCGACGACGTGCGCCGCGAGATCGCGCGGCAGATCGAAGCCTTTGCCGATGGCGTCGGCCGCCGGCCCGATTACGTCGACGGACATCATCACGCGCACCAGTTTCCGCTCGTCGATGCGCTCGTGGTCGAGGCGATCGCCGCGGGTGCGCCGCGCTGGCGGCCGTGGCTGCGCGTCTGCGCCGAGCCGCTCGCCAACATCCGGCGGCGCGGGCAGGGCGTGGCCGATGCCTTCTCGGCCGCCTATCTCGGCCGGCGCCTCGGCCGCAAGGCGCAAGCGCTCGCGATCCCGACCAATGCCGGCATCAGCGGCTTCTACGACGTGCGCAAGGCTGCGGCCTATGCCGCGCTGTTTCCGTCGTTCCTCATCGCCATGGGCCCGCGGCACTTGATCGTCTGCCATCCCGGCCATTGCGCGGGCCCCGTGGAGCGCGCGCGGCCCTGGATGGCGTGCCGCGAGCACGAATACGCATTTCTCGCCAGTTCCGGCTTCGCCGAGCTTTGCGCGCGCAACGGCGTCCGGATCGCGACCTTCGCCGCCATCGCCGCCGCGCACACCTGATATTTCAAATCAACGGTAGAATCAGCACGCGGTAGGTCTTGCGGTGCCTGGCGCCGAAGTAGGCGGCGAGCTTCAGCATGTCGCGATTGTCCTCGCTCATCCAGGCGAGCTCGAGCGCGCGGTAGCCGCGCGAAAGCAGATACTCGATCATGCGGTAGACCATGATCATGTGCAGCGCCGCCCCGCCCGGCGTCTTGTGATAGCGCGGGTCGACGCCGATCAGGATGAGACGCGCGCCCTTGATCCGCCGCCGCGCGACGCGCCAGGCCAATTTCAGCCAACCGAACGGCAGCAGGCGGCCGCCGAGGTCGCGCGTGGCCTCGTTGTAGTCCGGAATGCAGCAGCACAGCGCGATCACCTCGCCCTCGCGCTCGGCCAGCATCATGAGCTTGGGGTCGAAGATGAAGCGGAGGCGGTCGGCGAGAAAATCCACCTCGGCGTCGGTCACCGGCAAGAAACCCCATTGCTGCCGCCACGCCGCGTTGTAGACGCGCATGCCGAGATGAAAATCGCGCCGGAGCGTCCGGGCGCGCGCGTGGCGCAGCGTGCACTTCTCGGGCATCCGGATGCGGCCGAAGAAACTGCGCATCTTCGCCAGCGTCACCGGCTCCGGCAGGATGACCTGGTGGTGGAAATCCTTGGCCTTGACGAAGCCCAGCGCCTCGAGTCGCCGCAGATAGTAGGGCCGCGTATGCGCCATCATCACGACGGGCGGCGCCTCGAATCCGTCGATCAGCACGCCGAACTCCTCGTTGAGCGAGAGGCTGTAGGGCCCCTCGAGCGCCACGGCCCCGTCGGCTCTCGCCCATTCGCACGCCGCGCCGGTCAGCGCCGCGAAGACCTCGGCGTCGTCGACGGCGTCGAGCATGCCGAAATGGGCGGTGAGCGGGGCGCCGGGCCGCGCGGCGAGTTCGTTGATCTGCGCGCTGATGCGGCCCACCGGCGTATCGCCCCGCCACGCGATCCAAAACGCGGCCCGGCCGTGATCGAAGAAGGGGTGGCAGCCCGGCGCGAGCTTGCAGCGCTCGTCGCGATGGAGCGGCGGCACCCAGGCCGGATCGCCGGCAAAGATGTGCTCGGGCACGCGGAGAAATATTTCACGCTCTCGCGGCGAGCCGACCGGGCGCACGACGATGGGGGGCGTCTCGCGCATTGCGTCCTTGCCGTCAGTCCGGGGCTTTGCGCCGCGTGACGGTGACGAGACGCAGCAAGGCGTCGCCGACCCGCGGCGGCAGGAACGCCAGGAAGCGCGTCGCCGATGCGAGCGGAAGCGGAAATGCCACATGCGCGCGCCCCGCGGCGACGGCCGCGGCGATCCGCGCCGCCGCGCGCTCCGGCGTCATGCGCCACGGCTTCGGGCTTTCGATCCCGTCGTCGAGCGGGGTCACCACGAAGCCGAGCGAAGCGATCGTCAGCGAGACGCCGTGCGGTCTCAGCTTCGCGCGCATCGCCTCGCCCATGGCTTTCAAACCCGCCTTCGAAGCGGAGTAGGCCGGCGAGTAGGGCAGGCCGCGCAGTCCCGCGAGCGAGCCGATGAGTCCGATGCGCCCGGCGCCGCGCGCCGCCATGCGTTCGGCCACCGGCCCCACCGTGTTGAAGGCGCCGACGAGATTGGTTTCGAGCACGCGCTGGAAATCCTCGCCGCTTTCGACCGCGGCCTCGGGTTCGAGGATGCTGGTAACGCCGGCATTCGCCACGATCACGTCGATCGCATGGCGGGCATCGAAATCGCGCAATACTGCGGCCAGCTCCGCGCGATGGCGCACGTCGACGCTCGCGGTTTCGACGGCGGCGGCGCGCGCGCGGCATTCCGCCGCGACGCGCGCGAGACGCGCGGCATCGCGCGCAATGAGCAACAGACGGGCACGGTGCCCGGCATAGAGGCGCGCGAGCGCCGCGCCGATGCCGCTGCTCGCTCCCGTTATGACGACGTTCGTCATCGCGTTATCATGTGATCGCAAATCTCGGCACGATCATTGCAGCTTGCGCCCACAAGGGGAAATGTCTAGCTTCCGGCTTCAAGGAGGCGGAGCATTTGATCGATAATCCGTGCCAGCTGGGGAGCGGGAGTTGGGGGACGGCCGTCGTTCCATCTTTTCGGGTATCGAGTCCTTAGCACGCCGGCGTTCCGCGCTGCTGCAGATCATCGATGGCCCGAATCCGCTGGAAATCCAAGTCCAGCGTATTCTGTCTCCCACCGAGGCCGTCATCGGCGGTCGGCGCACCAAGCTCTTCGGCACCAACAACTATCTCGGCATGACCTTCGAGCCGGAGGTCAAGCAGGCCGCCGCCGCGGCGATCGAGACAAACGGCGTCGGCACCACCGCCTCGCGCGTCGCCTCGGGAAATCTGCCCGATCACTACGAGCTCGAGCGTGACATCGCCGCTTTCGTCGGCAAGCGGTGCGCGATCGTATTCTCGACGGGTTTCCAGGCCAATCTCGGCGCGATCGCCGGCCTTTGCGGCGCCGGCGACGTGATCGTGATGGACGAAGAGTGCCACGCCAGCATCTACGACGCCGTGATGCTGAGCGCCGCGCGCAAGATCAAATTCCGCCACAACGACATCGCGCATCTCCGCAGCCTTCTCGGCGAAATCAAGGAGAAGATGGCGCGCGTCCTCATCGTCATCGAGAGCGTCTACAGCGCGGCAGGAGACACGGCGCCGCTCATCGAAATCGCGCGCCTCAAATCCGAGCTCGGCTGCAACCTGCTCGTCGACGAAGCGCACAGCCTCGGCATGTACGGCCCCGAAGGCTCGGGCCTCGTCAGGGAGATCGGCATCGGCGACGAGGTCGAGATCCTCACCGGTACGTTCAGCAAGAGCTTCGGCCTCATGGGCGGCTTCGCCGCCTCGAATCACCCGGATTTCTTCTGCCTGCGCTACACGGCCCGCGCGTTCATGTTCACGGCGGCGCTGCCGCCGCCCGTGGTTGCCGCGATCCGCGCCTCGCTCGGCAAGATCCGCGCCGCCGACGACCGGCGCGCCCGCCTGTGGCGCAACGTCGATCAGCTCCGCCAGGGCCTGCAGCTGCGCGGGTTCGCGACCATCAACGCGCGCTCGCCCGTCGTGCCGATGATCTTCGACGACCTCGATGCGTGCTACTCGCTGTGGAGTTCTCTGCTCCACGCGGGGTTCTACGCCAACCTGCTCATGCCGCCATCCACCACGCGGGGCGCCTGCATCATCCGCTTCAGCGTCTGCTCCGAGCACACGCCCGAGGACATCACGGCGCTGCTGGCGGCGATCGACGCGGCCGCGGGTGCGCGCCAATTGAACGGCAAGCGCCGTCACGACGATCGCCCCTACGCCTCGCCGATCGGCATCGTGGTGTCCACGCGCGGAACGGGCAACGAGATTCATCCGCCGCTGCACCTGCCGCGCAGCGGCGCGACAAGGGCGTAGCGCGCCCCGTCCTTTGATCGCGCGCCGCGAACGCCGCCGCCGGTCCCCCCGCCCGTGCAGGCTATGAACGCCGCGGCCGCAATCGCGTGGCTCGCCGTGCTCGGCTTCTTTCTCGCATCGGCGGCCGCGGTGTTGATGCGCCGGCGCCGCGTCTTCGCCGCGCCGCCCGGGCCCGCCACGATCATCGTGCCGATCAAGGGCGCAGCGCCCTCCCTCGCGCGCAATCTCGAGGGCTTGGCGCGGCTCGAATCCTTCTCCGGTGAAATCATCCTGGCCGTGGCCGCGGCGCGCGATCCCGCGTACGCGATCGCGGCGCCGATCGCCGCCGCCGATCCGGGCCGCGTGCAGCTCCTCGTCGGCGAGGCCGCCGAATTCGCCAACCCAAAGCTCCGCAACGTCGCCAAGGCCTATCGCGCCGCGCGCCACGACGCGATCGTGTTCTTCGACGATACGGTGGCCGTCGACGCCGCTCTGCTGAACGAGCTGCTCGGCCGTCTCGCGGCGGGCGCGCGCGCGGTCACGGCGGCGCCGCTCGGCTGCGCGGCGCGCGGCCTTCCCGCCGAGATCGAGGCCGCCACCTGCAACGGCTACCTGTTGCGGATCGAAGCGCTGCTCGACGTCTTGGGCCTGGCCGCCGGCTTCGGCAACGCCTTCGCGTTCCGCAAGTCCGACCTCGAAGCGGCGGGCGGCTTCGCGCGCCTGGCCGAGGGCCCGTGCGAAGACAACGCGCTCGCCCGGGCCCTGCGCGGCCTCGGCGGAAGGTTCGAGCTCGCGCGGCGCTATGCGAACCGCCCCATCGGCGCGCGCTCCTGGCGCGATCTGGCGCTGCGCCACCTGCGCTGGAAGAACTGCACCAAGTGCCACGATCCCCTCGCCTTCGTGCTCGAGATCTGGATCGGCGGCCTCGTCTTCAACCTGCTCGGCGCCGTCGCCCTCGCCGGCATCTTCGGTCTTTCGTGGTGGGCGGCCCTCGGCGCAAGCGCCGCGATCTGGTATGGCGGCGAGCTGCTGCTCGGCGCCGCCGCAGGCTGGCCGCTCGTCTGGCTGAGCCCCGTCGCCTGGGTGCTGCGCGATCTCGCCCATCCAGCGCTGACAATCGTGGCGGCGTTCACGCGCGAGATCGAGTGGCGCGGCGCGCGGATCGAGACGCGCTGGCGGTGGCCGCTCCGCGCGCGGCGCTGAAGCTCAGACACCGCGCTTCTCGGTGCGCACGAAGCCGCTCTTGCGGCCGGCCAGCGCGCTCGCCGTGGCCCGGATGCGCTCGGCGAGGAGCGAAACCTCGAACGCCAACGCCGCCGCGAGGTCGCCGAGCAGCCGGCGGCGCGGCGCCTCCGCGAGCATGCGCCGGCTCAAAACAACCGATGTGATCCGCGCCACGGCATGGAACGCGATCGTCCCCCAGATCGCGGCCGTCAGCAGCGGGTCGTAGAGGCGGCCGCTCGCGGCCATATGCGCGATGCCGGCCAGCACGGCCAGCACCGCGGCGATGGGAAGAAGCGTCTCCGCCGCCGCGTATGCGATCAAAAGGCAGCGCCGCCACAGCGAAAGGCGCGGCAGGATTCCGCCCAGCGTCTTGAGCGTCGCCTCGGCGGTGCCCTTGGTCCAGCGATATTGCTGTGCCTTCCAGGCGCGCCAGCTCGCCGGCAGCTCGCCCGGCGCCGACACGGTGACGAGATAGACGGCGCGCCAGCCCAGGCTCTGCGCGCGATAGGCGATGTCGAGGTCCTCGGCGAGCGTGGCCGCGCTCCAGCCGCCGGCCTCGTCGATGGCGCGGCGGCGCCAGAGGCCGCAAGTGCCGTTGAAGCGGATGGGCAAGCCGCTCCAGGCGCGCGCCGGCTGTTCGAACGCATAATGGAGATCGAGCACCAGCGCCTGGGCGCGGGTGAGGGCGTTGCTTTCGCGGTTGAGGTGGGCGATGCGGGTCTGTGCGAAGCCGGCGCGCTCGTCCGCGCGCATCGCCGCGTACGTCTTGAGCAGCCAGTCGGCGGGCGGCACGTAGTCGGCATCGAAGATCGCGACATAGGGCGCGCCCGAGCGCGCGAGGCCCGCCTGAAGCGCGCCTGCCTTGAAGCCCGCGCGGTTCGCGCGCCGCAGAATCTCGATCCGCGTGCCGGCGCGGCGAAGCGCCGCCGCCACGGCCTCGGCGACGGCGCCGGTGTCGTCGGTGCTGTCGTCGAGCACCTGGATCTCGAGCTTGTCGCGCGGCCAGGTCATCGCCGCGACGGCGGCGAGCGCGCGCGCGATCACGCGCGGCTCGTTGTGGGTGGGGATCTGGACGAGCACGCGCGGAAGGTCCGCCGCGTTCTTGGCGCCCGCGAGCAACGCGTGTTCGGCGGCGAGCGCCGCGCGCCGGCGCAGCAGGAATGCCGCGAGCAGCCCGTAGAGCGGCAGCGCGCAAAGCGCCGCGAGGCCGAGCAGCGCCAGCAGTGCGATGGAGAGGGCCTCGGTCATGCGCTTTCGCCCGCTAATCCTGGCCGAGCGCCGCGATGCGCGGCCGCAGCGGCACTTCGTTGCCGCGCCAAGCCACGCTGCGCTTGGTCAGGGTCAGCAGCCACATGGCCGGAAGCAGCAGCTCGCGCAGCGTCCAGGCCAGCGGGTAGCGCCAGAAGACCGGCCAGCCGAGCGCGCGCGTGCAGGCGAGATCGAGGCTGAGCCAGAGGCCCCAGGTGCCGGCGAGGCCGAGGACGAAATCGCCGCCGAGGAGAAGCGCAACCGCGCCGCCGCCCACGACACCCGCAACAACAAAGCCCAAGAGCAACTCGCTCCAGAACGCGAAGGGCGTGTGCCAGCGGCGCGCCGCCATCCAGCGCAGCTGGCGCGCGAACATGTCGGCGAAGCGGCGGCGACCGAGCGGCTGCAGGGCCGGCATCGGCGCCAGCACCGTCGTGAAGCCGATGGCGGCGAGACTTTCGCGGATCACCGAGTCCTCGGCCATGCCCCGGGTCAGAGCCAGAATGCCGCCCGCGCGGTCGAGGTCGGCGCGACGGAACAACAGCGTCTTGCCCATGGCGATCGAGCGGCCAATCCGGTCGGCGCCGAGCAGGAAGCGTGCGCCGTAGCCGTTCATGTACGCGGCTTCGATTTCCGCCACGAGGCCCTCGGGCTCGACGCCGATGGCGGCGGCGGACACCAGTCCCACCTCGCCGCCGAGATAAGGCAGCAACGAATCGATGCGGTCCGGCGGCGAGCGCACGTTGTCGTCGGTCATGAAGATCAGGTCGTGCGCGGCCGCGCGATAAGCGGCGATCTGAACGTTGACCTTGGGGTTGAAGCTGTGGCGCGTGGCGTCGATGCTGGTGCGCACGCGAGCGGCGCGCTCCGGCGCCAGTGCCGCAAGCGCCGCCTCGACCTCGGGCTCGCGGCGCTCGGAGGCGACGATGATCTCGAAGTCCGGATAGGCGAGGCTCGCAAGTTCCGCAAGGCGCTGGCGGAAGGCGGGTCCGGTCTCCCGCGTCGGCACAATGATCGAAACCGGCGGGCGCGCGCCGGTGTCCGCGGCGCGCCGGCGGCGGAACGAAGCCTGTGTCAGCGCGGCGGCCACGCTGGCGATATGGAAGGCCAGCGCGCCCAGCCAGATTGCGAGCAGGACCAAACCGATCGCCTCAAGCGGCGGCATGGCCGGGTGCCGGCGCCGGCGTGCGGACCTGGATCTCGTGTGTCGAGGCGATCATGGGCGGCGGGCGATGGAATGAAGCGAGCGTAGCCGCGCGCCTCCGCCGAATCCATCGCGGCGAAAGCGCGGGCGGGCGGCTCGAACACTTTGCTGATTTGTCGGCTCGCGCGAATTGTGAGAGAACAGCAAGCCCGGAGGGGAGACCGGCATCGTTGCAGGAACCATAACATGGTTCTCGCTCAGTATTACCTGCTGAAAAAGTGCTTGAAGGCGCTGCTGCTGGCGACGCCGGGCTTCTGCTTGCCGATGCTGCTCGCCCATGCCGGGCCGCTCTACGACGCCTACAGCCGCGAGCTCGTGGGCTTCTTCGAGCTCCTCTACATGATGCTGCTGTGGCTGCCGATGATCGCCTACCTCTCCATGCCCGGGGTGGTCGCGATCGCCATCGGCTTCACCTATTTCACGGCGCTGACCGACCGCGAGCTCGTCGTCATGCAGGCCTCGCGGCTCAGCGTGTGGCAGCTCGTCTTGCCGGGCATGATCGCATCCGGCGTCGCCGCCGCCGTGTGCGCCGCCATGTCGCTCTACACGCTGCCCGAAGCGATGCGCGAGTTCGCCGAGCGCATCTACGTCGCCGAGAAGAACATCCGGCCCGCCAGCCTGCGCGAGAACGCGTTCTCGCAATTGAGCCCCGGCGCCGAGGTCTATATCGGCGCGCGGATCTCGCACGACACGGTGCGCAACGTCATCGTGCGCATCCAGGACCCCGAGGGCGCGCGCGTGATCACGGCGCAGACGGCGACGTTCATGCGCGCCGAGGGCCGCGTCTATGTGGTGTTCGAGAATGGCTTCATCACCGGCGCGCCCGACGCCAAATCCAATCCCGTCGGCGCCGGGGCCACGCATTTCGCGCAATATTCCCACGAAATCGCGCGCGTCTACACGCAGAAGGACGTGAGCCAGCGCATCTGGGGCTTCTTCGAGCGGCACATTCAGCACCTGCTGTTCCCGCCGCCCGCGGTGACCGGAGCGGAACGCTCGGCCTGGCTGATCGAAGGCCTGAAGCGCCTGATCCACCCGTTGCTCTCGCTTGCCTACGCGCTGCTCGCCCTCGCCATCGTCTTTTCGATCGGCGCGCATCTCCGCCAGGGCGTGCTCAAGATCGTGGGCAGCGGCGCGCTCGTCTTCGGCGGCCTCCACACCGGCTATCTCGTGGTGATGGGCCTGCTCTCGCGCGAGCCGGATTTCCCGCATCGCGTGACGCTGCTCTTCCCGGTGGCGGTGGCGCTGCTTGCAGCCGCCCATCTCTGCCTGCTCGACCGCGAGCGCGCGCCGCGCGCGCGCCTTCGCCCCGCCTCGCATTTCCAGGCCGCCGGCTAGACCATCCGCCGCGCCATGGCTGGAGGCGAAGCACCCGCTGCGCTATTGATGCCCGGGGGCGAGAGGACGCCAGCTCGATGCTGCCGGGCTATACCGTCGTCGACGATTTTTTTCCGGAAGCGGAGGCGCTCCGCGCCGCCATCGATGCGCATTTCGCGGAGCCCGCAAAGCACAGACCCGAAACGCATCAGGTCTGGAACTACTGGCACGTGCCGGGGCTCTACACTTATCTTCGCACCTCGCCCGAGAAGGTTCTGCCGCGCGCGCTGCTCGACCGCTTCCTCGCGCGCCTGCGCGCCATGGCGCTCTATCGCTTCGGCCTCGGCGACGTCACTTGGCCCTATCTGAGCCTCTACGTGGCGGGCTGCCAGCAGGGCCTGCACAACGACGCCAAGAACGGCCGCTTCGGCTACGTCTATTCACTGACGCGCTGGGACGGGCGGAAATTCGAGGGCGGCGAGACGCTGATCTTCAAGGAGCAGGACTACATCGGCACAGCGGCGATCACGCGCCCCAATGCCGGGATCGGCCTCTACGAGCTGGTGCCGGCGCGCTTCAATCGCCTGCTGTTGTTCGACGACCGCATGCTGCATGCGGTGCCGCGCCTCGAGGGCACGATGGTGCCGCAAGACGGGCGCATCGTGCTGCACGGCCACGTGTCCGAAGGCGCGGTGGCGGTGACGGGCGCGCTGGCGCCGGCGGCGGTCGCGGCGATATTGGAGCGCGAGGCGGCGGCCTTGAAAAGCCGCGCCGACGAAGCCGGAAACGGGCTCGCCGGTCTGGTCGCGGTGCGGCTCACCGTCGGCGAGGACGGGCGCGTGCTCAAGGACGAGATCTTGTTCGACCGGCTGCTGCCGGTCGCGCGCCCCGCCGCCGATGCGGCCGCCGCCGCCGCCGCCATACGCGAATTCTTGAGCAAGCTGATATTTCCAGCCGCGGGCGGCGCGAGCCTCGTGACCGTGCCGGTGGCGTTCGGCGCGAAATTGCGCTGAGGCTCCGCGCGGATTCGGGTGACAGCCGCCCGCGTCGCGCGTTACTCTCGCGGCGCGAGCCGGGAGCCGGGCATGAAAGTCCTTCTCGTCTACCCGCGATATCCCATCACCTATATGGGCTTCCAATATTCGGTGCCGCTCGCCGGCGCCAAG
>DATBLL010000269.1:0-6888 GCA_036555425.1 Alphaproteobacteria bacterium | reverse complement strand
TCTTCCATCGACACATCCAAACCGGCAAAGTACTTCACGGCTGTCCTCCACTGTTGCTTGGGGCCGCACCACGCGCACCCCGTTTGCACCTTCAGTCTGGAGGACAGCCACCGAACCGCAATCACCTCATCTCCGTGGTTTAGTTTCGGGGCGCGAAGGGAGAACGATCGTGGCCGACGATCCCGGCGAAGACGCCTGCACGCGCCTGATCGAGGAGGCTCTGGCCGCGGCCAAGCGCCTGCTCGAGGAGGAAGGCCAGTTCCGGCCCTTCGCGCTGACTCTCGACATGAAAGGCGATACCGAGATCGTGATGGCAGAAGCCACAATCGGCGACGGCAGCTCGCAGCAGGATCTCGAAGCGCTGCGCGCCGATCTCGGCGTCGAGGCGCAAGCAGGCGCCATCGGCGCCGCGGCCATCGCGCTCAACGCCTGGATTCACGCGCCCGACCGCTCGAGCCGGCGCGATGCCGTCGTCGTCTTCGCCGAGCACGAAGGCGGGCTCTCGCTCCAGGCCAACCAGATCTACGCGATCGAGGAGCGCCGCGGCGACGTGGTGCCGGCGCACGCCGTGACCTGGCAGGAGCTGACGGTCGACGTGATCGCGCCGAGCATCTTCGTCCCGCGATGAAGATTCTCTTCGTCTGCACCGGCAATATCTGCCGCTCGCCGACGGCCGAGGCCGTCCTGCGCGCCAAGGCCGCCGCCCGCGGCTTGGGCCACCGCGTCTTCGCCGATTCGGCCGGCACGCACGGCTATCACACAGGAGAGCCACCTGATCCTCGTGCCCGCGCGGCCGCGCAGCGCCGCGGCTATCCCATGGCCGGCATGTTCGCGCGCAAGGTGAGCGCCGCCGATTTCCGCGCCTTCGATCTCGTCGTGGCCATGGACGAGGGCCATCTGCGCATCTTGAAGCGCATGGCGCCCGGCGATGGCGCCGGGAAGCTTCGCCTGTTCATGGGGCTGGTGCGCGCGGCCACGCATCGCGACGTGCCCGATCCCTACTATGGCGGACCCCAGGGCTTCGACGACGTGCTCGACCTGGTCGAGGCCGGCATCGACGCGCTGCTGGATGAGATCGAGACGCGCATGAAAGTCGCCTGAGCGCAATCAAGAGCCTTCCCCCGCTTGCGGGGGAAGGTTGGATGGAGGTTTGGCCACCGACGTTTATTCGATCTGTGTGCACGGTGTCGTCGCGAAGTGCTTCTTGGCCGGCGTGCGCCGGCGTCGTGACCCCCACCCGACCCTCCCCCGCTACGGGGGGAGGGAGTCACGAGCATCATCGCGGCATGAGAGAACTCGCCGACTGCATCGAACATCTTCTCGGCCAGCGCCCCGTGCGCATCGCGGCGATGGGCGGCGGGTGCGTAGCACCGGTCTATCGCTGCGACCTGCCCGGCGGCGAGCGCTTCGTGGCCAAGCAGCCTTCGCCCGACCGCACGCTCGAATGCGAGGCGTGGATGCTCCGCTACCTCCGCGCCAACACGGCACTGCCGGTGCCCGCGGTGCTGGCGGCGGAACCCGGCCTCCTGCTGCTCGAATACATCGATTCCGGCGACGCGCTCGATGCGCGCTCGGAGGCGCACGCGGCCGAGCTGCTGGCGGCGCTGCACGCGATCAAGGGTCCGCATTTCGGCTTCGAGCGCGACACGCTGATCGGCCCGCTCGACCAGCCCAACCCGCCGGCGCCGCGCTGGCGCGAGTTCTTCCGCGACCATCGCCTGCTGCACCGCGCCCGCGCCGCCCATGCCGCGGACCGCTTGCCCGCGCGGCTTCTTTCCCGCATCGAGACGCTGGCCGGCCGGCTCGAGCGCTGGATCGAGGAGCCGCCGCATCCGTCGCTGATCCACGGCGATTGTTGGACCGGCAATGTGCTCGTGAAATCCGGCCGCGTCACGGGCTTCATCGACCCCGCGCTCTATTGGGCGCACTCCGAGATCGAGCTCGCCTTCGGCACGCTGTTCGGGACCTTCGGCGATGCCTTTTTCCGCCGCTATGCCGCGCTGGCGCACCTTGCCCCCGGCTTCTTCGAGGCGCGGCGCGATCTCTACAACCTTTATCCGCTGCTCGTGCATGTCGAGCTCTTCGGCGGCGGTTATGTGAACAGCGTCGCGCGGATCGTGGAGAAATTCGGCGCGTAGCGCCCGGGTAGCGCAGTTGCCCAGCCTGCGCGAACCGCCTAGCCTCCGCGGGCCGTTGCGAGAGCCTGCATGCGCCAGCTTTCCTTCCTCTTCGCCCTGCTCTTGGCCGCGTCGGGTGCGGCCGCGCAGCAGGGCCCTGCGCCGCCGTCGCCGCTTCAGGACCAAGGTGCCAAGCCGCCGCGCGCGGTGCCGCCCGGCGATGCCGCCAAATCCGTGATCCTGATCTTCAACCACGGCACCTACCGGCCGCAGCGCCGCCACCAGTGCAACGAGCAGAAGGACGTGCCGGCGGTGGTGCGCGACGTCGCCAATGCCAATGGCTGGACCGTGCACTATCTCTGCTCGGTGGCCATCGACGACGGCGTCGCCGGCTCCTACACCTACAAGCGCGCCGACGAGATTTTGGCCGCGGTGGCCGCGCATCGCGCGCGCGGCGTGCCGGTCGCGCGCATCTTCGTGCTCGGCCATTCCGCCGGCGGCTGGTCGTCGCTGATGGCGGCGCGCAAGGACGCGAGCGGTTTCAACGCCATCGTCGCCTTCGCGCCGGCCTTCGCCGGCCCGCGCTACGAGGAGGCGCAGTTCCCGAAATGGCGGCGCGATTTGGCGCCGCAGCAGACCGCGTACTTGAAGCAGGCCAAGCGCATCGACGCACTGATCTTCGCCTATAGCGACGACGATTTCGACCGGCCGAGCGAGCTGGCGCCGCTCGAATCGATCCCCGGCATCCGCATCGTCGCCTTCGATGCCTGCCACCGCGGGCACGGCACCACCTACAGCGAATGCTTCCGCGAAGGTGCCCGCATCGAGATCGAAGATTACATCAAGCGGCGCCTCAAGGCGCGCTAGCCGCCATGGCGATCATGGTCGACATCGACGAGGAGTGGATCGTTTGCCGGCGCGGCTTGACGCGGCGCGAGGCGGTGCGCTGGAGCGATCTCAAAGCCGTGCTGATCGAAACCACCGACCAGGGCCCGTTCCAGAACGACGTGTTCTGGGTGCTGGTGGGCGAGGCGAGCCGCTGCGTCGTGCCGCAGGAGGCGGAGGGCTCGCAGCAGCTGCTGGCCAAGCTCCAGACCCTCGCCGGCTTCGACAGCGCCGCCGTCGTCGAAGCCATGGGTTCGGCCGAAAACCGCACCTTCGTCTGCTGGCGGAAGCCCGACGGCGATTGAGCGTCGCGCCTATTCATTCATCGTCATCCCGACCGATGCGGGCGCGCCACTTGGCGCGACTGCGAAGTGGAGGGATCGCGTGGCCGTTGCGCCGCGATGCCTCCACTTCGCGAGCCGAAGACGGCCTGCTTCGGTCGGCATGACGAGTCGGGAATAGGCCGCCCGGCGCTACGACAGCGCCGCCAGCGCGCGCTCGTCGACGAGCGGATAGTCGGCGAGCGGCTCGTAGACGGAGCCGTCGCGCTTCAGGTGGCTCCGGAACAGCGTGAAATGCTCGATGCGGATTGGGCCGATCTTCAGGAGATTGTGCTCGGCCAGGAAATTCGCGAGGTGATGGCCGGTCTCGGTCTTGAAGCGGGCGAGCGTCACGTGCGGCGCGAATTTGCGGCCCTCGGGCGGCTGGCCCGCGCGCACGATCGCCGATTCGACCTTGTCTCGCAGGTGCTGGAGCGCCGGATTGCGCGCGACGCCGGCCCAGAGCTGTCGGGTCTGGCGCAGCGAGCCGAAGTGACCGACGCCTTCGATCGCGAGATCGAAGGCCTTGGCGCGCACGCCCATCAGATGGTCGTCGATGTCGGCCGCGTCGGCGTTGGAGACTTCGCCGAGGAAGCGGAGCGTGATGTGCATGTTCTGCCCCGCGACCCAGTTGGCGCCGGGGATGCCGAAGCCGATCCGCTCCAGCCGTTCCTGGACCGATGGGGGCAGGGGAACGGCGGTGAACAGGCGCAGCATGGCGGGCCTCCGCAGTCAGCGGCTCGAGTGGGAAACATGCGAGGAAGCGGGCGCCTCGTCAACCGCTTGTATTGCCAATGCCGGCGCTCGCTATGATTGGATGGCGGGCGCGCAACCGCGTCATCGAAGCGTAATCGGCGCGCCTCAGCTGTCGTGGCGATATTTCGGCCAGGGGATGCGGCCGAATTCGATGCCTTCTTCTTTTAGCGCCTCCGCATCCTTATCGGAGGCCTCGCCGTAGATGCTGCGCTCCTCCGATTTGCCCTTGTGCATCTTGCGCGCCTCGTCGGCAAAGCGCGGGCCTACATATTCGGCATTTTTCTCGATGAAGGTGCGCATTTCGCGCAAGGCTTCGCGCATTTTCCCGGCCACGTGCATTTCAGCGGGCTCGGGCGCGGCCGCCGGCTCTACTTTCGCCGCAGGTTCCGCCGCGGGTGCTTCCGCCGGCGCACGCCGGCCGCCCTTGGCGATGGAAGGCGCCATGATCGCCTTCGTCACTTTGGGCGAGCCGCAATCCGGGCAGCGCACTTCGCCGCGCTTCGCCTGGCGCTCGTAGGTGTCGCCATTGCGGAACCAGGCCTCGAATTCGTGGCCGTCCGGGCATTTCAGGGTGAAGCGAATCATGTGGCGCGTAGAGTCCTGGCGAAACGAAGGAACGCCTTCATAAAATAGGCACGCTTCCACTGGAGTTAAAGTAGCAGTCGAAACCGCCGACCGCCAAAGCACCGCAATGCCGCACACCGCCCTCGACCACCCGCCCTCGCCCTGGGTCGCGCGCTTCCTTGCATTGGCGCCGGCCGGCGGGCGGATTCTCGATCTCGCCGCCGGCGGCGGGCGCCACACGCGCCTCGCCCGTGCGCGCGGTTACGCGGCGACGGCGGTGGATATCGACGTCTCCGGCCTCGCCCATTTCCGCGGCGACGCCGCAGTGGAAATCATCGCCGCCGATCTCGAAAGCGGGCCGTGGCCGCTCGGCGAGCGCCGCTTCGCCGGCGTGATCGTGACGAACTATCTGCATCGGCCGCTTTTGCCGCGCCTCGTCGCGGCGGTGGAAGAAGGCGGTGTGCTCATCTACGAAACGTTCGCCCAAGGCAACGAAGCCTTCGGCAAGCCTTCCAGCCCCGATTTCCTGCTGAAGCCCGGCGAGCTGCTCGACGCGGTGCGCGGCGAGCTCACCGTCGTCGCCTACGAGCACGGCAAGGTGGAAGCGCCGCGCGCGGCGGTGATCCAGCGCGTCGCCGCGGTGCGGGGATGGGACCGCGCGAGTCCACGCGCGCTCTTTGCCGCCGCCGACTGACCCGCGTCGATGAGATGCGCGGCTGGAGCCGCGCGGTCCCGGGATCACGCGCGCTTCGGCCCCGGATCGGCGAGATCGCCGGCGTCGTGCTCCTCGGTGCGCAGGGCTTCGGCCAAGCGATGCGCGGCGCTGCCGGGCTTCAAGGGCTGCGGCTGGCCGGGGCCGGGCGCCCAGGCGGTCAGATACACGATGTCGAAATTGGCGATGAGGCGGCCGCTATTGTCGGCATAGCGGCGGAGATACTCCTCGGCCGCGGTCAGCATCGTGGCGCGGCGGGTGAAGCCGCGCCGTCGCTCGCGCAGCGCATTGGTCTCGCCCATGAGGCGGAGATCGGCCATCAGGCTGAACACGTGCTCGTAGGTGACCTGGATGCGGTCGCGATCGACGACGGGCATCGCGAAGCCGGCGCGCTGCAGCAGCGCGCCGGCGTCGCGGACGTCGGCATGGGGGCTGACGCGCGGGCTCGCCCCGCCCTCCTCCGCGAGCTCGGCCTGGAGCAGCGCCTGGCGCAGCTCGACGAGCGTATCGCCGCCGAACATTGCCGCCATCAACAGGCCGTCGGGCTTCAAGGCGCGGCGCAGCTGGATGAGCGTGCCGGGCAGATCGTTGACCCAGTGCAGCGCCAAATTGGACACGACGAGATCGAAGCTCGCCGGCGCGAAGGGCAGCGCTTCCTCGTCGGCAACGACGGTGGCGAAGAAGCGGTTGCTGACGCGTGCGAGGCGCGCGAAAGCCGGCGAGACATCGGCCTGGAACACGCGCTCGACGCCCTGCCGGCGCGCCAGCGCGCGGGCGAGGAAGCCATCGCGGCAGCCCAGATCGAGCACCGCGGGGAAGCTCCGCTTCACGTCGTCGAGCCGCTCCAGGAGCCGGTCGCCGATCTCGCGATGCAGGAACTCGGCCTCGGTGCCCTCGGCGAGATTCTGCGCCGCGCGGTCGCGGTGCGCGCGCACGGCGCGCCGGTCGAAGATGGTGGGATCTTCGGCCATCGCCCCCTTCACCGCGTGCAGGGCCAGCGCTTCTGCGCGACCTTGAGCATCACGTCCTCGATGTTGGTGTCGCCGGGATAGGGCTTGCCGTCGGCGCCAGTGCCCGAGGTGAGCTCGCTGTCGAGCAGCTTCACGACCTCGGCGCCACGCATCTCGAGCTTTTCGGGGGCGCAGAACAGCGGCCGCGCGCCGGCGGCGATCGCGGCGCGATTGGCGATGACGAGGCCCTGCAGCACGCCCTCCATGCGCACCTCGATCAGCGACTGGAACGTGGCCCGCACGTTGCGCGAATCGAGCCGGTATTTCTGATAGTTCTCGAGCTTGATCGCGCCCGCAGGCTGGGCGGCGAAGGCGACTGCGACGGCGGCGAACGCGGCGCCGAGGCGGAGCGTGGTGCGGGTGACCGGTTTCATGCCTTCGCCCTTAGAGGCCGTCTCGAAACACAATTGGGCTGGATGGTCGGGGCGAGGTGTGATTCCAAACGGTTGTCGAAGCCAGTTTGGAGCGCCTCATGTGGACCCCGACCACCCGTCGTGAGCATAGCCGAGAGCATCTGCGCTACG
>DATBLL010000262.1:0-13505 GCA_036555425.1 Alphaproteobacteria bacterium | reverse complement strand
AATCGCCCTTTCGTTTTGCCAATGTCGGGTGACGTCGCACGCCACGGTGTGGAGTTCATCGCGGAAAACGGTGGCGGGCCGGGAGTGCGGCTCAAGAAGCGAAAGCGCTGAGTGGGACGGCGCGCGGCCCCGCGAAGGGCTGCGCCTATTTCACATGGCGCAACTCGCTTTTCTTGCACTCGGTGCATTCCCAGCGCTGCTCGATATAGCCCCTCGAGCTCGGACGGTTCGAAACCATCCGCAGCGCCCTTGCGCCGCACGCCTTGCAGACCTCGCCTGCATGGAACCGCTTGTCCGTACGTGATTACCGCGGACAATTGGTGGAGCTGAGGGGGATCGAACCCCTGACCTTCGCATTGCGAACGCGACGCTCTCCCAGCTGAGCTACAGCCCCGCACCAAGGCGAGAAATCCGGCCGGTAGAGGGGCTTAAGGCCCGCGCCGGCGCTTGGGAGGCCGGAATATCGGCATGGGCTCCGAGGCTGTCAAGGCGCGGGGACCTCCGGGGCGCCGGGTGCGGCGCCTTGTTCGGGCCGGCGGCGCGGCCGGAGCACGCGCGCGCCCGGCTTCGTGCCGGCGAAGCGCGCGCCGCCGAGCGCGCCCTGCTCCACCAGACCCACGAACGCCTCGTAGAACGCGCAGTATTCGGCGTGGCTGTCGATGCCGGTGCGGATGCAGGTCTCCTCGCGCAGGCGCCGATACATGGCAAGGCGCTCGCGCAGGATGGGAATCCAGAGCGCCGAGAGATTGACCACGCGCACCTCGGCGAAGCCGGCCGCCTTCAGCAGTCCTACGTATTGGTTGATGGTATGGACCGAATGCGCGGCGATGCCCTTCCACATCATCGCGCGGTCCGCCTCGGTGAGGCCGCCGCCCGCGATCCAGTCGGTGAAGGCGATGCGCCCGCCCGGCTTCAAGACGCGGAACGATTCGGCCAGCGCCTTGCCCTTGTCGGGCACGTGCAGCAGCGCCTCCTGCGAGAGCACGGCGTCGAAGGTCTCGGGCGGAAACGGCAGCGCCTCGGCGTCGCCGCGCAGGAAGCGCACGCGCCGCGAAAGGTTCACGCGCCGCGTGAGATCGGCGGCGCCCTTGACGCGGCTCTCGTTGTAGTCGAGGCCGACGACGCGGCAGCGCCGGCTCAAGGCCTGATAGCGCGCCGGGCCGCCGAGCCCGCAGCAGAGGTCGAGCACGAGGTCGTCGCTGCGGATCGCGGCCGCCATGGCGAGCTCGTCATTGGCCGCGAGCCCGCCATAGTGATCCTGGTCGAAGGGGAACACGTCCTCGGGCTTCAGGCGCTCGAGCGAGCCGCGCTGCTCCTTGATCCGCGTCAGCACGTCCGCGGCCGAGATCGGATGGCGGTCGTAGAAGGCGAGGACGTGGGCGCGCGCGTCGCCGCTCATCGCCGCGTCTCGAAGAACGCGCGCATCAGCGCCGCGGCCTCAGACTCGCCGATGCCGCCGTAGACCTCGGGCACGTGGTGGCAGGTGGGCTGGCGGAAAAAGCGGGGACCGTGCTCGACCGCGCCCATCTTGGGGTCGGGCGCGCCGAAATAGAGCCGGCGGATGCGCGCGAAGCTGATCGCCGCCGCGCACATCGCGCAAGGCTCGATGGTGACGTAGAGATCGCAATCGGGCAGGCGCGGCGCGCCCAGCACCGAAGCGGCGGCGCGCAGGGCGAGGATTTCCGCATGGGCGGTGGGGTCGCTGAGCTCCTCGGTGCGGTTGCCGGCGCGGGCGAGCACGGCGCCGGTGCGCGCGTCGGCGACGGCGGCGCCGACCGGCACCTCGCCGCGCCTCGCCGCCGCGCGCGCTTCTTCGAGCGCCACGTCCATAGGCGTGGGTGGCGGGGCCGCGCGTCGCGATGCCGGTTTCGGGTCCATTAAATGTTGCGGCTGCATTGTCTTGATCGCGCGCGAAACCTATCCTCCGCGCCCGGCTTTGGCCAGCAAGCGAAAGATTCATGTCGCGCCCCATCATCGGCATCACGCTCGATTCGGAGCCGCCCGGCGGCTATTCGAAATTTCCCTGGTATGCGCTGCGCGAGAACTATTTCGGCGCGGCCGCGGCGGCGGGCGGCCTGCCCGTGGCACTGCCGCACGAGCCCGAGATGGCCGACGGCTATCTCGACGCGATCGACGGCCTGGTCTGCACCGGCGGCGCGTTCGATGTCGATCCCGCGCTCTATGGCGGCGGCGAAAAGCACCCGACGGTCAAGACCAAGGACCGGCGCACGGCCTTCGAATTCGCCGTCGTCAAGGGTGCCCTCGCGCGCGACGTGCCGGTGCTCGGCATCTGCGGCGGCCAGCAGCTGCTCCACGTGGTGCTCGGCGGCACGCTGATCCAGCACATTCCCGAAGCGGTGGCGGGCGCGCTGGCGCACGAGCAGCCCAATCCGCGCGATCAGGCGGGGCACGAGGTGAAGGTGGTGAAGGGCACGCTGCTGTATCGCATCGTCGGCGCCGAAACGCTGGCGGTGAACAGCGCGCATCACCAGGCGGCCGGGGACGTGCCCGGCGGAGTCGTGGTCGATGCGGTGGCGCCGGATGGCGTCATCGAGGGCATCGAGGCGCCGCGCTATCGCTTCTGCCTCGGCGTCCAGTGGCACCCCGAATTCCACATCAGCGAGGGCGACCGCCGGATCTTCGCCGCCTTCGTCGCCGCGGCGAGGGCATGAGCGAGCGCGCGGGCGAGGGCGCCGGCCGGACGGGGCGCGGCGAAAGAATAGCCAAGCGCCTCGCCCGCGCGGGCCTCTGCTCGCGGCGCGAGGCCGAGCGCTGGATCGAAGAGGGGCGCGTCGCGGTCGACGGCAAGGTGCTGACCACACCCGCGTTCCTCGTCACCGAGGCGAGCCGCATCGCCGTCGACGGGAAGCCCGTCGGCGAGCCGGAGCGGACGCGGCTCTGGCGCTACCACAAGCCGCGCGGCCTGGTGACGACGCATCGCGATCCGCAGGGCCGGGCGACGATCTTCCAATCCCTGCCGCCGACCCTGCCGCGCGTGATCTCGGTCGGCCGGCTCGATCTCAATTCCGAAGGTCTCATCCTTTTGACCAATGACGGCGAGCTCGCGCGCCATCTCGAATTGCCGGCGACCGGCTGGGTCCGGCGCTATCGCGTGCGGGTGCACGGCGCGGTCGATCCCGCGCGGCTCGCGGCGCTGGCGAAGGGCGTCACCATCGCCGGCATCGAGTACGGTCCGGTCGAGGCGGCGCTCGACCGCCAGCAGGGCGCCAACGCCTGGGTCACTTTCGCGCTCAAGGAGGGGAAGAACCGCGAAGTGCGGCGCATCTGCGAGCATTTGGGCTGGCAGGTGACGCGGCTCATACGGCTGAGCTACGGCCCCTTTCAGCTTGGCGCGCTCGCGCGCGGCGCCGTGGAAGAGGTGCCGGGCAAGGTGCTGCGCGAGCAGGTGGGCGCGGCGTTCTTCAGCGATGCGCATCGTCGGCGGAAGGCATAGGGGGAGGCGCATCGAAGCGCCGCCGGGCGAGGCGATCCGTCCGACCAGCGACCGCGCGCGCGAGGCCATCTTCAACATCCTCGCCCATGGCGGTTTCGGCGCCGGCGGGGCCTCGCCGATCGCAGGTGCGATGGTGCTCGATGTCTTCTGCGGCACCGGTGCTATGGGCTTGGAGGCGCTTTCGCGCGGTGCCGCGCGCGCCGCATTCATCGACAACGAGCCGCAGTCGCTGGTGGCCGCGCGCGCCAACATCGCGGCGCTGCGCGAGCAAAGCGCCGCGCGCGTGATGGCCGCCGATGCCACCCGCCCGCCGCCGCGGCCCAAGGATATACCACCCGCGACGCTCGCCTTCTTCGATCCGCCCTATGCCGAGAATGTCGCCGCCGCGGCGCTCGCCGGGTTCGCCGCGGGAGGATGGCTCGCGCCGGGCGCCCTTTGCGTAGTGGAGGAGGCGGCGCGCGCGCCCGCGCTGGCGCCGCCGCCCGGCTTCGCAGCGCTCGAGACGCGACGCTACGGCGCGGCGCGCGTCACGATCCTCCGCTACTCCAGTGACCCCGGCAGTTTGGCAACGTAAAGATTCACCACCAAGACACCAAGACACCAAGGCTCCAAGATCTATTACCTCACATAGCGCTTAATGCCATCGCGGATCAGTGGAACATTGAAATTGATGAGGTATCCGAGGCGAAGTTTCGCGAGTTTCATGTAACTTAGAATTTGCGCCTCGAACACCGGCTGCATGCGTTCCACGGACTTGACCTCGATGATAACCGCGTCCGCAGCAAGAAGGTCGAGGCGAAGGCCGCCATCAAAAGAAATTCCATCGTACACAATCGGAATCGCGGTCTGCCGCCTAATGGAAATCCCGCGCTTTCCAATTTCGTGTGCGAGGCAAGATTCATCGATGGATTCGAGGAGACCAGGGCCAAGCTCCGAATGAACGCGAAACGCAGAATCCACGATGGCTTTGCCGATTCGATCGAGCGCCGCAGGAATCGCTTCGCGAGTGTCCATTCTTTGTGCCTTGGTGTCTTGGAGCCTTGGTGGTGAGTCGTCCACTACCGCCGGCCGAACAGGCGCTCGATGTCGGCGAGCTTCAGCTCCACGTAAGTGGGCCGGCCGTGGTTGCATTGGCCGGAATGGGGCGTCGCCTCCATCTGGCGCAAGAGGGCGTTCATCTCCTCGGGCAGAAGGCGTCGGCCGGCGCGGATCGAGCCGTGGCAGGCGATGGTGCTGCAGACATCGGCGAGCCGCTCTTTGAGCGCCGGGGCGTCGCCGAGCTCGGCCAACTCGTCGGCGAGATCGCGCACGAGGCCGGCGACGTCGGTGTCGCCGAGGAGGGCCGGCACCGCGCGCACGACCACGGCGCCGCGGCCGAACGGCTCGAGCTGGAGCCCGAGCTCGCCGAGCTCGCCGGCGCGCGCGGCGAGGCGCTCGACCGCGGCGGGTTCGAGCTCGATGACTTCCGGCAGCAGGAGCCCTTGGCGCGCGACGCCGCCATTTTCGAGCATCGCCTTCATGCGCTCGTAGACGAGCCGCTCATGCGCGGCATGCTGATCGACGATGACGATGCCGTCCCGGGTCTGTGCCACGATGTAGGTCCCGTGCACCTGCGCGCGCGCGACGCCGAGCGGAAAATCCGCCGGGGTGGCAGGACCCGGAGCGGCGGTCGGCGCCGAGGGCGCATCGAGGCCGGGCAGGGCGGGCGCGCCGGTGTCGCGCGGCGCCGCGAAATAGGCGGCCGCCGCTTCGGCAACGCCGCGCGGCACGGAGGAGGGTGAGGCTCCGCCCGCCATCATCGGCGCCGAACCCGGGCGAAACGCGCCGAGCGCGGCATCGGCGACGGTGGTCGAGGCGCGGTGTCCGGCCTCGGCCAGCGCATGCTTGAGGGCGCCGACGATGAGGCCGCGCACGAGGCCCGCGTCGCGGAAGCGCACCTCGGCCTTGGCCGGATGCACGTTCACGTCCACTTCGCTCGGCGGCAAATCGAGGAAGAGCGCCACGACCGGATGGCGGTCGCGCGCCAAGAAATCCTGATAGGCGCCGCGCACTGCGCCGTAGAGCAGCTTGTCGCGCACCGGGCGGCCGTTGACGAAGAGATATTGGTGCTGCGCGGTGGCGCGGTGATAGGTCGGCACGCCGGCATAGCCCGAGAGCCGCACGCCTTCGCGAACGGCCTCGACCTTCAACGCGTTGGCGCCGAACTCGCGGCCGAGGATCGCGGCGAGGCGCGCGAGCCGTGCTTCGAAGAGATCGCCGGCGGCGGCGGCGGGCAGATCGAGCAAGCGGCGATCGCCCTCGGCGAGGACGCGAAAGGCGATGCCGGGATGCGCCATGGCGAGGCGCTCGACCGCGTCGACGCAGGCCATCTGCTCGGCGCGCTCGCCTTTCAGGAACTTGAGCCGGGCCGGCGTGGCATAGAAGAGATCGCGCACTTCGACGCGGGTGCCGAACGGATGCGCGGCCGGCGCCGGAGTCGATTTTATGCCGCCCTCGACCGTGATCTGCCACGCGGTCTCGCCGCGCGCGCTCTCGGCGCCGCGCGGGCGGCTCACGATGGTGAGCCGGCTCACCGCGCCGATCGAGGGCAGCGCCTCGCCGCGGAATCCGAGCCAGCGGAGATCGAGAAGATCGTCGGCCGGGAGCTTCGAGGTGGCGTGGCGCTCGACGGCGAGGGCCAAATCCCCGCTTTGCATGCCGGCGCCGTCGTCGACGACGGCGATGAGCGCGCGCCCGCCCTCGCGCAGATGCACCTCGATGCGCGTGGCGCCGGCGTCGATCGCGTTCTCGACCAGCTCCTTGACCGCCGCGGCCGGACGCTCCACCACCTCGCCCGCCGCGATGCGGTTGACCAGGTTGGGCGGGAGAAGGCGGATGGTCATGAATTCCGTCTGGTCGGTGAAAGGAACCGCGAAGCGGTTCTGCAACAGAGCCCGGGGTTGCCGCGCAGCGGCTATCCTGGGCATTGCGCGAAGACGTCGGACCAACCCTTTCAGGGTTGATCGGGACGATGCCGCGAATCCCAGGGTAGCGGCTTCGCCGCAACCCTGGGCTTTGGGACAGAACCGCATCGCGGTTCTTCGCGGCCGCTATTGTACGCCGCCCTTGCCGAGATCGGATAGGTATTTGCGCGCCAGCACTTTGCCGCTTTCCACGGCCGGCTGATCGAAGGGATCGATGCCGAGCGCGTAGCCGACGATGATGGTCTCGAGCATGAAATGCATGAAAAGGCCGCCGAGCGCGCGCTCGTCGAGGCGCGGCAAGCGGAAGCTGCGCACGGGGCAGCGCCTGTTCATCAGCGTGGCCGCCGTGGCCCGCTGCTCCGCTTCCAAGAGGTCGCCCATGGTGCGGCCGGCGAGATAGGCGAGGCGCTCGTCCATCTCGGCGCCGGCGAGAAGCGGGCCCGTGCCGGCGCGCTCGATCTGCACCACGGTGAAGAACTTGTCGCGCGGGCCGTCGAGCCAGAGCTGCAGCTGGCTGTGCTGGTCGACGGGTCCAAGCGCCGCCACCGGCGTCGTGCCGTGCCCGCCCTTGCCCAGGCTCTCGGCCCAGAGCTGCCCGTGCCAGAGCGCGAAGGGCCTCAGCGCATCGGCATAGGGAAACATCACGTGGATGCGCCGTCCGCGCTTGGCAAAGGCAAGATTGAGCGCGGCGCCGAGGATGGCGGGGCAATCAACCGGGCTCTGCGCGTTCAAGAAACCGTTCAGGACTTCCTGCGCGCCGAGGCGGAGCGCGGTGACGTCGAGCCCCGCGATCATCGCCGGCAGCGCGCCGGTCGAGAGGACCGAATAGCGGCCGCCGAGCTTCGGATCGTGATCGACGAGGCGCATGCCGTGGCCGCGGGCGAAGCGTGCGAGCGGATTGTCGCCGGGTTCGGTCATGATGGTGAAGTGATCGGCGGCCATCTCGGGGCCGAGCGCCGCGCGCATGCGGTCCCAGGCCGCTAGCAGCTGCGCCACGGTCTCGGCGGTGGCGCCGGATTTCGAGATGACGATGAAGCCGGCGCTCTGCCGCTCGGCGAAGTCGAGCCACGGGCCGAACGTGTCGGGATCGATGTTTTCGAGGAAGACGATGTCGGTGCCGTCGCTGGCGGGCCTGAGCGGCCCGCCCTTGGCCAGCGCGCACAAGGCCTGGCCGCCGAGCGAAGAGCCGCCGATGCCGAGAACCACCGCCGTTTCGAGCCGGCGATAGCGCTGCGCGATGCGCTGGAGCGCCGCGATGTCGTCGCGCCGCTCGGGCAGCGAGAGCTGCGGCAGAATCCCGGCGCGGTGTTCGACGACGATGCGCCGGATCGCCGGCCGCAGCGTCTCGACGGTCTCGGCGAGCTCGGCTTCGGAGAGGCCCGCATCGGCGACGCGCCAGGCGAGGCAGCCGCCAATGTCCTGGCGATAGGGAAGGCCGTTCATCGGCCGAGGGGCCCGGATGCGGCGGCTGCGTAGGGGCGGGTCCCCGACCCGCCCGCCGGCTCAGCGGACGTGCAGCACCGTTCAAACATTGTCTGGCGGCCCACGGGCGGGCCCCCAAGGCGATGAGGGACCCGCTCCTACAAAGGTTGGCGTGCGCGGCCGGGGCGAACCCGGACGCGCAGGATGTTAACGAACGAGCCGCCCGGTCAACAGCGGATTAGAGGCCCATCGGATTGCCCACCACGAAGAAGGTGAGCTTGTCGGCATGGAGCAGGCGCGCGGCCACGCGCTTCACGTCGGCGAGTGTCACCGCCGAGATGTAGTCGTTGCGCTTCGTGAAATAGTCGGGGCCGTTGCCGTCCACCTGCGTGTTCACCAGCATGCGCGAGATGTCGCTGGACGAGGCGAAGCGCAGCGCCCAGGAGCCGGTGAGGTAGGTCTTGGCGCTCCCCACTTCCTCGGTCGTCACCTCCCCCGCCGCCATGCGCTTCCATTCGGAGCGGATGATGTCGATCGATTCCTTGACGCGGCCGTTCTCGGTCGAAACCTGGCCCATGTAGAGCGGGCCCTTCTCGAACGGGTTGAGATAGGAATAGACCGAATAGGCGAGGCCGCGCTTCTCGCGCACCTCGGTGTAGAGCCGCGACGAGAAGGTGCCGCCGCCGAGGATGTGGTTCATCACGATCGCGGCGTAGTAATCCTTGTCTTCGCGCTTGAGCGCCCCGTGGCCGAACATGACCACGCTTTGCGGGATCGACATGCGCCGGACGGAGACTTCGCCGGTGGCGTGCGGGGTGACCTCGCCGATCTCGATCGGCGCCGATTTCTCGGGCAGCCCGCCGAAGGCGTCGTCGAGCAGCGGCGCCAGCTCCTCGGGGGAGATATTGCCGACGACGCCGACGATGAGGTTGTCGCGGCCGAACGCGGCGCGGTGCAGCGCCACGAGATCGTCGCGCGTCAGCTTGGCGATCGTCTCCGGCGTCCCGTCCACCGTCCGCCCATAGGGATGCTCGGGATACATCGCCTTGAGCCAGGTGCGGTAGGCGATCGTGTTGGGGTCGGTCATCTCGCGGCGGAGATAGGCCTGGAGCTGCGCGCGCGCCCGCTCGACGGGCTCGGCGTCGAAGCGCGGCTTGGTGAGCGCCAGCCCGACGAGCTTGAACACCTCGCCCTGATAGCGCGTCAGCGTGCGCACGCTGCCGTGGATGGTGTCGCGCCCGGCGTTCATCGACCAGGTGAGCGCCAGCTCCTCCATGCGCCGCTGGAAGGCGAGCGAATCGTAGTCGCCCGCGCCCTCGTCGAGCAGCGTCGTCATGAGGTTGGTCAGGCCCTCCTTGCCGGCCGGATCGCGCAGCGCGCCCGGGCGGAAGGCGAAGGCCGTGTGCAACACCGGCGCGGTGCGGTCGACGACGAGCCAGGCGGTGATCCCCTTGGGGCTCTTCACCACTTTCACATCGATGGCGGCGGCCGGCTGAGCGACGGCGGCGGCGATCAGCATGATCGCCGCAAGACCGAACAATCTGCGCATGAAACGGATCTCCGTCAGTTCGGCTCGTTGGCGCCGGGCGATTCGCCCGGGCCGTCGGGGCCCGCCGGCACATCGGCGGGCTCGCTGCCGGGCGCGAGCTGGGCCTTGCGCAGCGTGCTCTTCTTCTCGGTGCCGAGGAGGATGGCGGTGACCGAGCCCGTGTCCTTCAGCACATGGCGGGCGGCCGCGTTCACCTCTTCGACCGTGACCTTGCCGATGCGATCCGGCCAGGCCTCGACGTCGGCGACGGTGCGGCCGGTCGCGAGCGCCACGCCGAACGACATCGCGCCGGTGCGCAGATTGTCGTGCGAGAACGCCGCGCGGTCGATCAGCACCTGCTTGGCATGCGCCAGCTCCTCGGCCGTAACACCCTTCGCGAGCAGCTCGGCGATCGCGGCCTCGACCGCCTTTTCGACGCGGTCGAGCTCCACGCCGGTGCGCGGCGAGGCGTAGACGTAGAAATTGCTGTAGTCGAAGGCCGAGCCCGAATAGCCCGCGCCCGCCGAGGCGGCGAGCTTCTGCTTCACCACGATCTCCTGATAGAGGCGGCTGGTGGCGCCGCCGCCGAGGATCTCGGCGAGAACCTGCAGCGCATAGGCGTGCTGCGTCTCGCCGCGGTGGTAGCTCGGCGCGATGAAGAGGCGCGACCAATTGGGCTGGTCGACGCGCGCATCGCGGTAGGTGACGCGGCGCACGGCGCGCTGCGGCGGCTCGAGCGGCCGCGCGCGCACGGGAACCGCGCGGCGCGGAATGGCGCCGTAGTACTTCTCCGCCAGCGGCCGCACGTCGGCGGCGGTCACGTCGCCGGCGACGACGAGCACCGCGTTATTGGGCGCATACCAGGTGCGATAGAACGCCATCGCATCGGCCTTGGAGAGCAGCTTCATCTCGTGCTCCCAGCCGATCGTGGGGATGCGGTAGGGATGGTTGAGATAGAGCGCGGCGTTGGCCTGCTCCCAGAGAATCGAGCGCGGGCTGTTCTCGGTGCGCATCCGGCGCTCTTCCAAGATCACCTTCCGCTCGGATTCCACTTCCTTCTCGGGAAGGTCGAGGTTGACCATGCGATCGGCCTCGATCTTCATCACCGTCTCGAGCCGGTCGCGCGCGACGCTCTGGTAATAAGCGGTGTAGTCGGAGGAGGTGAGCGCGTTCTCCTGCCCGCCATTGTTGGCGACGATCTTGGAGAACATGCCCGAGGGCAGCGCCTTGGTGCCCTTGAACATCAGATGCTCGAGGAAGTGCGCGATGCCCGATTTGCCTGGCGGCTCGTCGGCGGCGCCCGCCTTGTACCACATCATGTGCAGCACGACGGGCGCGCGCCGGTTGGTCACCACGACGACCTGGAGGCCGTTGGCGAGCGTGAACGTCTCGGGCTGGAACACGCCCTTGCCCGCTTCCGCAGCGGCCGGGCGCGGCCAGGCCGCGATGACGGGAATCGCGGCGACGGCCAAGAGCGCCAGGCCGGCGCGGGCGCAAAGTCTTGCCAATGGGGACACGTCGTACCTCCGAGGTAGGCCGTTTTCGTTGGGCGACGACCTTCGCCCTCCCCGGCGGTCGTCTACGCTGTTCTTCCGCTCGATTGCGGCGGCATCCCGCCGGACGGACGTTCTGATCTCCTAGAGCTCGCCCGGGCGCTTGATGACCGGCTTGTCGCCGGTGGCGTCGCGGGCATTCCTGTCGTCGCCCTTCGGCGGCGGCGCCTTGGGATCGTATTTCAGCACGCGATCGGTGAATTCTTTCTGTCCGCTGGTGCTGCGCTGCTGCTCGATATCGACGGTGCGCCGCACCACGTCCGAGGTGGCGCGGGTGACGCCCGAGCGCGTCATCAATTCGCGCTCGCCGGCGCTCGGCCCGGTTTCGCGCGCGGTGCGGCCGCGGCCGGCCGGAGCGGCGGGCGCCGGCGCGTCGGTGCGCAGGATGACCTGCGCGCGGCGGGCCGCGCCCTCGTTGCTGCTGGCGCTCGTCGAGGGCGGCCGCAGGGTCGCCTCGGGCGGAACGGTCAGCGGCGCGCCAGTCGAGATCTCGTCGCCGTCGCCGCGCTTGCCGAGCTCCTGCGAAACCGACCGGATATCCTGGAACAGGCCGCAGCCGCCCAAGCCGCCGGCCATTCCGGCCAGCGCGACTGCCACCAGCGTGCGCTTCATCGTGTGCCCCTTTCCCGTTGAACCACAATTATTTACGGGATTCCGGGGCGCCGAACAAGGAATCCCAGAGCAGCGCGATGACGCCCAGGGTTATGGCACTATCGGCCAGGTTGAAAGCCGGCCACTGCCATTGCCCGGCATGCAGCAGCGCGAAATCCACCACCGCCCCATAGATGAACCGGTCGATGAGGTTGCCGATGGCGCCGCCCAAGACGAGGCCGAGTCCGGCGATCACCATCCAGCGGCGGGCGCGCGTCAGCCACCACACCAGGCCTATGGCGACGGCGATCGAGACGGCGCCGAGGATCCAGGGAACCAGCGGATCGCCGACATTGAACATCCCGAAACTCATGCCCCGGTTCCACACCAGGACGATGGCGAGAAAGCCGGTGATGGCGATCCCCGGCGCCGGCGGCTTCACCCATTCCAAGATCGCAAGCTTCGTCACCTGGTCGAGTAACAGCACCACGATGGCAAGAAAAAGGCCGGCGCGTACACCCATCGCACTAGCACCGGCGGGCGAAATTGGCTTGCCACTTTCGCCACCGCCCTCCTTGAGGGGGCGGTCGGCGGCGGCTGCGCGCGTGCGCGCGGCGGACGACGGGTGGGGGTTCTCCTCTCCAGCGCCTCGTCGCCGGAGCGGAGAACCCCCCCAGTCCTCTGCTTCGCGGCGGACAGCTCCCCCTCAAGGAGGGAGCGGCGAGTCCGAAGGCAAGTCCCTTGGCAGTAGACCGCATTACGCCGCCGCGCGCGGATGGCGCACCGCGTCGGCGCAGCGCTTGCAGAGCGCGGGATGCGCGGGCTCGCGGCCCACTTCGGGCAGGACCTGCCAGCAGCGCGCGCATTTGGCGCCCGCGGCGCGGGCCGGCGCCACCGCCACGCCGGGCACGTCGGGCAGGGAGAACGCGCCCTCGGGCGGCGGCAGCGGGCTCAAGGCGATGTCCGAGGTGATGCAGATCTCGGCGAGCTCGACCGAGTTGCAGAGCGCATAGTCCTCGGCATCGACATGGAGCGTCGGCGCGGCTTCGAGGCTCGCGCCGATGCGCTTCTCGGCGCGCTCCAACTCGAGCGCGCCGGTGACGACGCGGCGGATCGTGCGCACGCGGTCCCATTTCTGCGCCAGCATGTCGTTGCGCCAAGCGGCGGGAACGTCGGGGAAGGTGCGCAGATGCACGCTCTCCGCCACTGGCGAAGCCTCGCTTTGCCCTAAGCTCGCGGAGCGAGCGTCTTCGCCGTAGCGCGCGAGCCAGGCTTCCTCGGCGGTGAAGCACAGCACCGGCGCGAGCCACGCGGTGAGGCACGAGAATAGCGCGTCGAGCACCGTGCGCGCCGCGCGCCGGCGGACGCTGTCGAGCCGGTCGCAATAGAGCGAGTCCTTGCGGATATCGAAATAGAACGCCGAGAGCTCCACGGCGCAGAAATTGTGGAGCGCCGCATAGAAGCCATGGAACTCGAAATCGTTGCACGCCCGGCGCAGATGCGCGTCGAGCTGCCAGAGCCGGTGCAGGATGTAGCGCTCGAGCTCGGGCATTTCCGCCTCGGGCAGGCGCTCGCGCTCCGCGAAGCCGGCGAGCGCGCCCAAGAGATAGCGCAGCGTGTTCCTGAGGCGCCGATAAGTGTCGGCCTGCTGCTTCAGGATCTCGGGGCCGATGCCGATGTCTTCGCCGTAGTCGGAGGTCACGACCCAGAGGCGCAGGATGTCGGCGCCGTACTGGTCGATGACCGATTGCGGCGCCACGATGTTGCCGACCGATTTCGACATCTTGTAGCCCTTCTCGTCCACGACGAAGCCGTGGGTGAGGATGGCGTCGTAGGGCGCGCGCCCGCGGGTTCCGGAGCTCTCGAGCAGCGACGACTGGAACCAGCCGCGGTGCTGGTCGGAGCCTTCGAGGTAGAGGTCGGCCGGCGGGCCGGGATAGCCGGCGGGCCGCGACAATTCCGGCCAGCGCCCGCTCTCGAGCACGAAGGCGTGG
>DATBLL010000238.1:0-6760 GCA_036555425.1 Alphaproteobacteria bacterium | reverse complement strand
CCAGACCGAGTGGTAGCCGAGGCGATCGGCGAGCAGCGCCTGCTCGCGGATCTGCAGCACGAACTCGTTGGGCGTGCGCGGATTGTTGGCGTAGTGATTGTCGCTGAGCGTGAAGTAGCCGAATTCCATCGAGTCCTCCCTCAGAGAAAGTTGATTTTGCAAATATTGTAAAATCAATTGTTTCCACTGTCAATGGCGATTCGCCACGCCCAGACCGGAGGCGCCAGGGCCAGCGAGGTGCACAGACTCGCGCTGCCGGCTGTTCACCGGCGCAAAAAGTGGCGGTTTGTCAGGCCGTTTCGCACCACAGACCTGTGGATAGATCGGTGGATTGCGCGGGCAACAAGCCCTCGATCAAGGCTCGGCCAATGAAATTGAAAGCCCCGCCGGGCGGGTACCGGCGGGGCTTTCGGCCTGGGGGGCCGACACAGCGGATGAGAGGAGGGGAGACTTCCGTTGTGTCGAGGAGGACCTTACCCGGATGCGGCCGGGCCCGCAGTGACCCGGGTCACATGGCGCTGGCGGCGCCATGCGGCGGCGCTATTGTTAAGCATCGATCGAAAGGCGCGCGATGGCACTCGACCCCGAGGAACTCGAACCGAAGAAGCAAAAGCCCAAGCCGCGCGACCTCGAAGGGCTCGGCGTGGTCGAGCTCGAGGACTACATCGCCGAACTCGAGGCCGAGATCGCGCGCGCCAAGGCCGCGATCGCCAAGAAACAGGACCATCGCAGCGGCGCCGAGGCCTTCTTCAAGAAGCGCTGATCCTTTTGGGCCGGGAGACGCGGCTCTGCTCCCTCCCGTAGAAACAATGTCCTTGCGCCGCCCAGCGCGCATCGACTACAAGATATAGAAGAGCGAAAGCTCGCTCTCCCAAGGGGTTGAGCGGGCGAGGAGGCGGCTATGGTTCTGCGTTGGATCGTCGTGCTGAAGGTCGCGGGCGCCCTGCTGCTGGGAGCCTTCACCCTCGGAGCGACCTCCGCCTGCGGCACGGTCGAGGGCATCGGCAAGGACATCTCGGCGGTCGGCCGCGCCGGCAAGCGGGTGTTCGACTAGCTCAATTGCCCCCTGAGCGCGGCCAACCAGCGCTCGATGCGGGCACGGTTCACGCCGAAATCGCGGAGTCCGTATTTCGCGCGGCTGTAAATCGCGAGCCCCGTCTGCCCCGGCGCCAGCGCAATCGCCTCTGCGTCGATGTAATCCGGAAAGTGGAAGGTCTTGCTGCGCGCGACCAGCGCGAGCCGGTGCGCCGCACGGTCTTCGGCGATCAGCGCCGTGCGCGGTTCGGCGAGCGCGATGCGCTTCAGCGCATCGATCACCATTTCAGGCGGCGCCGCAAAGACGGGGCTGGCCGCGTGCGCTTGCGCCTTGGCGATGAAGCCCGAGGGCAGCGCGAGGAACTGATTCGGCCGCCGGGTGAGCTTCAACTCCGCGAAGTCGATGGGCATGGTCACCGCCTGTAAACACCGTCGATGCGGCCGTTGAGCACGCAGACGGCGGCGCAATTCTGCGAAGCAACGCTGGCGGCGCGGCCCTCGAAGGTGATGCTCACGCGGCACTCGGGCGCGCTTTGCGAAACGCCCTCGATGATGTTGCCGTCCCCGGCGGTCTCCATGCGAAACGCGCAGGTCGGCGCATCGGGCAGCGTCAGGGTGTCGATCATCACGGTCACCGTGGCCTCGGGCCAGCCGATCACCCACATCTCGCCCGAAACACCGCTCTCGACGAAGCGATAATAGCCGGAAATCGAGCGGCCGCGCGCGCCGCGCAGGCGATCGTGCTGCTGCGCGAGCAGCACCAGGCGCGTCCGGTACATGGCCATCAGGCAGCGATAGACCGGCCCATCCGGATCGATTTCGCCGATCACGCGATTGCATTGCGTGTCGCGCGCGCGCTCCCAGGCCACTTGGCCTGCGTCCAGCGCGCGGGCGCCGTCGTCGTTGAGCACCGTCTTGAACGTGAGAACGTAGCGCGCGAGGTCGCGGTCGAGCTCCGAAAGATCCTGGCTGTTGCAGATCGTCATTTGCACGCGGCTTTCGACGCCGGCGCAGTCGAAGCTCGGGCGCGGGCGGTCGTTCTGTGCCGACGCTTGTCCGGCGCACAGTACGGCTCCAAGAAACGCCGCGCGCGCAATCCCCCGCATGCCCTCTGCTCTTCAGACCTGCAACCAGTAGCGCATGAGCGCCGTCGTCGCCACCGGCTGCTCCATCGGCAGAAGATGCCCCGACTCCTCGACGATCACCAGTTTGGCGCTGGGGATAAGGCTTGCCATCTCGGCGTTAACCTCGACGGGGGTGATTGCATCCATGCGGCCAGCGGCGATCAGGGTGGGGCAGTGGTAGGCCGGCAGGCGGGGCCGGCTATCCGGCCTGCCCATAATCGCCTTCTGCTGGCGCAGGAAGGCCTGCTTCCCGATGCGCTCCGCCATGCCCATGACCGCCTCGGTGAGGGGCTTGTCCTCGAGACGGCCCGGGTGGATGAGCAGCGGGAGCAGGCGCGGCGTCACCCCCTTGAACTTGCCTTTCTCGGCCAGCGAGACGAGGCCGCGCCGGCGCGACTTCTGCTCATCGGTGTCGGGCCGCGCGGAGGTGTCGAAGAGGGCTAGGCGCAATACGCGCTCGGGTGCCGCGCGCATGATCGCGTGGGCCACGTATCCGCCCATCGAGAGCGCCGCCAGGGCAAAGCGCGCCGGCGCGGCATCGAGTACGCGCCGCGCCATGCCTTCCACGCTTTCGTCGCTGCCGAGATCGGGCACGGTCGTCTCGGCGAGGTCGACGAGATGGTCGAGCTGGTGCTGCCAGAGCGCGCGGTCGCAGAGGAGCCCGGGCAGCAGGATCAGCGGCGTGCGCTCTCCCATCGCGTCAGGATCTCTTGAGCGCGCCGGCCCGCGTCGGGTCGCAGGCTTGGCTGCCGATCTGCTCGAGATAGAGCGCACCCGCGCGCAGCTCGCCGCGCCAGCGGGTCGAAGGGCGGCGCAAGCGGCGGTCGGTCGATTCGACGAGCAGGATCACGCGCGCGCCCGACACGGCGCCGCCCACCGTCCATTGCACGGACGGCCCCGAATGCGGCGTCGTCGCGGTACCCGTCGCGCTGGCGCCGCGAATCGAGACGTCGAATGTAAACGGCCGGCAATTCCCGCCGCTCGGCATGCCGCTCGTCGTCCCGCGCCAGGTTCCATCCAGCGATTGCGCTTGCGCCGGATCAGACCCGAGAACGGCGGCCGGGATCAGGCAGGCAAGCGGGAGGCGCGCGGCGGCCATTTGTGGGCCTCGGATTGCGGGGTGTAGCGGCGAGCGTGCGAATCAGTCGCACTCTAGGCGAGCATCGATGGGTCGGAAAGCCTGCTTGCCTGCGATACAGTGCTGCCAACGCCGCGCCCGGCTTGAAAATTCCCACCGGGAAGCGATATTGCTGGCGTCCGCTTGCGGCCCCTGCCAATCGGCCTCCCGCCATTCGGCATGAAGTCGCCCACGGCATCAGAATCTCAACAACAAAGCCGCATGAGTTTTTCCCAACTGGGACTAAGCGAGCCGGTCTTGAAGGCTGTCGCCGAGGCCGGATACATCGATCCGACGCCGATCCAAGCCCAAGCCATTCCGGTCGTGCTGACCGGTCGCGACGTGCTCGGCTGCGCGCAGACCGGCACCGGCAAGACGGCCGGGTTCACGCTGCCGATGATCGACATCCTCTCGGCCGGCCGCGCCAAGGCGCGCATGCCGCGCTCGCTCATCCTCGAGCCGACGCGCGAACTGGCGGCGCAGGTGGCCGAGGCTTTCGAAACCTACGGCAAGCACACGCGGCTCACCAAGGCGCTGATCATCGGCGGCGAGAGCATGTCCGAGCAGGAGAGGGCGCTCGACCGCGGCGTCGACGTGCTGATCGCGACGCCAGGGCGTCTGCTCGACCTCTTCGAGCGCGGCAAAATCCTGCTGCGCGATATCAAGGTGCTCGTCATCGACGAAGCCGACCGCATGCTCGACATGGGCTTCATCCCGGACATCGAGCGGATCGTGACCTTGCTGCCGCCGCTCCGCCAGACGCTGTTCTTCTCGGCGACGATGCCGCCCGAGATCCGCCGTCTCGCCGACCGCTTCCTGTCCTCGCCCAAGGAGATCACCGTCGCGCGCCCGGCGACGACGGCGACGAACATCGAGGATTTCATCGTTCCCGTGCCCAACGAAACCGCCAAGCGCGAGGTGTTGCGCGGCCTCTTGCGCTCCGAGCCGGTCAAGACCGCGCTTATCTTCTGCAACCGCAAGCGCGATGTCGACATCCTGCATCGCTCGCTGACCCGCCACGGCTTCCAAGCCGGCGCGCTCCACGGCGACATGACCCAGGACAAGCGCACCGCGACCCTCGAACGCTTCCGGCTCGGCGAGATTCCGATTCTCGTGGCCAGCGACGTGGCCGCGCGCGGCCTCGACATCGAGGATATCTCGCACGTGTTCAACTTCGACGTGCCTTACAACGCCGAGGACTACGTCCACCGCATCGGGCGCACCGGCCGCGCCGGCCGCTCGGGCCGCGCTTTCACGCTCGCGACGCCGGACGACGGCCGCAATCTCGGCGCGATCGAACGCCTCATCCGCCGCAGCATCGCGCGCCACGGCGTCGCCGCGGCCGGCGCGGCGCAGCGCGGCGAGCGTCCCTCCGCCGAGGTCACGGGCGAAACGGAGCGCGGCGCGCGCGAAGAGCGCGGCGGGCGCCGCTCGCGGCGCGGCGGACGGGGACGCGGAAAGGAACGCGGGCAGGCCAAGGAGACGCCGCGTCAGCACGAGGCGCGCCATCACGAGCCCCGGCGCGAAGAACATCGCCGCGAAGAGCCGCGTCGCGAGGAGCCGCGCGCGGGGCAACGCCACGAGCCGCGCCATGCCCAGCCGCAGGCAGCAGCCAAGCCACAGCAAGCCGCCCCGCAACAGCCGCCGCGGCGGCGCGAACCCGCCGAAAGCGAGAAACCGACCGGCTTCGGCGACAACGTTCCGGCGTTTCTGCGGCGCGGACGCTAGCCGAACGCGTCGTCCTCAGCGTTAAGCCGAGGACGACGGATGGTGCGCCAGCCGCCGTTCACGCCTTCAAAATCGGCAGCGGGGCGTGGTCGCCGAGGGCGCTGCTGCGCGCGAAGCCCCACCAGCCTTGCGCGGCGGTGGCGTAGAGGCTGCGATAGTCGATCGCATGCTTGAGGTCGCCGTTGACGAGGTCGGCGAGATTGGGCGCGGGGCCGACCAAGCCGCCCTTCACCTTCGCGCCGAGCACGAAGTGGGGTGCGGCGGTGCCGTGATCGGTGCCGTTGCTGCCGTTCTGGCCGGCGCGGCGGCCGAATTCGGAGTAGGTCATCACCAGCACGTCGTTCCAGCGCCCCGCCTCGGCCAGCGTCTTGCGGAAGGCGGCGAGCCCTTCGCCGAGCTGGCGCAGCAGGTTCCCGTGCTGGCCCGGCTGGTTGGCGTGCGTGTCGAAGCCGCCCAGCGCAAGCTTCACGACCGGCACGACCGCGCGCGCATTGATCAATCGCGCCGCGACGCGAACCTGCTGGCCGAGCGGGCCGTTGGGGAATTCGCCGCGGACCTCGGCGGCGCGCGCCAGCACGCCACGCAGCTCCTTGGCCGTGTCCTCGACCTCGTGCTGCACCTTGATGAGGTGCGCGAGCGCGGGATTCGCCGGGCGCGCCCGTGCGGCGTGCATGCCCTCCGCTTGGCGCAGGAAGCGCTGCGGATCGGGCATCGAGATCGCCCGGAGGCCGGAGCCGGTCACAGGACCGGTGCCGCCGCCGAGCACGACGGCATCGGCCAGACGCTCGGCCGTGCGCCGGCTCGCGCCGATGACGCGCGCGACCCAGCCCTCGGAGACGAAGCGATTGCTGCCCGAGGCCGTGTCCCAGATGTCGATCGAGCGGAAATGGGAGCGGTTCGGATTCTCGTAGCCGACGCCCTGCACGATCGCGAGCTCGCCGGCCTTCCACGCGTCGCCGAGCGGCGCCAGCGAAGGATGCAGCCCGATGCGCTCGTCGAGCTGCACGACCGCCTCGCGCTTGATGCCGATGCCGGGGCGCAGGCGCTGATAGGCCGGATCGGCATAGGGCACGACGGTGTTGAGGCCGTCATTGCCGCCGGCAAGCTCGATCAGGACCAGCGTGCGATCGGCGCGCCAGCCCGCCGCGCGTGCTTGCGCGATGGCATGCGGCGAAAGAACGGCGAAGCCGGAGAGGGCCGAGCCGGCAAAAGCCGGGGCGGCGAGCAGGAAATCGCGGCGGCGCATCGCAGACCTATTTGAGCTGGAAAGCGGGGTCGAGCACGAGGTCGCGCACGAAGCGCGCGGGATCGCTATCGGTTTTCGGCGGATTGACCGGCTTCACCGCGACGAGGAGCGCGGTGAGGCGCTCGGGCGCCTGCCAGCGCTGGTCGAGTTTCGCGTACCAGGCGTCGAGATCGGCGCCTTCGAGACGCTGCGCCATGCGGCGCTCGATCATGCGTTGGCGCCGTATCCGCTCCTGCTCCGTGGCGGTTGGCGGCTGCCCGGGCATCATCTCGCCTTCGGCGGTCTGGCGCTCGGAGCCGGGCACCGCGCCGGCCATGAGGCGGCGCAACAGCTGCTGGCGGATCAGCAGCGTGTTGGCGTTGATCCACGCCGTGCCGCCCGGCCAGCCCTTGACGTTCGGGGGATTGAACGGCTCCTGCCCGAGCGCGCGGCCGAGCAGGGCAAGAATGCGGTTGTCGGGTTGCGGCAGGTCGAACTGGCGCAAGGTGCCGACGATGAGCTCGACCGGCG
>DATBLL010000216.1:0-1713 GCA_036555425.1 Alphaproteobacteria bacterium | reverse complement strand
GGCCCTTCAAGAAGCTGAGCTCGATCAGGAACGCGCAGGCGGCGACCTTGGCCTTGACGAGGCGCAGCAGGTGAATGGCGGCGGCCATCGTGCCGCCGGTGGCGAGCAGATCGTCAAGGATCACGACCGTGTCGCCGGGCTTCACGGCGCCCTCCTGGACCTCGATCGTGTCGGTGCCGTATTCGAGCTGATAGGTGTAGCGGATCGTCTCGCCCGGCAGCTTGCCCTTCTTCCGCAGCATCACGAAGCCCAAGCCCAGTTCGAGCGCCACCGGCGCCGCCACGAGGAAGCCGCGCGATTCGATGCCGGCCAAGACCGTGGGCTTGAAGGGCCGGATCGCCTTGGCGAGCTCGACGACGGCATGGCGCCAGGCATCCTTGTGGGCGAGCAGCGTCGAAATATCGTAGAAGAGAATGCCCTTCTTCGGAAAATCGGGCACGTGGCGGATATGATCCTTGAGATTCATGGCGCGCAATTTCCCCTCGCCGCAGAGCGCCCGAAGCTAGGCGAAGCGCGTCGAACCGGCAAGGCGGCGAGCGGCGCATGACGTGGCCGCCCTTCATCGTGGCCGTGGCACCCAACGGCGCGCGCAAGACCAAGGCCGATCATCCCGCCTTGCCGATGACCGCGGACGAACTCGCGCGCGAGGCCGCCGCCTGCAGCGCGGCTGGCGCCGCGATGATCCATCTCCACATCCGCGACAAGGCCGGCAAGCATTTGCTCGATGCCGAGGCCTATCGCGCGGCGACGGCGGCCATCCGCCGCGCGGCGGGCCGCGACATCATCGTGCAGATCACGACCGAATCGGTCGGCATCTATCTGCCCGGCTACCAGATGGCGATGGTGCGCGACGCCCGGCCCGAGGCCTGCTCGCTCGCCATCCGCGAGCTCGTCCCCAACGCCGCCGCCGAACGCGAGGCCGCCGCCTTCTTCGCCTGGATGGCGGCGGAGAAGGTCGTGCCGCAATACATCCTCTACACCGCCGACGAGGTGCGCCGCCTCGCCGATCTCCGCGCGCGCGGCGTGGTCCCGGCCGCGCCGCCTTTCGTGCTCTACGTGCTCGGCCGCTACAGCGCCAATCAGGCCGCGGACCCGCTCGATCTCGCGCCCTTCCTCGCCGCAGCGGAGCGCGACTGGCACTGGGCGGTGTCCGCGTTCGGCGCCAAGGAAGGCACCGTCGCGTTGACCGCCGCCGTGCTGGGCGGGCATAGTCGCGTGGGATTCGAGAACAATCTGCTGCTCGGCGACGGGCGCGTGGCGCCCGGAAATGCCGCGCTGGTGGAGCAGGCGCGCCGCAACGCCGCGGCGATCGGCCGGTCCGCCGCCGACGGCGCCACGGCGCGCACGCTGCTCGCGGCGCCGCCCGCGAGCCGCTAGCGCGCCGCCGCAATGGGCCTTGCCATGCCGAAACGCATCGCTCTCGCCGTCTTGCCGTTGCTGCTGGCGGGCCTCGCCGCGACCGGCGCCGCCGCCGAGCCGCAAAAGCTCGTCTTGAGCGCGGGGCCCAAGGGCGAGCCGGCGCTGGCCTTCGCGCAGCAGCTCTGCACGCTCGTCAATCTGCAGCAGAAACGGCACAACATCGCCTGCGAGGTCAAGGAAAGCGCGGGCTCGGTCGCGGCGCTCCAGGCGCTCGACGGCGAGGAGATGCACATCGCCTTCGGACGCGCCGATTGGCTCGCCCAGGCCGCCGCCGGCACGGGCCCCTTCCGCGAC
>DATBLL010000214.1:0-26061 GCA_036555425.1 Alphaproteobacteria bacterium | reverse complement strand
GCCCGACGATGTAGGCGAGGAACATCGCGCTCATGATCAAGCCGGGCACGACGCCGGCGATCAACAGATCGGCGACCGGCATGCGCGCCGAGCTCATGCCGCTCGCGAGCGTCGCCAGCAGCACAGTCAGCGCCGAAGGCGGGATCAGCATGTCGACGCCGCCGATCGCCATGATCGGCCCCATCGCCATCACCGGCTTGTAGCCGCGCTTCAGCATGTCGGGCAGCATCGTGTTGCCGAGCATCGCCGTGGTGGCGATGGTCGAGCCCGACAGCGCCGAGAAGATCGTGCCGCCGGTGACCGCCACGACCGCAAGCCGGCCGGGGACGCGCGAAATGAGCCGGTCGACCGCGTCGATCGCGTGCTCGGCCATGCGCGAGCGGTACATGAGCTCGCCCATCAGGATGAAGAGCGGGATGGGGGCCAGCTCGATCTTGGTGACGGCGTCGGCGAAATTGCGCACGAGCTGCGCCAGGCCAACCTCGCCGCGCATGAACAGGAGCGCTCCCGCCACGTTGATGGCGATGAAGGCGAAGGCGACGGGCACGCCGAGTGCCAGCAGCACGACGAGGCCGCCCATCATCAGCGCCAGCGCCTCGTACCAGCTCATACCAGCGGCGCCGCATCCATATGCGGCCCCTCCTCGATCGCGAGCGCGAGCCGCCGCGTGAATTCGATCACCAGCAGCAGCGCGCCGATCGCGATCACGGCATAGACCCACCACTCCGGGATGATGAGCACTTTGATTACGCGCGCGTTTTCGCGCAGTGAGACGCGCGCCACCGCCACCGCATAGTAGAGCAACACGCTGCTGGCCAAGAGGCCGACGAGGTCGGTCAGCGCCTCGAGCCAGCGGCCGAGCGCGCGCGGAACGCCCTTCAGCAGCAGATCGACCCGCACATGGGCGCCGCGATAAAGCGCCCAGGGTGCGCCGAGCGCGGTGACCGCGTAGAGCGCGTACTCGTTGATCTCCATCACCCAGGAGAGCGAGCCGAGCTTCAAGTTGCGCATCACCACGTCAACGGTGATGTCGAGCGCGATCGCGCCGATCAGCAAGCCGCAGACGAGGCCGATGAGCGTGTAGAAGCCCGAATAGAAGACGGTAAACGCGGCGCGCGCGCGCATCGGCGCCCCGATACAGCGCGCGCCCGCCCGCGTCGTCTCAATCGGAGATCAGCTTCCTGAGCGCGGGCGCGTTCACGGGGTCGAGCTTCATGAACTCTTCCCACGCGGAATCGTAGGCCAGCTTCACGTAGGTCTCGGCATCCTTGCCCTTGAACTCGATCACCTGGATGCCCGAATCCTTTTGCTCCTTGAAGTAGGCTTCGGTCTTGGGCGCGTAGCGCTTGTCGAACTCGGCCTCGAACTTGAGCGCGTGCTTCTCGATGAAGTCGCGCTGCTTCGGCGTCAGCGACTTCCACTTGTCCAGGTTCATGATCGTGGCGTTCGCGACGGCGTAGAAGCCGGGATCGATGCGATACTTGGTGTGCTTGTCCCAGCCGGGGGTCTTGATGTCCCAGCTCGGCCAGCCATAGCCGTCGACGGTGCCGCGCTCCAGCGCGATGAAGACGTCGGCCGGCGGCATCAGCACGACGTCGGCGCCGAGCGCCAGGAAGAAGGCGCGATAGACGGGCGTCGTGCGCATCTTCATGCCCTTCAGGCTGGGCGTGTCGATCTTCTTGTCGCGAAGATAGGTATGGAACTTCACGCTGAAGCCCGAGAGGTCGAGCAGCTGCGCGTTGACCTTCTCGTTGTGCAGCTTGTTCATCAGCGCCCAGGTGCCGTTCTTGCGCATCTCGACGGCGGTCTTCTTGGTGAGCTTGAGCGCGTCGCCGATCGGCAGCAGGTTCTGATAGAAGGTGGGCGGCAGCGCGGCCATGTCGACCACGCCGGTCTTGACCGCGTTGCCCATCTGGAAGGGGTTGATGCTGCCGGCCGGCCGGATCGTGATCTGCACGATGCCCTTGCCGGCCTTGTTGGCGTCTTCGACCCAATCCGCGAATGGAATGCCGAACGAGCTGTTATTGGGCAGGAAGTTGAGCGCCGTGAGCTTTACTTCCTGCGCGCCCGCCGCGCCCGCCGCGAGGCAGAACGCCGCCGCCGAGCCCAGCAACGCACGATAGAGTTTGGTCATAGTGGTTCCTCCCTAGCGTTTCGCGGCTGCGCCGCGCCGATTCTTGTCCCCCGGGCCTGCCCGGGCTCAGTCGCCCCGCCGCCACAGCTCGGGAAAATGCCGGCCGCCGACCCTGTCCCCGGGCGCGAGACCGACGCCCTCGGGCTCGTAATAATACGTGGCGGTGGCGGGACGCGGGTCCCAGACGGCGTCGTCCCCGAGCCAGCGCGTGGACAGCGCCGCGCGCCGGTGCGTCATCGCCGTGTTCCCTCCCGAGCCGTGAACGGTGAGCGCACTGAACACGAGACAGTCTCCCGCCTGCATGTCCCATGTCAAGAAGCGCAAGCCCGCTTCGCCCCGCCGGCGGCCGAAATCGGGGCACGGCTCCAAGCCGAGCCCCTCGTATTTCTTGTTGTCGTCGTAGGGGAGCTGCGGAAGGTACCACTTGCCCCAGGCATGCGAGCCGGCCACGAACTCGACGCCGCTGCCCGCCGCCGTCACGTCTTCGATCGCAAGCCAGATCGAGCAGATCTGCTTCCCCTGGAACGGCCAGTAGGGGAGGTCCTGGTGCCACGGCATGGGGTCGAGCGTGCCGGGCTCCTTGACGAAGATCTGGTCGTAATAGAAGCGCACCGCCGCCGAGCCCATGATGCGCCCGGCGATCTCGGCCGCCGGCGATTGCTCGGCGAAGGCGCGGAAATCGGCGTCGAAACGCGACATCATGCTGTCGTAGTAGAAATTGCCGGGTTGGTCCGGCTTGGTGATGCTGCGGTGCCAGGGCCCGGGGTGCTTCATGTTGCGCGCGAGCGCCGCGCGCAGCCGCTCGATGCATTCGGGTCCGAACAGCCCGCGCAAACAGACGACGCCGTCGCGTCGATAGGCGGCGATATCGGCATCGGCGACGCCCACGGCGGGCGCGCGGACGCGTTCGATCGTGGCGGTCATGGCCCTACTCCTGGCTGAGGCGCGGTTCCTTGATAGCCCAAAACCGGCCGCGCGGCGCGGCTTAAGCGCGGGTCTTGCGCACCACGCAATCGATCAGCGCCGACAGGCCCTTGTGGCCGCTCCCCTCCTCGATCTCCGCGTCGTATTCGGCCAGGTGCAGGATTTCCATGCCGGCGAACGCGGCTTCGAGCAGCGCGCGCGTATACATGTGCTCAGCATGGGGCGGGCCGCCGGTGCCGTATTCGATCTGCTTCGGCCGGTAACCTTCGAGAATGAGAAGGCCGCCGGGCTTGAGCGCCGTTCGCATCCCCGCGAAGATCTTGGCGCGCATCGGCGGCGGCGCGAACTGGATGAAGATCGCGACCACGACGTCGTAGGCGGCGGCGGGCCACGACCAGTTGGCGAGATCGGCTTCGATCGTCTCGATCAGAACACCGGCGCGCTTGGCGAGTTCGCGCGCCTTCGCCAGGGCCACGGGCGAGAAATCGACCGAGGTCACCGCGAGGCCTTGCTGCGCGAGCCAAACGCCGTTCCTCCCCTCGCCGTCGGCGACCGACAGCGCGCGTTGGCCGCGCTGGAGCCGATCCTTTTGCGAGGCGAGAAAACGGTTGGGCGCGGTGCCGAAGAGATAGCCGGGTGCTGAAAAGCGTTCGTTCCAGCGGGTGAGGGCTTCGTTGGCCATGTCTTGCTGCCATTCCTGCGGTGATTCAGGCGACAATTAACGTGCGCGATCGTCTACCGGAAACGCGGCACTTGCGCACGTCCCCGGCGCCTGCACGGTTGGGGCATGAAGGCCGCCGTCGATCATGGCTCCCTGCTCGAGCGTATTGCGGGCCCGTCCGCCTCGTATGGGCCGGAGCGCAAGCGCCACCTGTTGCGGCTGTGGCTCGCGCCCCCCGGACGCGCCTCCGCTGCCGCCGGATTTCGCCGAACGCTACGGCTCGTTCGTGCCGGGCGAGCGCGGCGGCGCCGCGGTTTCCGGAATGCGCGTCAACGCGCCGCTCAGCGTCGGCTAGGGTCGTGCGCGAGCGCGGGTGCGGCCAAACAAAAAGGGCGCCCGTTGCCGGGCGCCCCTTCTTTTCTCGCTGCCGTTGGCGGGAGCGGTCGGTTTCGGCCGCGGCCCGGATCCCCGGCGAGAAAGCGTCAGACCGCTTCCTTAAGGTCTTTCGACGCGCGGAAGGCGACCTTCTTGCTCGCCTTGATCTTGATCGCTTCGCCGGTGGCCGGGTTGCGGCCCATACGCGCCGGGCGCTTCCTCACCTGGAAAATGCCGAGGCCCGCGATGCGGATTTTGTCGCCCTTTTTCAGGTGCTTACCGAGATTGGCGACGAAATCCTCGAGCATCTCGGTGCAGGACTTCTTCGAGATCGCGTGCTTCTCCGCCATGGTGGCGGCGATGTGCTTGAGGGTGACGGGCTTGGGATTGGCCATAGGGTCTGGTCCTTGCTTTCGTTCTTGAGGGAACCGCCGCGCCGCCGGGAATGAGCCCCCCAACCGGCCGCAACGTGTGCCCAAGAATACTACATTTTGCGCCAAAATAAAGAGCTATGCGTAGCTTTAGTGCCGATTCCATGGGGCCGGTGGATAAGCCGCATTCGTTAACGCCGGATTCAAAAGGCTTGGGCGATCCACCATTTAAGATTGAAGTCGCTTCACAAGGCAACTTTCGCCTGTGCGCCGATTCCAGGCCGCCTTCCCCATCCCGCACGTCGTGATCTAGTGTCGCGCGGCCGCGGCAAAGGCCGCGAAAAAATTCGGGAGCGAGCGGATGAGCGTCAAGCAGCGAATCGGATTCGTCGGCATCGGCAACATGGGCTGGCCCATGGCCGCCAATCTGGCGCGCGCGGGATTTCCGCTGACTGTCTACGACGCCGACCGCGCGCGCGCGCCGCGCTTCGCGGCCGAGTTCGGCTCGGAATTCGGCGCCAAGGCCGCGGCCTCGCTCGGCGAGCTCGGGAGCGCCGCCGACGTCGTCGTCACGATGCTGCCGACCGGCGCCATCGTGCGCGCCGTGCTGCTCGAGCAGGAACGCGGCGCGCTCGCGGCCTCGCTGGCGAAAGGGAGCGCGGCGCAAGACCGCGCCGTCGTCGTCGACATGAGCTCGTCGGAGCCCGTGGGCACGCAGCAGCTTGGTGCCACGCTGGCCAAGCGCGGCGTGGCGCTCGTCGATGCGCCGGTCTCGGGCGGCGTGCCGCGCGCCGAGGCCGGCACCCTGACGCTCATGATCGGCGGCGAGGACGAGGCCGCGATCGCCAAGGCGCTGCCGGCGCTGGAGGCGATGGGCAAGCAGATCTTCCGCACCGGCCCGCTCGGCAGCGGCCACGCGATGAAGGCGCTCAACAACTACGTGGCCGCCGCCGCTTTCATCGCCTCGACCGAGGCCCTGCGCGTCGGCCGCCGCTTCGGCCTCGCCCCCGAGACGATGGTCGACATCATGAACGCCTCGACCGGGCGCAACTTCAATTCAGAGATGACGCTGAAGCAGCACGTGATCTCGGGCAAATACGGCACCGGATTCCAGCTCGGCCTCATGACCAAGGACGTGAAGATCGCGGCCGACCTCGCCGAGAGCATCGCCATCGACGCGCCGCTGGCGCGGCTCGCGCGCGCGATGTGGGCCGAGGCGCGCGAGGGCATCGGCGAGCGCGCCGACTTCACCGCCGCCGTCAAGCACTGGCAGCGCCGCGACGTGCACTGAGGCAGATGCCGCGGGGAGGCCGCTTGCATGGTTTACCTAGGGCGCGCGCCGGTCTAGCGTTGCCGGCGGCATTCCCGCGAATGGAGGGCGGACCATGACGATCATCGACAGGCGGCGTTTCCTCGTCTCGGCCTCGGCGCTTGCCGCCGTCGGCGCGGCCGGCGGCATCTCGGCCGTGCTCGCGCAAGGCAAGATCAAGATCGACGACAAGAGCGTGCTCGTCGTCGTCGACGTGCAGAACTGCTTCCTGCCCGGGGGCAGCCTCGCCGTCGGCAAGGGCGAAGAGGTGATCCCGATCATCAACCGCCTCGGCAAGAGCTTCGCCAACGTCGTGATGACGCAGGATTGGCACACGCCGGGCCACATCTCCTTCGCTTCTTCCCATCCCGGCAAGAAGCCGTTCGAGATGATCAAGCTGCCCTACGGCGACCAGGTCCTGTGGCCCGATCACTGCATCCAAGGCACCGACGGCGCGCTGATCCACAAGGACATCAACATCCCGCACGCACAGCTCGTGATCCGCAAGGGCTTCCGCAAGACCGTGGACAGCTACTCGGCGTTCCGCGAGGCCGACCGCAAGACGGTGACGGGCCTCGCCGCGTATTTGAAGTCGCGCGGCCTCGCGCGCGTGTTCGTCACCGGCCTCGCCACCGATTTCTGCGTCGCCTGGACCGCGATGGACGCGCGCCGCGAAGCCTTCGAGGTGTTCGTGATCGAAGACGCCTGCCGCGGCATCGACACCCAGGGGTCGCTCGCCAAGGCCTGGGACGCGATGAAGAAAGCCGGCGTCAAGCGCATCCAGTCGGGCGATCTGGCGGTGTAGCGGCACCCGCCCTCACTTCCCAAGCAACGCCTTCGGCGTTGCCTGGGCCCCTTCTCTCCCACTTCGTGGGAGAGAGAAGGGCGCGGAGCCGCAACAAATTCTTTTCTCTCCCGCGTGTGGGAGAGAAGGGGCCCATTCGCCTCTTGCGAATGGGAAGTGAGGGCCGCTTCCGCGTGAAGCGATGCCGCGCTATTTGAACCTCTCCCGCAGCTTCGCCTTCCAGAATTTCCCGGTCGAGGTGCGCGGGATCGCGTCGAGGAACTCGAAGCGGTCGGGAAGCTGCCATTTGGCGAAGCTCGCCGCGAGATGCGCGCGGAGCTCGTCGGGTGTCGCCGACTTGCCCTGCTTCGTCACCACGCAGGCGAGCGGCCGCTCGCCCCATTTCGCGTCGGCGATGGCGATGACGGCGGCTTCCTGCACGGCGGGATGCGCCATCAACTGGTTCTCCATCTCGACCGAGCTGATCCACTCGCCGCCCGACTTGATCAGGTCCTTGGTGCGGTCGGAAATGCGGATGTAGCCGTCCTTGTCGATGGCGGCGACGTCGCCGGTGCGCAGCCACCCGTCGGCGGTGAATTTCTCGGGCTCCGTGGGCGTGTCGTGATAGCCGCCGGCGATGAAGGGCCCGCGCACCTGGATTTCGCCGACGCTCTTGCCGTCCCAGGGCTGCTCCTGGCCGTTGTCGCCGACGATGCGGATGTCCATGACCGGCGCCGGCAGGCCCGCGGTGGCGTAGAGCTTGAAGCGCGTGTCCTCGCCGGCGCCCATGAGTTCCGGCTTCACATAGGCGATGCTGCCGACCGGGCTCATCTCGGTCATGCCCCAGCCTTGGGTGACGTGCGCGCCGTGCTTGGCGTAGGTGCGGATCAGCGATTCCGGCACCGCGGCGCCGCCCACCAGCATGCGCATGCCGGGCGGGAGTTTGCATTTCTCCGGCTGCTGCTCGAGCAGCTGGGCCATGGTGAGCCAGATCGTCGGCACGCCGAGGACGTAGGTGGGCTTCTCGCGCTGGAAGAGATCGAGCAGATCCTCGGGGTGGAGATGCGGGCCGGGGAAGACGAGCCTGATGCCCAGCATGGCGCAGGCATAGGGGATGCCCCAGCACTTGGCGTGGAACATCGGCGTCACCGGGCAAACGCTGTCCTTGGCCGAAAGGCCCCAATGATCGGGCTGATTGGCCATCAGCGTGTGGATGACCGTCGAGCGGTGCGAATAGACGACGCCCTTGGGCCGCCCGGTGGTGCCCGAAGTGTAGCACATGGCGATCGGGTCATCCTCGCCGTGCGGCGCGTAGTGGAATTTGTCCGGCGCCGTCGCGAGGAAGGCCTCGTAATCGAGGAACGGCGTGTTGACGCTCGCCTTGGTCAGCGGCACGACGATGATCTTCTCGAACGGCACCTGCTCGCGGAACTGCTCCAGCAGCGGCAGCAGCACGTCGTCGACGATGAGGAAGCGGTCCTTGGCGTGGTTGGCGATCCACGCGATCTCGGCCGGCGCCAGGCGCAAATTCAGCGTGTGCATCACGCCACCCGCCGCCGGGATGCCGAAATAGGCCTCGAGATGGGCGTAGTGATTCCAGGAGAGCGTCGCGACCCGGTCGCCTTTTTCGAGGCCGAGCGCCTTCAGGCCCGAGGCGAGGCGCCGCGCGCGGCCGTAGAAATCGGCAAAGCGGTGTCGCACCAGCGATTTGTCGGGCATCCGGCTCACGATCTCGGAGCCCGGAAACAGCCGCCCCGCCCGCTCCAGGATCTGATTGAGCGAAAGCGGCACGCGCTGCATCGTCGAGCGGATCATCGGCGGGTTCCCTGCCCTCTTTGGCCGCGGCGTTGACCTTCCGCGTGCGGCCGGCGCTCCGGCCCGCTTTTCTAGCGGGGATGCCCGCTGCTGTGGAAGAGCAACGGTTCCGCGAAGCGGAACCGCCTTGACAGCGCCGCGCCGCGGCGGAGTCTGGCGCACGGTTTCTCATGGGAGGACGCCTTGACCGCCGCACCGCTACCCCACGGCACCGCCGCGTTTTCACTCGCCGGCCAGAGCGCGCTCGTGATCGGCGGCGGCAGCGGCATCGGCCGCGAGCTCGCGGTCGGCCTCGCCGCCGCCGGGGCCAAGGTTTCCGTCGCCGGCCGGCGCAAGGACCGGCTCGACGAGGCGCTCGGGGCCGTGCGCGCGAAAGGTACCGCGGGCAAGGCTTACCCCGGCGATGCGCGCGAGCCCGCGACGATCGCCGCGCTCTTGGCGCAATGCCAGCGCGACGGCGGCACACCCGACATTCTCGTCAACGCGCAGGGCGTCACCGCGATCAAGCCGACACTCGAATTGAGCGAGGACGATTACGACCGCGTCATCGATACCAACGTGAAGAGTGTCTTCTTCGCCTGCACCACCTTCGGCCGCGCGATGCTGGCGCGCCGCTCGGGCAGCATCGTCAACATCTCCTCGCTCGCCGGCCACCGCGGCTGGCCCGGCAGCGCCGTCTACGGCATGACCAAGCACGCGGTGAAATCGCTGACCGAGACGCTCGGCGCGGAGTGGGCGAAGGAGGGCGTGCGCGTCAACGCGATCGCGCCCGGATTCTTCGCGACCGAGCTCACCAGCGCGATGAACGACGCGCGCCGGCGCCGCGCGATCGACCGCACGCCGATGGGCCGCTTCGGCGAGCTCGGCGAGCTCGTCGGCGCCGCCGTGTACCTGTGCTCGCCCTCCGCGCGCTACGTCACCGGCGCCACGATCTCGGTCGATGGCGGCTATCTGGCGGCGGGGATATGAAACCCCCTCTCCCAGGGGAGAGGGGGCAGGGGGTGAGGGGGCGAACTTGCCCTTCCGATATTCGTGTTCCCACCCGTAAGGCGCCCTTTTCTCGATACGCGATTCATGCAGTAGAGGAAGATTCTGCCCCTCTCCCCCTGCCCCTCGCCCCAGGGCGAGGGGGATTAAATCGCCCGCCCCGCCTTCTCCCAATAAGGGGCGCGGAGTTTCCTCTTGAAGATTTTGCCCGAGTCCTCGCGCGGCAGCGCCGTAGCGAAGACGATGGTTTTTGGGATTTTGAACTTGGCGAGGTGCTGGCCGAGATAAGCGCGGATCTCGTCCGCCGTCGCCGGCTTGCCGGGCTGCAGCTCGACATGCGCGCAGAGGCTTTCGCCGAACTCCTCGTCGGGGATGCCGAAGGCGGCGCAATCCTTGACTGCGGGATGCGCCACGAGTGCGGCCTCGATCTCGGCCGGATAGATGTTGACGCCGCCCGAGATCACCATGTCGCGCTTGCGGTCGCAGAGATAGAGATAGCCCTCGCGGTCGAGCCAGCCGACGTCGCCGACGGTGACGAGATCGCCCTTCGCTACCGCGCGGCGCACCGCGTCCTGGCCCTGGTAGGTGAAGTCGGGCACGTAAGTGGCGCGGACATAGATCTCGCCGATCTCGCCCGGCGGCAGCCCGCGGCCGGCATCGTCGAAGATCTCGATCTTGGCGCCGGGCAGCACGCGGCCGGCGGCACCGGGCCGCTTCAAAGATTCCTCGGCGCTGATCCAGGCCGGAATCCCGGTCTCGGTCGAGCCGTAATATTCGTGGATCACCGGCCCCCACCAGTCGATCATCGCGCGCTTCACGGACGCCGGGCACGGCGCCGCGCCATGCACGACGAAGCGCAGCGAGGAGAGGTCGTGGCGCTTGCGCATCGCCTCCGGCAGCTTCAGCAATCGCACGAACATTGTCGGCACCACGTGCATATGGCTGACGCGGTGCCGCTCGATGAGCGCCAGCATCTCCTCGGCGTCGAAGCGCGGCTGCAGCACGATCGAGGCCCCGACGCGCACCGAGGCGAGCCCATAGGCGTTGGGCGCCGAGTGATACATGGGGCCGTTCATCAGCACCACCGCCGGCGCGCCCGGCTTCAATCCGAACACGTGCGCGACGACGGACTCGTTGGCGGCGGCGAGCGCCGGCGTCATCGGATCGCGGCGTACGCCCTTGGGCCGGCCGGTGGTGCCCGAGGTGTAGATCATCGAGGCGCGCGGCGGCGGTGTCGCGCCGGCGAGCGGCGCTTGGTGTTCCAGCCATTCGCCCCACGTGGCCATTCCGGACGGAAAGGCCGCGGCCGGCGCGCCGATGCCGTAGGCGGCGGCGATCTCGGGCGGTGTCGGCACGGCAAAGACCGCGATTTCCTTCGGCGCGCCGGCCGCGATCTGCGGCCAAAGGTCGGCGTGGACGACGAGGGCGCCCGCGCCCGCATCGCGGAGGATGTAGCCCGCTTCCTCGGCGGTGAAATGCCAATTGAGCGGCGTCGCATAGGCGCCGACGAGGGCGGCGGCGAGCGAGGCTTCGAAGAACGCGAAATCGTTGCGCAGCATCAGCGCGACGGCGCCGCCTTCGCCAATTCCAAGCGCGCGCAAGCCGCTCGCGGCCCGCGCCGCGCGCGCCTGGAGCTCGAGCAGCGCGAGCCGCCGTTCGCCCGCGATTACGTGGGTCACAAGCCCAACTCGGAAATTGCTTGCGCCATTACGAACGCCCCCTGCCTGGCCGCCGAGGCGCAAAGAATAGACCAAGCCAGCGGCGCGCGCCGCAGGCTTCAAGGGCGATAGGGTGTCAGCGCCGGTCCGGCCCGCGCGAGCGCGCGGGATGCGCGCCGTCGAGGATTTCGTATTCGCCCTCGATGACCCGGTTGTCGCCACGCCGCCGGCCGCGGCCCGTGCCGAACAGCCGATACGCCAGCACCGCCAGCGCCGCGACCGGAAGGCTAATCAGGAAGATGCCGGTGGCCACGATGGCGAAGGCGATGCCGAGCGAGAGCGCCAGCACGAGGATAAGCGCGATCTGCCACGACGGCAGATCGGGGCGGCGGCCGTGGCGGTTCCAGGCGGAGTAGATCATGGCGGCGGTTCCGATCCCGCGGCTGCTGGCCGGTGCCTCCTATAAGGGGCTTAGGGGCGGGCAATTCAATGGACCCCATGAGCCCGCGCGGCCGCGTGGCGAAATCATGGCGCATCGCCGGCCAGGCGCGAGCGGCGGCGGAGCGCGCGAGCGTCGCGGATCACGCCCCAGCGCCGCGCCGGAAGGCCGAAGCCGAAACGCGCGCGCCGGCGCCGCGCCGCGATCATCGCGTATACGCCGTATCCCACCGCCACCAAGGCCAAGGCCGGCAGCAGGATGATGAACGCGCCGGTCGCGAACGCGAGGACCGCCGCCGCCAAGAAGAACACCGCCAGTGCCAAGGCCACCGCCCAGCCGGGAACGCCGGATCCGTCGATTCTTCCGTTTCGCGGCATGGCATCGTGGGGCACGGCAGCCTCGTCTTCGCTTCGGGACCCGCTGCATTCAACGGGTCTTCTCCGCAGCGAGTTCCGAGACGGGCCGCGCAACGTCCATGTGCGGCGACGTTCCGGCCGTGCGTCAACGCGGCCGGCGCAAGCGCGAAGAGCCGAGCCCGCGGGCTAGCGGCGCGAACGTTCGATGGGAGTGTCGCTCGAGATGGCGTAGATGCCTCCCAGCAGCATGTCTACGTGAATCCCGTCGGCCGCCAGCGGCAACAGCAGACGTTCGTAGCGCAGATGCTTGCCGGCCCCGGTCTCGATCTCGTGGCGGCAATAGGTGGGCACGCGCTCGCGGACCGTTTCCTCGTATTGCGACTTGACCGCGCCGAGCTCGCTGCCGAGATCGACGTCTTCGAGGTCGCGGCCCGTGATTTCGCCGCCGTAGCGGAAGACGATGTCGGTGCCGACGATGCGGAAGCGGAAGCGCGGCGGCTCGCCCGAGACGCCGACGAGCACGATATTGGGCAGGATCGACGGCACGTCGAGCGGATCGATGTCGGCGCGCGTCGGCATCGCGCGCGTGCCCCGCTTGGCGTTCCAGTACGCCAGCAGCGCGCGCAGCTTGGGTTCCTGAATCGCCGCAGGATCGATCAAACGATGCCGCATGTCTCCGCCCGCCTTTGCGCGCCGATCGATAAGCCATTGCCCGACAGGCGCGTTGCGCCAGATCAAGCGAAGCACCGGCGGCCGATGCGGCACGATCACGGATGCGTTATCGCGCCCCGGCGTGCGGGCTGCCGACCGCGCGCGCCCATGCTAGCCTTGCCGGCGGCTTGGGAGGCGGCCGAAGGAGCGCCCATGAAGGCAGAGAGCGAAGGCCGCGGCGAGACCGGCGGCGCCGCATCGCGCCCCCTTGTCAGCATCGAGTATTGCCGCCAATGCCGCTGGCTGCTGCGCGCCGCCTGGATGGCGCAGGAGATCCTTTCCACCTTCGAGGAGGAGATCGGCGGCGTCACGCTCGTCCCCGGCACCGGCGGCGTCTTCGTCGTCAGCGTCGGCGGCGAGACGGTGTGGTCGCGCAAGGCCGAGGGACGCTTCCCCGACATCGCCGAGCTGAAACAGCGCGTGCGCGACCGCGTCGCCCCCGAGCGCGATCTCGGCCATGCCGACCGCGCGCGCCGATAGGCGCGGCGCCGCTCAGCCACGTTCGGCCGCTTGCGCCAGATCAATGCCGTCAGCGCGCCGGAGGCTAGTTCTTCCGCATCGAAACCGGAGGCAAGAATTATGAAGTATTCGATCGTTTTGGCCGTGGCCGCGGTTACGGGAATTGCGGTCCCTGCGCGCGCCTACACGAACGCCTTTCCAACCAGCAACGTCTACATGCGCACCGGCCCGGACATCGCCTATCCGCCGGTCGCCGTCGTGCCCGCCGGCGCGCCGCTGACGGTCTTCGGCTGCGTCGGAGGCTGGCAATGGTGCGATGCCGCCTGGGGGCCGAACCGGGGCTGGATCGCCGGCATGTATCTGCAGGCGTACTGGCAGAACCGGCCGATGCCGTTCTACTACGCGGCGCCGCGCTACAACGTGCCGATCATCACTTTCCAGTTCGGGCCCTATTGGGACACCTACTATCGCGACCGCTATTGGTACCGCCACCGCGATCGCTGGAGCCGCTGGGATCACGGCCGCCGGCGCTGGCGCTAACCGAGGCTCTTTCGCCGATCGCCGAACGGCGTGGCGCGGGTTGGAGCGTTAACGGCGTGGTGATAAGATATGCGCCACGCCTGTGGATGCCCGCCCGTGAGCGAAACCGAGGCCCTGTTCGGCGTCTTGCGCCAATCCGTCGATGCCGACGTCGCCGGCGCGATCGAGGCGCTGGTGCGCGAGGGACCGGACGACGCGCTCACCCGCATCAACGCGCTGGAGCTGGCGCGCCAGCAAGGGCTCGACGAGCTGCGCGTGATCGGTGCGCTGCTGCACGCGGCGCGGCTCGGCATCTTCGAGATGTACTGGAACGTGCTCTGCCCGGGCTGCGGCGGCGTGCTCGGCGCCAACTCGACTCTCAAGGACGTGCACGCCGGCGAATATGCCTGCGCGCTCTGCGCCGCCGGCTACGAGCCGACGCTCGACGAGATGGTGGAGGTGACGTTCACGGTGAACCGGCGCGTGCGCAAGGTCGCGGCGCACGAGCCCAACGAGCTGTCGATCTGGGACTATTACCGCTACGTCTTCTGGAGCTCGGGGGTCGACCTTCCGCCGCGCGCCGAGTTCGAGCGGCTGTTGGGCGATATCGTGATCGATTCGGTCGAGCTTCCGGCGCACGAGAAGGCGATCCTCTCGCTCCAGCTCCCGGCCGGGTTCGTCATCGTCTTCGAGCCGGTGACGCACGCGGCGCAGTTCATCGAGGTGAAGGGCGAGCCGACCCGCGAGCGGCAGAGCCTCTCGCTCGTCTACAACAAAGTGCACGCGCCAACAGGAACCCTGACGCTCCGCCCCGGACCGCTGCGCCTCGCGGTCGAGAACCGCACCGATGTCCGCGTGCTGCCCAATGTCGTCATCGCCGGCGAGAGGCTGCACGCGCTCCTGGGGCGCCGCAAGCCCTTCCTCACGGCCAAGCGCCTCCTCACCAACCAGACCTTCCGCGACCTCTATCGCACCGAAACGCTTTCCATCGACCAGCGGCTCAAGATCACGAGCCTGAGCTTCCTCTTCACCGACTTGAAGGGCTCGACCGGGCTCTACGAGCGCGTCGGCGACCTCGTCGCCTTCGATCTCGTGCAGGCGCATTTCCGCGTGCTGCACGACATCGTCGCCGCCGAGGCGGGCGCCGTGGTCAAGACCATCGGCGACGCGGTGATGGCGACGTTCCCGACGCCCGACCGCGCGCTCTCCGCGGCCCTGCGCATGCGCGAGGCGATGCGCGCGCTCAACGCCGAGCGCCGGCGCGAGGACCTGCTGCTCAAGATCGGCATCCACGAAGGTCCGTGCCTCGCGGTGACCCTCAACGACCGCCAGGACTATTTCGGCCAGACGGTGAACATCGCCGCGCGCGTCCAGGGCCTCGCCGACTCGCGCTCGATCTATGCCACCGGTGCCGTCGTCGGCCACCCCGAAGTCTCGACGCTGCTGGCCGGCAGCGGCCTTACGCCGATGCCGCGCGAGCGCGCGCTGCGCGGCATCAACGAGCACGTCGCGGTGTTCGAGATTCCGTAGACGCCACTAGTGCCAAGCCCGTTCAGATGGAATCGCGGGCGCCGTGGCGAAGCCTCCAGCTGAACGAACTCCGCACTAGGCGTCCGAATACTGGATCCTGACCACCTCGATCGGCTCGGCGCCGGCCGGCGTTTGCACGCGCACGATGTCGCCTTCGCGCGCCTTCAGCAGGGCGCGCGCGATCGGCGAGATCCAGCTCACCTCGCCCTGCTCGGAGCGCGCCTCGTCGATGCCGACGATGCGGATCGTCTGCTCCCCGCCGCGGCTGTTGGCATAGGTGACGGTGGCGCCGAAGAAGACCTGTTCGCGGTTCTTCTGCTGCTTGGGATCGACCGGCACCGCGATCTCAAGGCGCTTCATCAAGAAACGGATGCGACGGTCGATCTCCCGGAGGCGCCGCTTGCCGTAAATGTAGTCGCCATTCTCCGAGCGGTCGCCGTTCCCCGCCGCCCAGGCGACGATCTCGACCACCTTCGGCCGCTCCACCTGCTGCAGGCTTTTCACCTCGGCCTGGAGCCGCGCCAGGCCCACGGGCGTGATGTAGTTCTTGACGCCGGCCGGCAGCGAAGCGCCCTCGGGGGCATCCTCCTCGGCCTCCGCATCCGATTCCTTCGTGAACGCTTTGCTCATGGGTTTAATCTAGCACGCGTAGGGGCGCGCTGCGCGCCCCTACGACTGCGGACGCCTAGATCGCGCTGCCAGAAACTGGCAGCGGCCGTGTTAGGATGACCGGACGAACGAGGACCGGCGCATGTCGCGGGCCGAGAGGCTGCTCGAACTCATGCAAGTGCTGCGCCGCCACCGCCGGCCGGTGAGCGGACAGGCGCTGGCGGGCGAAGTCGGGATCAGCCTCCGCACGCTCTATCGCGACATCGCGGCGCTGCAGGCGCAGGGCGCCGTGATCGACGGCGAGCCCGGCGTTGGCTACGTGCTGCGGCCCGGATTCATCTTGCCGCCGCTGATGTTCTCGGAGGAGGAGATCGAGGCCATTGTCTTCGGCTCGCGCTGGGTGGCCGACCGCGCCGACAGCCGCCTCGCCGGCGCCGCCGCGGATGCGCTGGCGAAGATCGCCGCCGTGCTGCCGGCCGATCTCCGCGACCAGCTCGAGGCCTCGGCCCTGTTCGTGGCGCCGGGGGAGGCGGTCGCTGGCGGGGACGCCGAGCTCGCCGCCATCAGGAAGGCGATCCGCGCCGAGCGGAAGCTCGACATCGCCTATCGCGACAGCAACGGCGCCGAGACGCGGCGCGCGATCTGGCCCTTCGCGCTCGGCTTCTTCGACCGCGTGCGCATCGTCGCCGCCTGGTGCGAGCTACGCGCCGACTTCCGCAATTTCCGCGTCGACCGCATCGCGTCGCTGGTGCCCAAAGCCGCGCGCTATCCGCGCCGGCGCCAGGCGCTGCTCAAGGAATGGCGCGAGCGCGAGACGTTCTCGTCGCGCTGAACGCTGCTGCCAGAATCTGACAGCGGCGGCCGTTAGGGTCGGCGGCACCGCAAACAGGAGCGTGCCATGACCGAACCCAACATGATCATCCTCTATGTCGAAAGCCCGGCGGCGAGCGCCGCCTTCTACGCGAGCCTCCTCGGCAAGCCGCCGGTCGAGGCCTCGCCGACCTTCGCGATGTTCGAGATGAATGCCAACACGATGCTCGGCCTCTGGTCGCGCGCGACGGTGGCGCCGGCGGCGACGCAACCGGGCGGCGGCGAGATCGCGTTCACGCTGCCCGACGCCGCCGCCGTCGACGCCGCCCACCGCCAATGGCAAAAGCAGGGGCTCGAAATCGCCCAGGCGCCGACCGAGATGGATTTCGGCCGCACCTTCGTGGCGCTCGATCCCGACCGCCACCGCCTCCGCGTCTACGCGCCGGCGCGGCCATGAGGCCCAACGGGATCGCCGCCGTCTCGGCCGAGCACGTGATGCGCGGGCGCGACGGCGACCCCGCGCCGTTCGCCGGCGCGATGCAGGCATCCTTGCCGTCCTGCGCGATCCGCTATACTGGCTTCCGCGGCGCCCGCCCTGAGGAGGCCTGGATCGAATGCCATTCGGCAACGAAATCGCGACCCCCGAGCGCATTCCGACGGCGACCTTCACCGAGGCCGCCGCGGCGCTGGCGCGGCTCGAGGAGATCTATGAGCGCAACACCGCCTTCCTGCGCCGCGAGTTCGAGGCCTATCTCCAGGGCCGGCCACCCAAGGCGCGCGTGCGCGCGACCTACCCCTTCGTGCGCATCGCCACCGCGACCTATGCCCGGCTTGATTCGCGCGTCGCCTACGGCTTCGTCACCGGCCCCGGCGTCTACGAGACCACGGTCACGCGGCCCGACATCTTCCGCGGCTATTTGACCGAGCAGATCGGGCTCTTGCTCGCGAACCATTCCGTGCCGGTCGAGATCGGCGAATCGAACGAGGCCATCCCCGTCCACTTCGCCTACAAGCGCGACATCAACATCGAGACCGAGACGCTGCGGCGCGACGGCGGCGCGCCCGAGCGGCCGCTGCGCGATCTCTTCGACGCGCCCGATCTCGCCGCCATGGACGACACGATCGTCAACGGAACGCTCCACCTCGCGCCGGGCGAGCCGGCGCCGCTGGCGCTCTTCCGCGCCGGGCGCATCGACTACTCGCTCCATCGCCTGCGCCACTACACCGGCACCAGCCCGGAGCACTTCCAGAATTTCGTGATCTTCACCAACTACCAGTTCTACGTCGAGGCCTTCGCGCGCATGGGGCGTGAGCGCATGGCGGCGGGCGATGGCGATTACACGAGCTTCGTCGAGCCCGGCGACGTCGTCACCGCCAATGCCCGTCTCGCCAAGGCCGCGGCGAACGGCGTGCCGCCCGCGCACATGCCGCAGATGCCGGCCTTCCACCTGACGGCACCGGGCTATGCTGGCATCTCGATGATCAATATCGGCAACGGCCCTTCCAACGCGCGGACCATGACCGATCACGTCGCGGTGCTGCGCCCGCATGCCTGGCTCATGCTCGGCCACTGCGCGGGTTTGCGGAACACGCAGAAGCTCGGCGACTATGTGCTGGCGCACGGCTATGTGCGCGAGGACCACATCCTCGACGAGGAGCTGCCGCTCTGGGTTCCGATCCCGGCGCTGGCAGAGATGCAGGTGGCGCTCGAGCGCGCGGTCGAAGGCGTCACCGGCCTCAAGGGCTACGACCTCAAGCGAGTGATGCGCACCGGCACCGTCGCCAGCGTCGACAACCGCAATTGGGAGCTCGGCGACCACGGCGCCATCATCCGCCGCCTCTCGCAATCGCGCGCGATCGCGCTCGACATGGAATCCGCTGCCATCGCCGCCAACGGCCTGCGCTGCCGCGTTCCCTACGGCACGCTGCTCTGCGTTTCGGACAAACCCTTGCACGGCGAGATCAAGCTCGCCGGCATGGCCGACGAATTCTACCGCCGGCGCATCCAGCAGCACCTCGAGATCGGCCTGAAAGCGCTCGAAACCCTCCGCACCCAGGAACGCGAGCGCCTTCACTCGCGCAAGCTCCGGAGCTTCGCCGAAGTGGCGTTTCAGTAGCGCGCGTGGGCTCTGCACCGGCCCTCACTTCCCATTCGCCATGCGCGCTCCGGCGCGCATGGCGAATGGGAAGTGAGGGTCGCCGAGCAGCGCGGCAATCATAGCCATTCCGAGCCGCGCGCCCGGGTTGCCGGTGGCCGGTTGGCGCCGTATCTCTAGCCCCATGGAAGCGCAGGCGAAGCCGCTCTTTTCCTATCGCAAATATTGGGCGCATCGGTTCGGGACGGCGCCGTGCCTCCCCATGTCGAGGAGCGAGATGGAGGCGCTCGGCTGGGACGAATGCGACGTCGTGCTCGTCACCGGCGACGCCTATGTCGACCATCCGAGCTTCGGCATGGCGATCATCGGCCGCCTGCTCGAAGCGCAGGGCTTCCGCGTCGGCATCATCGCGCAGCCGGATTGGACCAGCGCCGAGCCGTTCACGGCGCTGGGTCGCCCGAAGCTCTTCTGGGGCGTCACCGGCGGCAACATGGATTCGATGGTGAACCGCTACACCTCGGATCGGCGTTTGCGGCACAACGACAGCTACACGCCGGGCGGCGAAGGCGGGAGGCGCCCCGACCGCTGCACGCTCGTCTATTCGCAGCGCTGCCGCGAGGCCTATAACGACGTGCCGATCGTCTTGGGCGGCATCGAGGCCTCGCTGCGCCGCATCGCGCACTACGACTACTGGTCGGACAAGGTGCGCCGCTCGGTCCTCGTCGACGCCAAGGCCGACATTTTGCTCTACGGCAATGCCGAGCGCGCGATCGTCGAGGTCGCGCACCGTATCGCCAAGGGCGAGGCGCCTTCGAGCCTCGACGACATCCGCGGCGTGGCGGTGATGAAGAGCGCGGTGCCCGAGGGCTGGACCGAGCTTCATGCCGACGACCTTGACATGGCAGACGAAGGCGCGCGCATCGCGGGCGAAAAGACCGTCGTGCGCCTGCCCGCCTTCGAGCAGGTCGAGGCCGATCCCGAGGCCTATGCGCGCGCCTCGCGCGTGCTGCACCGGGAAAGCAATCCGGGCAATGCGCGCGCGCTGGTGCAGCGCCACGGCGACCGCGAGCTGTGGGTGACGCCGCCGCCGATCCCGCTCACGACGCCCGAAATGGACGGCGTCTACGAGCTGCCCTATGCGCGCGCGCCCCACCCGGCCTATGGCGAGGCCAAAATCCCCGCCTGGGACATGATCCGCTTCTCGGTGACGATCATGCGCGGCTGCTTCGGCGGCTGCTCGTTCTGCTCGATCACCGAGCACGAGGGCCGCATCGTCCAGAACCGCTCCGAGGGCTCGATCCTCAACGAGATCGAGACGATCCGCGACAGGGTGCCGGGCTTCACCGGCTACATCTCGGACATCGGCGGGCCGACCGCGAACATGTATCGCATGGCCTGCAAGGACAAGGCGATCGAGCAGCGCTGCCGGCGCCCCTCCTGCGTCTATCCCGGCATCTGTCCGAATTTGAACACCAGCCACGAGGCGCTGATCGGCCTCTACAGGAAGGCGCGCGAGCTGCCCGGCATCAAGAAGGTGATGGTGGCCTCGGGCGTGCGCTACGACCTCGCGGTCAAGAGCCCCGCCTATGTGAAGGAGCTGGTGACGCACCATGTCGGCGGCTACTTGAAGATCGCGCCCGAGCACACCGAGGAGGGCCCGCTCTCCAAGATGATGAAGCCAGGCATCGGCGCCTATGACCGCTTCAAGCAGCTCTTCGATGCGGCGGCACGCGCGGCCAAGAAGGAATACTACCTGATACCCTATTTCATCGCCGCGCATCCGGGCACGACCGACGAAGACATGATGCACCTGGCGCTCTGGCTGAAGCGCAACAATTACCGCGCCGACCAGGTGCAGACCTTCCTGCCCTCGCCGATGGCGCTCGCGACCGCGATGTATCATTCGGGCGTGAATCCCTTGAAGCCGGTGCGCCACGGCGGCTCCGAACCGGTCGCGGCGGTGAAGGGCCTGCGCCAGCGGCGCCTGCACAAGGCGTTCCTGCGCTATCACGACGCCGAGAACTGGCCGATGCTGCGCGAAGCCTTGAAGCGCATGGGCCGCGCCGACCTCATCGGCCCCGGCAAGCACCACCTCGTCCCCAACTGGCAGCCCGCCGGCACCGGCTTGGGCGGCGGCGAAGGCAAGCGCCTCGGCAAGAAGCACCGCCCGCAGAAATTCCTCACCAAGGGCGTGAAGATCCCGCCGCCGGCGGCGCGATGAGCGGACCAGGACAAAAAACAGCGGCGAAGATCGCCTACGCCGCGTTCAAGGCCTCGCTCGCCGAGCGCGCGCCGCCCAAGGGGCTCGCCCCCGCCGTGGAAGCGCTGTGGTATGCGGCGAACGGGAACTGGGAGCGCGCGCACGACCTGGCGCAGAAGCGCGACGACGCGGCCGGCGCGTGGGTCCACGCCTATCTCCACCGCATCGAAGGCGACGCGGAGAACGCGCGCTACTGGTATGGCCGCGCCGGCCGCCCGGTTGCGACCGCGGCGCACGGCAGGGAGTGGGAAGAAATCGCGAAGGCGCCGCTGAAGGGCGCCTAAGGCCGCTTCCAGGCTTCGGGCCAATCGTGAAAGCTGCCGATCTCGGCGTCGCCGGTCAGCAGCGTGTACATGAGGTCGTCGGGATAGTCGTTGAGGCGGACGCGCCAGCGCGCGCCCGCGACCTCGGCGGCCCAGGGATGGAAGACATCGCCGGTCGCCGTCCAGGTGACCGCGCGGGCCAAAAGCTCGCCGAGCGCCGGTACGGTGTAGGCTGCCCCCTTCTTCTTTCGCCGGTCCTCGGCTTGCCACGCCGCGGGCCGATGCCGCGCCCAATCGATCACGGCCTTCCACGCCCCGGCTTCGTCGGCGCCGCAGTTGCGCGCCTCGGTCCAGAGCCGGCGCACCGAGGGCCCATAGCCGTGCAGCGCTTCGATCGATTTGGCATCGTATTCGGTCAGCGGGTTGCCGAGGCAGAGCTGCACAGTCTGTCGCGTGTCGCCGTCCCAGAGCGGCATCTCCGGCGCCGTCGCGTCGAGCGCGTGCTGGCGCGCCACCAGCGCGTTGAGCGCAGCCGTGTCGCCGACGCGGCCGTCCTTGCCCGTGATGGTCCTGAGGCGCAGCAGGTAGCGCGTGCCCCATTCGGCGAAAACCATCATCGCGGCGACCATCGGCGTCACCGTGGCCGGCGCCGTCGGCGGACGCCGGAGCTGCGATTCGAGGAGGCGGCGGTATTGCTCGAACGCCGCCTGGTTGGTCATCGCCGCCGGCGCCGCCTTCTTGGGCTTCGAAACTTTCCCGGCCGCGTCCGGCCGCGCGAGCTCGCGGCGCAGCGCGTCCACCGCGGCCTGGTCGAAGCGCGCCATCGCGCCGATGCGCTCGACGAGCCGCAGCTGTTTCTTGAGCTCGCCGCGCGCGCCGACCTGGCGCCAGAGCCGCGGCTGCAGCTCGGGCTCGTCCTGCCACTCCGGCACCGCGGCCTCGAAGCCCGAAACGGCGGCGCGCACCGCCGAGGCGGCACTGTCTTCGGCCCCGCAGCACTCGAAGGCTTCGTGCAGGATCACGCAGGCGGCGAGCGCCTCGGGGGCGTCGAAATCGTCCATGTGCGGCGTGCTGTCGTCGAGCTGCGCGCTCATGCGCGCGCGTTCGGCCGGCGAAAGCGGCGTGCCCGAGACCTGGCCCCACACCGCGCCGAGGCCGCGCCTGAGGCTGACCGCGTCGCCCCATTGCTCGCGCGCCGAGAAATCTTCGTAGACCGGCAGCCAGCGCTCGGCCATCGCCGCGGCCAGCGCGAGCCGCTGCTGCGGCGACCACGCCTCGAGGCTCTCGCCGAGATAGGCCTCGTAGTCTTCGATGTCCTTGAGTTGCTCGGGACCCATGCCGCGCCTTCGCGAAGCTGCCAGGGCCGGGTTGGTTACATCGACAAAGTTAACCTTCTCCTTACCGCGCCCTTGCGACGGGCGAGGCTCAATCCGGCTGCAGCGTCAGCAAGTTTGCGTCGCGCGCCAGCAGCCAGCGGCCGGCTTCCTTGCGCAGGATCGTAAGCGTGTGGCCGCTGCGCCTGACCGGCTTGCCGCCGCGCGGCGTCATCGTGACGGCGAGGTAGTTGCGGAGATACGCCCAATCGCCGAGCACCTTGAGCTCGCGGATGTCGCTGCTGCCGTCGAACTCGAAATCGGCCTGGCCTTGGGCGGCCGCGGCGAACGCTTCTTTGCCGAACGGCGCGCGGCCGGGGACCATGAAGACCGCGTCGTCGGTCATCAAGCTCAGCACTTTGGCTGTATCGCCGGCCTTGCTCGCCGCCATCCAGGTCTCGACTAGGTCGCGGATCGCCCGTTCGTCGTCGGTCATGGTTCACCCTCGAAGCTTTCTTGCCACGAACTGAACGCGCGGCGGCCGGCTTCCGCTCCGGCGACGCCGTGGCGCCCGGCGGCGGAAAACTCAGCTCCCGCCGCCGGCTCCGAACGGCACGATCTTGTTGGCGGGGTCGTGGCCGATGTCGGCGCGCCCCAGATACGGAATGCCCGAGACCTTGCACCAATGCTCGACGACCTCGACCTCGTTCAAGACGAAGTCGGGATCGTTGGGCGGGATGGCGCTGCAGCGGCCGAGGCGGATGCCGGCCACGCGCCGCACCGCCGGGTTGCTCGTGATGTGAAACAGCGAGCGGTCGATGCGGTACATCTGCTCGGACACCTCTTCGACCATCAGCACGTGACCCGCGAGATCGGGCTGCAGCGGCGTGCCGATGAGCTGGCTGAAGGTCATGAGGTTGAACGCTGCGGCCTTGCCGGAGGCCGCGAGCGAAGGCTCCAGCGTTTCGGGCGCGCGATGGGCGAGCCAGGCGAGCGCGCGCGCCACCGCCGCGTCGCCGCCCTCGCGGTTGATGTCGGCCGGCATCGGCCCGTGCGCGAGCTGGGGAAATCCATCGGCGTAAAGGCCGGCGAGGAGCGCGCCGGCGTCGCTGTAGCCGAGATATGCCTTGCGCCGCGCCGCCGCGCCGAGCTTCGGCAGCACCAGCGCCGCGATGCGGCCGGAGCCGTAGCCGCCGCGCGCGAACCAGAGCGCATCGAACGAGGCGTCGTTGGCGACTTCGACGAAGGCGGCGGCGCGCTCGGCGTCGGTGCCGGCGAAATGGCCCGCGGACAGGAAGCATTGCGGATGGACGCGGAGCTCGACCGCGGGAAAGCGCTCGGCCGCGAGCCGTGTCACGCGTTCGGCCATGGCCGGCTCGAGCCGCGAGGACGGCGCCACGATGCCGATCTTAACCTTTCGCGTCATACGATCCCCTGCCCTCTCAACCGCAGCCCCGTCTTCGCGATGAACCATTTACCGGCGCGCGCCCGCGTGCGATCAGTGCGCATGGATTCGGCTCCGATCGAGCGGCGACCATATTTCTTCTGCGGAATCGGCGGTAGCGGGATGTTGCCGTTGGCGCTGATCCTGCGTGCCCAGGGCTGCGCCGTCGAGGGATCGGACCGCTCGCTCGACCAAGGGCGCCTCGCGCGCAAGTTCGAGTTCCTGAAGGCGCGCGGGATTGCGCTGCATGCGCAGGACGGCAGCGGCGTCACGCGCGCCGAGCAGATCCTGGTGACCTCGGCCGCGGTCGAGGACACGGTGCCGGACGTGGTGGCGGCGCGGCGGCTCGGCGTGCCGATGTTGCGGCGGGCCGAGCTGTTGGCGCAACTGTTCAACGCGGCGCCGCAGACCATCGCGGTCGGCGGAACCAGCGGGAAATCGACGACGACGGGCATGATCGGCTGGATCCTGCATCGGGCGGGCCGCGCGCCCACGATCATGAACGGCGCGGTGATGAAGAATTTCGTAACGCCCGCGATTCCGTTCGCCAGCGCCGCGGTCGGGCGCGGCGACATCTTCGTCAGCGAGGTCGACGAGAGCGACGGCTCGATCGCGCTGTTCCACCCGCGCATCGCGGTGCTCAACAACGTCTCGCTCGACCACAAATCCATGGACGAGCTGCGCGCGCTCTTCCGCGCCTTCGCCGCCAAGGCCAAGACCGTCGTGCTCAACCTCGACAATGCGGAGACGAAGGCGCTGGCGGAAGAGCTGCCGGCGGACGCGGTTTCGAACTACAGCCTCTCCGACCGAAGCGCGCATCTCGTCGCCAGCGGCCTCGAGCCCTTGCCCGACGGCATCCGCTTCGAGGTGAGCGAGCGCGGCGGCGCCCGCGCGAACGTCGCGCTGCAGATGCCGGGTGCCCACAATGCCGCCAACGCGCTGGCGGCGCTCGGCGCCGCGCGCGCCTCGGGGATCCCCCTCGAAGACGCGGCCGAGTCGCTCGGAAGCTTCACCGGCATCAAGCGGCGCTTCGAGCGCGTGGGCACGGCCAGGGGCGTCACCGTGATCGACGATTTCGCGCACAACCCCGACAAGATCGCGGCGACCCTCGCCACGCTGCACGCGTTCCCCGGCCGCGTTCTCGTCCTCTTCCAGCCGCACGGCTTCGGGCCCTTGAAGCTGATGAAGGACGGGCTCGTCGCGTGCTTCGCCGAAAACCTCGCCGCCGGCGACGTGCTGGTGATGCCGGAGCCGGTCTATTACGGCGGCACCGTCAAGCGCGAGGTGACGAGCGAGGACATCGTGCGCGCCGTCGCCGCCCAGGGCCGCGCGGCGTTCGCGTTCAAGGACCGCGCCGCCTGCGGCGACAAGCTCCTCGCCCTCGCCCGCGTCGGCGACCGCATCGCGGTGATGGGGGCCCGCGACGATACGCTCTCGGAATTCGCTGCGAAGCTGGTGCGGCAGTTGGGCTAGGCGAAGGGACAAGGGTTGCGGGCCGGAGGCGCTTCGGCCGGCAGCGCAATCAGGAAGTTCCCCCTCAAAGCGAAAGGGCCCCGTTGCCGGGGCCGTTCTTTTTTTGTTGCCGGAAGTCGATTTGAACCACCGACCTTCAGGCCAAGTACCTGCTCCCTTCGAGCCGCGTCTTAACCGCCATTTAACCGCGTTTACCTACCCTAATCGCCGTGTAACCGGCGCCCGTCACCTATTTGGAGGCCTTGACCATGGACGACGCCAAAGACGACGTTCTTGGCAGCATCGGAGAGGCCTTCGGCGCGGGGCGTACCGCTGTTCCCGGATCGTCGCGGCAGCCCTTGAAAGCGCCGACTGGCAGCCCGTCGGCCGACCCTTCCAATGCCCAAGTTTCCGCGACGCTCAGGCAAAAGCATCCGGCTTCGGAATCTTCTGATGCCTTAGAGGATCAAGCGCGCGCCGCAATGCTGGCGGCTGCCGCGGCGATCCTCGAGCCCTGGCTTTACATGAACTTGCCGCGGGTGGTCGAGCAGCGGTTGAATGCTCTGTTGAACGTGCGCCTTGACCAAGCCCTCAATGCAGCCGTGGATCAACAGCTTGGCCCGGAGATTCGCAAGCAAATCGCAGTGCTCGGGGAGAAGCTTGAAACAGTCTTGAATGAGCGCGTTGCGGTTTCACTCCGTGAGAAGCTGGAACCGGCGGTGATCCAGCAGATTGCCGCGGTCGAAGAGCGGATCGAGCGTGGCCTGAATGCGGCGGTTGCG
>DATBLL010000182.1:0-5373 GCA_036555425.1 Alphaproteobacteria bacterium | reverse complement strand
TCGGCCGACGGCATCCCGAGCTTGGCGAAGATGAAGCCGGTGGACCACAGGACCACGAACAGCGCCGGCACGCCCACGGCGAACGCGGCGGCGCGCCAGGCGGCGCCCGTCTCGGCGCGCGGGCTCACGCCTGCTTGGCGTGGATGATGCTGCGGCGGATCGCCCGCGTGCGCGTGAACTTGTCGAACAGCGTGGCGCCGTCGCCCCGGCGGATCGCGCGCTGCATCACCGCGAGGTCCTCGTTGAAGCGGCCGAGCATTTCGAGCACCGCCTCCTTGTTGGTGAGGAAGACGTCGCGCCACATGGTCGGGTCGGAGGCGGCGATGCGCGTAAAATCGCGGAAGCCGCCGGCCGCGAACTTGATTACGTCGCCCTTGATGTCGGCTTCGAGATCCACCGCCGTGTCGACGATCGTGTAGGCGATGAGATGCGGCAGGTGCGAAGTGATCGCGAGCACCAGATCGTGTCGCTCGGCCTCCATCACCTCGACATGCATCCCGGCCTGGCGCCAGAGATTGCGAACGGTGCGCACCGCCTTGGCGTCGGTTCCCGGCAGCGGCGCGAGGATGCACCAGCGCTGATGGAAAAGCTCGGGGAAGCCGGCCTCGGGCCCCGAATGCTCGGTGCCGGCGACCGGATGGCCGGGGACGACATGCACGTGCTTCGGCAGCGCCTTCACCATCGCGTCGCGCGCCATCGTCTTGCACGAGCCGACGTCGGTGACGATGGCGCCGTCGGCAAGATGCGGCGCGACCGCTTCGCACACCGGCCCGATCGCCAGCATCGGGACGCAAACCACGACGAGCTCGGCGCCGGCGACGCTCTTGCCGATGTCGGCCTCGACGCGGTCGATGAAGCCGAGCTCGAGCGCCTTCGCGCGCACGGCCGGCTTGGCATCGTGGCCGACGACCTCGTTCGCCAAGTTCTGCTTCTTCAGCACCCAGCCGAGCGACGAGCCGATGAGGCCGAGGCCGATCAGCGTCACGCGATCGAAATGGACCGGCGCGCCGGTGCTGCGCGGCATGGGCTCAACTTTTGACGAAATCGGCGAGGGCCGCGACCGTGGCGCGCATCTCCGCCTCGAGCCCGATCGTGATGCGCAGGCAATCCGGCAAGCCGTAGCCGCCGACTTTCCGCGGGATGATGCCGCGCTTCAGCAGGAAATCGTTGGCGGCATTGGCGTCCTTGCCGTTGGCCTTGGGAAAGCGCACGAGCACGAAATTGCCGACCGAGGGCGGTACTTCTAAGCCGAGCGCCTTCACCTCCGCGGAAAACCAGGCGAGCATGTGGTCGTTGTTGGTGCGTGCGAGATCGACATGCGCCACGTCGGCCAGCGCCGCCACGCCCGCGGCCTGGGCGGGGAGCGTCACGTTGAACGGGCCGCGCGTGCGGTTGATCGCGTCGACGACCGGCGCGGGCCCATACATCCAGCCGAGGCGCAGGCCGGCGAGGCCGTAGATCTTCGAGAAGGTGCGCGTCATCACGACGTTCGGCGCCTTCGCGGCTAGATCCATGCCGGCGGTGTAGTCGTTGCGCGTCACGTATTCGGCGTAGGCGGCGTCGATGACCAGCAGCACGCGCTCGGGCAGCGCCTTGTGCAGCCGCTCGATCTCCTCCTTGGTGAGATACGAGCCGGTCGGGTTGTTGGGATTGGCCTGGAAGACGATGCGCGTGCGATCGGTCACCTTGGCGATCAGCGCATCGACGTCGGCGCGAAGGTTCTTCTCCTTCGCCACGACGGGCCTGGCGCCGGCGGCGAGCGTCGCGATCGGATACATCGCGAAGGCGTGCTCGGTGAACACCACCTCGTCGCCCGGCCCGGCATAGGCCTTGGTCAAGAGACCGATCAGCTCGTCCGAGCCGTTGCCGCAGACGATGCGCGCGGGATCGAGCCCGTGATGCTTGGCGATGGCGGCGCGGAGATCGGCCGAGGCGCCGTCGGGGTAGCGATGCAGGCGCTCGGCCATCGCGCGATAGGCGGCGATCGCGCGCGGGCTCGGCCCGAGCGAGCTTTCGTTCGAGGCGAGCTTCAGCGGCTCTCGATGGCCCTCGGCCTTGGACTCGCCGGGGATGTAGGGAGCGATATCGAGAATTCCGGGACGGGGCTGTGGTCCGCTCATGGGCGCAGGGCGAATTCGACGGCGCGCGGGCCGCTGGGATCGAGAGGGCGGGGATAGGCGCCGAGCCAGACCGCGCCGGCCGCGCCAAGACGAGGATCGTCGGGCCTCACATACTCTGCGTGGGCGAAAAGCGAAAGGCCCTTCACCCCGGTTTCAAAGCAGACCTTGATCGCGCCCGCGGGCGGCGCCGCCGCCGCCGCGAGCGTCACGTCGTCGCCGCTCGGGTCGACGATGCCGCGGCCCACCGCCAATGCCTCCGTGATGGCCGCGCCGGGCACGGCGAAGAACGGCAAGCGGCTCAGCACGAAGACGGGAGCGCCCTGGCGGCGCGCCTCGATCAGCGGCGCAAGCCATGGCGCGCCGCCGAACGGCGTCGGCGCCGGCAGCACCGCGAGTTCGACCGTGCCGGAAAGGACCTTGGCCAGAGCTTCGGCGGCGCCGGCGGTCGCGGGCCGGGCGCGCGGACAAAAATGGATCGCGGTTTCCCATTCCACCTGCGGGTCGGCGGCGATGCGCAGCCCGCCCTGGCGCTCGTAGGACGCCGCCATGATCGCGCGCCAGATGCGCAGGATGCGGTCCTTCTCGTCCGAATCCGACGGGCGCGCCAGGAGCCGGCGCATGATCTGCGCCTCGCGCGCCGGCCGGTAGATCGGCGCGTCGGCCGTCGTCTTGCCGCGCCCGACCTCGGCGACGAGTTCGCCGCGGCGCACGACGAGGTCGAGCAGCCCGTCGTCGACGGCGTCGATCGCGCGGCGCAAATCCTCGAGCGGCGGCGGGGGGCGGTTCATGGCGGCAATCTAGCGTAGCGGCCGCGCTGCGTCACAGGGTGGGACGTCCGCCGGAGCCATCGTGCGTTGTCCCGGCGACTACTCTTGGGCTCCCGAGGAGTATTAATATTTGCCGGGCGCGAGGCGGAATATTCCGCCCCCTCATCCGGTCGTGCCAGCCACGGGCGAAATGCGGGCCAGCTTGCCGCTTGCCCGCGCGCCCCTTAAAGACGGACGGCATCGTCGGCTCGTTGTGCCGGCACAATATGGAGGGTTTGGGATCATGAAGATCTTGCGTTGGCTCGGTATCGCCGCGATAGCGGCGGGCGTCGCCGCGGGCGGCCCGGTTTCTGCCCAGCAGCAGTTCTTCCGCATCGGCACCGGCGGCACCGCCGGCACCTACTATCCCATCGGCGGCATTCTCGCGAATGCGATCTCCCAGCCGCCGAATCTCGTGCTCACGGCCGTGGCGTCGAACGGCTCGGTCGCCAACGTCAACTCGATCGTGGGCGGCAGCCTCGAATCGGGCTTCAGCCAGGCCGACGTGGCGTTCTGGGCCTATACCGGCACCGGCATCTGGCAGGGCAAGCCCAAGGCCGCCGATCTCCGCGCCATCGCCAATCTCTATCCCGAGAGCATCCACCTCGTGGCACGCAAGGGCGCCGGCATCAAGAGCGTGGCGGACCTTAAGGGCAAGCGCGTCTCGCTCGACGAGCCCGGCTCGGGCACGCTCGTCGACGCGCGCATCATCCTGGGCGCCTGGGGCTTGAAGGACAGCGACGTCAAGGCGGAATACCTCAAGCCCAACCAGGCCGGCGACAAGATGAAGGACGGCGCGATGGACGCGTTCTTCTTCGTCGGCGGCTTCCCCGCGGGCGCCATCAGCGAGCTCGCCTCGACCGGAGCGGGCATCGAGCTTGTGCCGATCGACGGGCCCAATGCCGCGAAGATCCTGAAGGAGTACAAGTTCTTCGCCGCCGACGCGATTCCGGCCAACACCTACAAGGGCGTGGCCGCGGCCAAGACTTTGAGCGTCGGCGCGCAATGGGTGACCTCGGCCAAGGTGCCCGACGCGGTCGTCTATGCTGTCGTCAAGGGCATGTGGGCCGACAAGGCGCGCAGCGCGCTCGATGCCGGCCACGCCAAGGGCAAGATGATCCGCAAGGAGACGGCGCTCTCCGGCATCGGCATCCCGCTCCATCCGGGCGCCGCGAAGTTCTATAAGGAGGTGGGACTCCTGAAGTAGCGCCCGCCGCAGCCGAGACGGAGGGGGCCGGAGCCGTCCGGCCCCCTTTTTTGGGCGGAGGCAAGCCGCCATGACGGTGCAAGCGGCGGACCCGGCTGAGGTCCAGAAGCTCGAGGAGCAGTTCGACCCCGAGGTGCGCTTCCGGCCGCAAGGGAAGGCGGCGGAATGGATCGTCGGCGCGCTGCTGCTCGCGCTCTCAGGCTTCCACTACTACACGGCCGGCTTCGGATTGCTGCGCGAGCAGACGCATCGCGGCATCCACATGGCCTTCGTGCTCGGCCTCATCTTTCTCGTTTTCGCGTTCAGCAAGCGGCGGCAGCGCGAAACGCCGCCGGCATCGTGGTGGCGCCCGGCCGGCATCGCCTGGCCGGACTGGATCCTGGCCGCGGGCGCCGCGGTTTCCAGCCTCTACGTGCCGGCGATCTTCGAGGACCTCGCGTTTCGCGTCGGCAATCCGCTGGTCGAAGACGTCGTCATGGGCACGATCCTCATCGTCGTGCTGCTCGAGGCGACGCGGCGGAGCGTCGGCTGGCCGCTGCCGATCATCGCGCTGGTCTTCATGGCCTACGCCCATTTCGGCCCGTTCATGCCGGGCGTTCTCGCCCATGCCGGCGCGACCTGGACGCAGATCGTCAATCACCTCTATCTCACGAGCCAGGGCATCTACGGCATCGCGCTCGGCGTCGTCGCCACTTACGTGTTCCACTTCGTGCTGTTCGGCGTGCTGGCGACGCGCATCGGGCTCGGGCGGCTCTTCATCGATTTGGCCTCGTGCGTCGCCGGTCGCTATGCGGGAGGCCCCGCCAAGGTCTCGATCTTCGGCTCGGGCCTGTTCGGCATGATCTCGGGCTCGTCGATCGCCAACACGGTGACCGTGGGCTCGCTGACCATCCCGGCGATGATCCGGCTCGGCTATCCCCGCCATTTCGCGGCGGCGGTGGAATCGACCGCGTCCACCGGCGGCCAGATCACGCCGCCGATCATGGGCGCCGCCGCCTTCCTCATGGTCGAGTATCTGAGCCTGCCCTACCAGACGATCATCCTCGCGGCGGTCGTGCCCGCGTTCATGCATTTCTTCGGCGTCTTCTGCCAGGTGCATTTCGAGGCCAAGAAGCTCGGCATGCGCGGCATGCCCCGGGACGAACTTCCCAAAGTCCGGCAAGTGCTGCGGCGCGACTGGCCGACCTCCATTCCCCTGGTCGTGCTGCTGATCGTGCTGTTCTCGGGCTTCACGCCCTAT
>DATBLL010000208.1:0-9890 GCA_036555425.1 Alphaproteobacteria bacterium | reverse complement strand
TGTTCGAGAAGGTCACCGGCGAAAGCGGCTATTTCGACACGCGCGTCGTCTATGTCGCGGAGACCGGGCCGGTCACGCGGCGCGTCAAGCGCCTCGCGATCATGGATCAGGACGGCGCCAACAACCGCTACCTCAGCGAAGGCGAGACGCTGGTGCTGACGCCGCGCTTCTCGCCGACCGCGCAGGAGATCACCTATCTTTCCTACACCGGCAACGCGCCGCGCGTTTATATCCTCAGCATCGACAGCGGGCGGCGCGAGGTGGTGGGCGACTTCCCGGGCATGACCTTCGCGCCGCGCTTCTCGAACGACGGCAACAAGATCGCGCTCTCGCTCGAGACCGACGGCAATTCGGAGATCTACGCGATGGATCTCCGCACGCGCCAGGTGACGCGGCTCACCAACAATCCCGCGATCGACACCTCGCCGTCCTATTCGCCCGACGGGCGCAAGATCGCGTTCAACTCCGACCGCGGCGGCGCGCAGAAGATCTATGTCATGAACGCCGACGGCAGCGACGTCGTGCGCATCTCCAACAAGCCGGGGCGCTACGCGACGCCGGTGTGGTCGCCGCGCGACGACTACATCGCCTTCACCAAGATCGAGGGCGGGACCTTCTCGATCGGCATCATGCGCCCCGACGGCGAGGGCGAGCGCATTCTCGCGCAGGGCTTCCTCGCCGAGGGGCCGACCTGGGCGCCGAACGGCCGCTATCTCATGTACTTCAAGCAGGATCGCGGCGCGCCGCTCGGCCTCTACACGATCGACATCACCGGCCGCAACGAACGGCGCATCGAGACGCCGACCGAGGCCTCCGATCCGGCCTGGTCGCCGCTGTTGCGCGATTGAGCCGAACGCCGGCGCGGACTTGCCCTCTCTCGCCAAGCTGGCGATAACCCCTCCCGGGAGGAAGGGATGGCCGGTTCGGGAACGCCGGTGATCCGATTACGATCAACTTCGTGGGGACTCTCATGCGCGTCAAACACCTTCTCGCCCTCCTCGGCATCGCCGTCTTCGTGGCCGCGTGCGGGCCGGACACCAAGACCGATCCCAATGCCGACGCATCGACGCGGCTCGGGCGGCCCAATCCGCGCGCCTCGTGGTCCGATTTCACCAATCCTGGGCGGAACGGCTATGCCGACCGCGTGTTCTTCGACCTCGACCAGCACGACGTCCGCCCCGACCAGGAGCCGATCGTGCGCGCCTGGGCCGAGTGGCTGAGGGCCCATCCCGGCGCCACCTTCACGATGGAGGGCCACGCCGACGAGCGCGGCACGCGCGAATACAATCTCGGCCTCGGCGCCCGGCGCGCCACCTCGATCAAGACCCTCCTCGTCTCGCTCGGCGTCGAATCCGGCCGCGTGCGCACGATCTCCTACGGCAAGGAGCGCCCGGCCGAGCCGGGCTCGTCCGAAGACGCCTGGGCCAAGAACCGCCGCGGCGTCGCCGTGCCGAGCGGCTCGGGCGTCTAGCCCGGCGCGCATGGCGGAGCGGAGCGAGGCCGAACTCAAGGCCCTGATCGAAGCGGCGCTCAGCGGGCCCGGCTTCATTCACATGATCGGGACGCGGCTCGTCCGCTTCGCCAAGGGCGAGGCGGAGCTCGCGCTGACGCCGCGCCCCGATCTCCTGCAGTTCACCGGCGCCGTGCATGGCGGCGTGATCGGCGCGCTCGCGGATCATGCCGCCGGCGGGGCCGCGGCGACCCTGCTGCCGGCCGGCCAGATCGCCATCTCCGCCGAGTACAAGATCAACTTCCTCGCCCAGGCCAAGGGCGAGGAGATCATCGCCCGCGCCAAGGTCGAGCGCGCGGGGCGCAGCATCATCGTCGTCGGATCCTCTGTCTTCGCGCGCCAGGGTGCCGTGGAGACGAAATGCGCCGTGGCGCTCGTCTCGCTGACGCCGGTACCGCTCGGCTGAGCGGACGCCCGCCGGATCGGGCGCCGAAATCCGGTTGCGGGGGCGCCCTTGTTTCGCCACGCTGCGACCCTAGCGTACGTATAGGAAACGAGACACAACGACTGGGTAGGGGCGACCCACCATGATCCGGACCGACCCCGGCGCGCGACGCGCCTTGGCGCAGGCGTTTCTGGCCGCGCTGTTCCTGCTTCCCATTTCCCTGTCCGCGCCGGCCGTCGCCGAAACGCCGCCCGGGCTGCAGAGCGCGCTCGACACGGTGCGCCGCGAGGCGCAGTCGATCCGCGTCGAGCTCGCACAGATGTCGACCGATGCCGCGGTGCAGCTGAACCGGCGGCTCGACGAGCTCGAGCGCCTGATCCAGCGCCTGACCGACAAGGTCGAAACGCTCGATGCGCAGCAGCGCGACTTGGCGCGCGAGTTCGAGCGCTACAAGAACGACACCGACTTCCGCCTGAACCAGCTCGACAAGGGCAAGGCCGCGCCGCCACGCCGGGCCGAGGCACCAACGCCGCGCCCGCCCGAGCGCCGCGCCGAAACGCCCCCGCCCCGCACCGCGCCGCCGCGCAAGGCCGCCGACGACGACGAGGACGAGACGCCGCCCCGGCCCGCCCGCCGCGACGAGGCCGCGCGCCCGCAACAGCCCGATGCACCCGCGCCCGGCGGCTCGGTGCGCGACGAATACGAGCATGCGCTCGCGCTGCTCCGCCGCGCCGACTACAAGGCGGCCGAGGCGGCCCTCGCCCAGTTCGTCCGCCGCCATCCCAACGACCCGCTCGCCGCCAATGCCTATTACTGGCTCGGCGAAAATTACTATGCGCAGGGCCGCTATCAGGACGCCGCCTATCAATTCGCCGACGGCTTCCGGAAATTCCCGAACCACCCGAAGGCGCAGGACAGCCTGTTCAAGCTCGCGCTCTCCCTGGGCCGCCAGGGCAAGACCGGCGAGGCCTGCACCGCGTTCGGCGAATTCAAGAAGCGCTTTCCCAATGCCGGCCTGCGCCGCGAGGCCGAAGCCGAGCAGCGCCGGCTGAAATGTCCGGGCTAGGGTCTCAGCGCGGAATCCCCTCCAATTCGAATTTCTGAGGCCCGGGGCGAGCACACTGCGGCCGCCTCCCGCCGGCTTGATCCGCGTCAAGGCACGGCCGGCCGCGGCGCTGCATGGTCGGCGCCGCAATCGGGAGCCGGACGATGAAGGTCGGCGATGTCATGACGAAAAGGGTGCTCTCCGTGAAGCCGGAGGACACCGTCGGCAGCGCGATCCACGTGATGCTCAAGGCGGGGATCAGCGGCCTGCCCGTGATCGATGCGGGCGGCAAGCTCGTCGGCGTCGTCACCGAGGGCGATTTCCTGCGCCGCGCCGAAACCGGCACCGAGCGCCGCCGCCCGCGCTGGCTCGAATTCCTGATCGGCCCCGGCCGGCTCGCGGGCGAATACGCCCACACCCATGCGCGCAAGGTGAGCGAGGTCATGAGCGCCGACGCCGTCGCCGTCGGCGAGGACACGCCGCTCGACGAGGCCGTGCGCCTGATGGAGCGGCACCGGATCAAGCGCCTGCCCGTGCTGAAAGGGCAGCGCGTCGTCGGCATGCTGACCCGCGCTGATCTCCTGCGCGCGCTCGAGCATCTCGCGCCCGAGGCGCAGCCGGCCGCCGCTTCCGACCGCGAGATCCGCGAGCGCATAATGGCCGAATTGGAGCGCCAGCCCTGGAATCCGCGCGGGCTCGCCAACATCATCGTCCGCCGCGGCGTCGTCGACCTCGCCGGCGTCATCTTCGACGAGCGCGAGCGCGACGCGCTGCGCGTCGCAGCCGAGAACATTCCGGGCGTGAAGGAGGTCCGCGACCGCCTGGTGTGGATGGAGCCGGTCTCGGGCGCCTATATCCCGCCGCCCGTCGCGGCGCCGACGCGCATCCGGGCGCGGCCAAGCCGGGGGCGAAAGCATGCGGTCAAGCGCGCCAAATGAGGGCAGCCGGGGCCCGCTGCCGCCGTCGATCTTCGGCTATATCTGGCGCACCGACGCGCGCAACCAGCTCCTGCTCGTGCTGCTCACCGTCGTCGTCTTCCTCCTCAGCATGGCGCCGCTCGAGTTTCAGCGGCGCATCATCAACAACGGCCTCGGCGGCGCCGACCTCGATCTCCTGATCCTGCTCTGCCTCGCCTATGCGGCGACGGCGCTGGCGATGGGCGGCCTCAAGCTCGGCTTGAACGTCTTCCGCGGCTATGCCGGGGAAAAGGCGACGCGCCGCCTGCGCGAGCGCGTGCACACGGCATGCGCTGTGCCCGCCGGTGCGGCAGCGCGGGGCGGGGTCGAGATCGAGATGGTGGTGGCCGAGGTGGAGCCGGTCGGCGGCTTCGTCGGCATGGCCTTCTCCGAGCCGCTGCTGCAGGGCGGAATTCTCGTCACCGTCTTCGGCTACATGCTGGTGATCCAGCCCTGGATGGCGCTGGTGAGCATCGCGCTTTTCGTGCCGCAGATGATCTTCGTACCGGTCATGCAGCGCGCGATCAACCGCCGCACGCGCGCGCGCATCTGGATCATGCGCGACATGAGCGCCGGCTTGCTCGGCGACAAGCCCGCCGCCTCCGCGGCGCCGTTCGCCCGCCAGACGCGGCGCGTCTTCGATCTCAACATGCAGATCTTCAAGTGGAAGTTCACGATGAACTTCTTCATGAACGGGCTCTACCACCTCTCGGTCGTGGGCGTGTTCCTGGTCGGCGGCTGGTTCGTGCTCGCCGGCCATGCCACCGTCGGCACCATCGTCGCCTTCGCCACCGGCATCGCCCAGGTCAACGATCCCTGGGGCGATCTCGTGAACTATTTCCGCGACAGCAGCGCGGCGCAGGTGAAATACCGCCTGATCGCCGGCGCCCTCGCCCCCGCCGCGCGCGAGGCGGCGGTCTAGCGCGGGCCGGGCATTGCCGCCTCAGCTCCGAGCCGGCGCCGGAGCCTCTTGCATTGGCCATGCGGTTGGGGCGGATGTTGGAGCGATGAGCTCGACCGACGCCGCCCGCTCGTTCGCCCCCGCCATGACACGGCTCGGCCCGTTCGAGCCGCGGCCCGTGCTTGCCGTGGCGGTCTCGGGCGGCGCCGACAGCATGGCGCTGGCGCTGCTCGCCGACGCCTGGGCGCGCGAGCGGCGCGGGCGCATCGTGGCGCTCACCGTCGATCACGGGCTTCGACCCGAAGCGCGCGCCGAGGCGCGCACCGTCGCGCGCTGGATGCGCCGGCGCGGCATCGCGCATCGCGTGTTAACTTGGCGCGGCGCCAAGCCCGAGACCGGCATCCAGGCGGCGGCGCGTGAGGCGCGCTATCGCCTGCTCGGCGATTGGTGCCGCGGCGAAGGCGTTCTGCATCTGCTCCTCGGCCATACGCGCGACGACCAGGCCGAAACCGTGCTGCTGCGCCTCGCCGCCGGCAGCGGCCCGCACGGCCTCGCCGCGATGCCAATCGTCCAGGAGACGGCGGCGCTGCGGCTGCTGCGCCCGCTGCTCGAGACGCCGCGCGCGCTGCTGCCGGCGTTCTTGCGCAGCCGCGGACAGGAATGGATCGAAGATCCGAGCAACCGCGACGACCGCTTCGCGCGCATCCGCATCCGCCGCCTGTTGGCCGCGTCCGCGAACGAAGGCGCGCACAGCGCCGCGCTCGCCGCCGCCGCCGCCGAGCTCGGCCGCTTTCGCGCCGGCCGGGAACGGACGATCGCCAAGACATTGGCTGGCGCCGCGCGCGTGTATCCTGAAGGCTATGCGAAACTCGATTTGCCGGTGCTGGCCGCGGCCGCGCCGGAGATCGGCTGGCGCGCGCTTGCCGCATTGCTGGCGACGCTGGGCGGCCTCGACCATCCGCCGCGCGGCGATGCCGTGCGCGCGCTCCACGCCGAACTCTGCGCCGGGCGTCTCGGCCGCGGGCGCACCCTGGCGCGCTGCCGCCTCGTTGCGGCCGATGGCGGAAGCTGCTTCGTAATCCGCGAGCTGCGCGGCACCGAGGTCGCTCGGGTCGGGTGCGGCGCGCACCGGATCGCGTCCTGGGACGGGCGTTTCGACCTGACGCTAGCCTTGTCCGGGAGCGGCCTCGAGATCGCGGCGCTCGGCGCCGAGGGATGGGCCGAGATCGTTGCGCGGGCGCCCGGCTTGCGCGCGACTTCAATGCCGCATGCCGCGCGCCTGGCGCTGCCGGCGCTGCGCGACCGGAAGGGCATCGTCGCCGTGCCCGGGCTCGGTTATCATCGCGGACCGGGCCGGAAGGGACCGGGCCGAAAAAAAGCCGTAATTGCGACGTTCCACCCGCGCCGGGTACTTGCCCCGGCCGTCTTTGCCGCGCTGGTCCCGGCTTGAGCCCGGCAGCGCCCCGTTGTTTAATTCTTTCAATACCCTATCTGTCGTAAGACGGTTAGCCACCGCGGCCCGCGCCGCAGCGAAAGGCCAAGGATTTGAACAACATCGGTCGTAATCTCCTGATGTGGGTGGTCATCGGCGCCCTGCTGGTGGCCCTATACAGCCTCTTCCAAGGCTCTTCGTCCCGCGAGGGCGGGCACGAGCTGACCTATTCGGATTTCATCGCCCAGGTCGAATCCGGGCAGGTGAAGGCCGTCACCATCCAGGGCACGACCCTTCGCGGCCAGCTCCAGAACGGCCGCGTCTTCCGCGTCAACAAGCCCGACGACCCGCAGCTCGTCGACCGCCTCATCAAGAACAAGGTCGACGTGCGCTCCGTGCCGCCCGAAAAGGGCATGCACCCGCTGCTCTCGATGATCGTCTCGTGGCTGCCGATCATCCTCATCGTGGCGGTGTGGATCTTCTTCATGCGCCAGATGCAGTCGGGCACCGGCCGCGCGATGGGGTTCGGCAAATCGCGCGCGCGCCTGCTCACCGAGCGCCAGGGCCGCGTCACGTTCGAGGACGTGGCCGGCGTCGAAGAAGCCAAGATGGAAGTGCAGGAGATCGTCGAGTTCCTGCGCGATCCGCAGAAATTCACGCGCCTCGGCGGCAAGATCCCGAAGGGCGTGCTGCTCGTGGGGCCCCCCGGCACCGGCAAGACCTTGCTGGCGCGCGCCATCGCCGGCGAAGCCAACGTGCCGTTCTTCACCATCTCGGGCTCGGACTTCGTCGAGATGTTCGTCGGCGTCGGCGCCAGCCGCGTGCGCGACATGTTCGAGCAGGGCAAGAAGAACGCGCCCTGCATCATCTTCATCGACGAAATCGACGCGGTCGGCCGCCATCGCGGCGCGGGCCTCGGCGGCGGCAACGACGAGCGCGAGCAGACGTTGAACCAGCTGCTCGTCGAGATGGACGGCTTCGAGGCCAACGAGGGCGTGATCCTCATCGCCGCCACCAACCGCCCGGACGTGCTCGATCCCGCCCTGCTCCGCCCCGGCCGCTTCGACCGCCAGGTTGTGGTCCCCAACCCGGACGTGGTCGGCCGCGAGAAGATCCTCCGCGTCCATATGAGGAAGGTGCCGCTGGCGCCCGATGTCGATCCCGCGGTGATCGCGCGCGGCACGCCCGGCTTCTCCGGCGCCGATCTCGCCAACATCGTGAACGAGGCCGCGCTCCTGGCCGCGCGCAAGAACAAGCGCGTCGTCGCCATGCGCGAGTTCGAAGACGCCAAGGACAAGGTCATGATGGGCCCCGAGCGGCGTTCCATGGTCATGACCGACGAGGAGCGGCAGGCCACGGCCTATCACGAGGGCGGCCATGCGCTCGTCGTCATGGAGATGCCGGCCGGCGATCCCCTGCACAAGATCACCATCATCCCGCGCGGCCGCGCGCTCGGCGTGACCATGTCCCTCCCCGAGCGCGACCGCTTGAGCCACAGCATGAAGTGGTGCGAGGCCAAGATCGCGATGTGCTTCGGCGGCCGCATCGCCGAGCAGCTCATCTACGGCCACGAGCACCTCAACACCGGCGCCTCGGACGACATCCGCCAGGCCACCAATCTCGCGCGCAAGATGGTGACCGAGTGGGGCATGAGCGAAAAGCTGGGCCCGCTGCGCTACAGCGAGAACGAGGAAGAAGTGTTCCTCGGCCACTCGGTGACGCAGCGCAAGAACATCTCCGACGCCACGGCCAAGATCATCGACGAGGAGATCCGCCGCCTGGTCGAGGACGGCGAGAAGAAGGCGCGCAGCATCCTCTCGGCGCGGATCGAGGACTTGCACAAGATCGCCAAGGCGCTGCTTGAATTCGAAATGCTGAGCCTGGATGAAGTCAAGAAGGTGCTGAAGGACGAGCCGATCGAGCGGCCGAGCATCGACGAGCCGCCGCGCACCGGCCCCGCCCCGCAAGCCGGCAAGCGCCCGCGCGGCTCCGTGCCGACCAGCCGCCCCGGCGGCATCGCGCCCGAGCCGAGCACCTGATCCTCTCGCCCTGGGGCGGGGGAAAGGGATGAGGGGAAAACCTCCCCTGTGTGAGTTGAATCGCGCGTTGCGATCCTTCAATCCGGCGTCGCGCCCGCGAGCGCGAGCAAGCATTTGATAGCGGAAAGGCCCTCCCCCTCTCCCCTTGCCCCTCGCCCCGGGGCGAGGGGCGAAACGTTCCGACACTTTTATTGATGTGAAACGTTGCTCCTTCCAGTCGTATGAAGCAGCGACGGATCGAAAAAAGGGGGGCCGTCCCGCGCGATGTCGCCTGTGCCTCGCGAATTTGCCGGCTTGAAGCTCGACCGCCCGCTCCTGATGGGCATCGTCAACGTGACGCCGGACAGTTTCTCCGACGGCGGCGCGTTTTTCGATGCCGAGCGCGCGATCAGGCACGGCCGCCATCTCATCGCCGAGGGCGCCGACATTCTCGATATCGGCGGCGAATCCACGCGCCCCGGCGCCACGCCGGTCGAGCCCGAAGAGGAGAAGCGCCGCGTGCTGCCCGTGATCGAGGGTCTCAGCGACGCCGGCGTCCCGCTCTCCTGCGACACCTCCAAGCCCGAGGTGATGGCGGCGGCGCTCGATGCCGGCGCCCGCATCATCAACGACGTGCGCGCGCTGCGCCTCGGCGGCATCGATCTCATCGCCGCGCGCGGCGCCGCGGTCATCCTGGGCCACATGCAGGGCGAGCCGGCCACGATGAACGTCGAGCCGCACTACGCGGACGTCGTGGCCGAGGTGCGCGCGTTCCTGGCCGAGCGCGTGGCCGCCTGCATCGTCGCCGGCATTCCGCCCGAGCGCATCGCCGTCGACCCCGGCTTCGGCTTCGGCAAGCGGCGGCGGCACAACATGGCGCTGCTCCACGACTTGGGGGCCCTCGCCGCCTTCGACGTCACGATCTGCGTCGGCGCCTCGCGCAAGTTCTCGCCCAAGGACGCCACCGAGGAGATGAAGCTCGCGGGCTCGCTCATCGCCGCCGTCGTCGCCGTGCGCAACGGCGCGCGCATCCTGCGCGTCCACGATGTCGCCGAACACAAGGCGGCGCTCGAGCTGCTGCCCGACCTCGCCCCGCCGGGCCAGGAAGCACAGCCGTCTCACGCGTAGGGGATGTGCGTCAAAGCCCGCGCAGGAACGCGTTCAGCTCCGCATTGACGCGTTCGGCAGCCTCCTGCTGCACCCAATGACCGGCGCCGGGGATCAGAATCTTCCCGCGCAAACCCGGCACCGCCGCGTCCATCGCCGCCAGGCGGTCGCGGCGGCCGCCGATGCGCAGCGTGGGATCGCGCTCGCCGGCGATGAACAGCGCCGGCTGGCGGATGCGCGCATCGCCGAACGGCGCCATCAGTTCCCAGTTGCGGTCGATGTTGCGATACCAGTTGAGCCCGCCGCGAAAGCCGCCCGCTGCGAACGCGGCGATGTAGCGCGCGAAATCGGCGGGCGCGAGCCACGCGGGGGGCGCTGGCGGCTCGAGCGTAGTGTCGAGCAAGCCGCCGCGCTTGGGCACGACCGCGCGCCAATGCCAATCGGCCGGCACGTCGCCCGAGGCCGCGTGATAGACGCGCGCGAGCGTGCGCGCGACGTCGCGCTCGAGCTCGGCTTCGGCCACGCCCGGCGTCTGG
>DATBLL010000198.1:0-11775 GCA_036555425.1 Alphaproteobacteria bacterium | reverse complement strand
AGCGCCGCCTTCTGCAGCGCCGCCACCGCCTTTTCCGGCGCCCGCGCCATCGCCTGCTCGATGCGCTCGGCGGGCAAGCGCAGGCCGGCGGCGGTGAGGTTCAGGCGATCGAAGCGCGCCGTGTATTCGAGCAGGGCCGCGTCGCCGCGCGCCTTCACGTCGGCGACGATGGCGCCGACGGCGGCGTCGACGTTCTCCTCGGCCGCGCGCTTGGCGGCGACGAGCCGCTCGAACGCGCGCGCGAAGTCGGGGGCGCCGGCGTCGAGCCTAAGCGGCACGCGCGTAGGCCTCCACCGCGGCGCCGAATTTGCCGATCCAGCGATTGATCTCGACCGGCCGCGTCTTGACCGCGGCGCGGTTGACGATGAGGCGCGAGGTGACGTCGGCGATCTTCTCGACCTCGACGAGACCGTTCTCCTTCAAGGTGCGCCCGGTCGAGACGAGGTCGACGATGCGCCGGCAGAGGCCGAGCTTGGGCGCCAGCTCGAGCGCGCCATTGAGCTTGATGCATTCGGCCTGCACGCCGCGCGCGGCGAAGTGCCTGCGCGTGATCTCGGGATATTTGGTGGCGACGCGCACATGGCTCCAGCGCGAGGGGTCGTCGTGGCCCGCAAGCTCGGCCGATTCGGCGACCGAAATGCGGCAGCGCCCGACCTTCAAGTCGAGCGGCGCGTAGAGCTCGGGATATTCGAACTCCATGATCACGTCGTTGCCGGCGACGCCGAGCTGCGCCGCGCCGAAGGCGACGAAGGTCGCAACGTCGAAGCTGCGGACGCGGATGATCGAAAGCTCCGGCACGTTGGTTGCGAATTGGAGCTGGCGCGCCTCTTCGTCGGCGAAGGCCGCCTCGGGCTTGATGCCGGCGAGCTTCAAGAGCGGCATCACCTCCTTGAGGATGCGCCCCTTGGGCAAGGCCAGGACGATAGGATCGTTGGCCCGTTCGCCGGGAATGGGTCGGGTGCGTGGCATGGCAGTGGCCGCCGGTTCTACGCGGCTTCGATATCGGGATGGCGCGGGCGCCAGCGCGTGGGCCAGGGCTCGCCCACGTCCTGGCCGTGGGCGAGGAAGCGCTCGGCCTCCAGCCTGATCCCGGCGCCGCCCGCGAAGACGAACTCCACGGCGATGTTCGGCGGCGCGCCCTCGGCCTTCAGCGCCAAGAGCTCGAGGATGCGCTCGCGGTGCTTGAGATCGATGCCGCGGCTCTTGACCGCCTTCACCGTCTCGAAGGTGATGCCGAAATTGCAGCGCGAATAGCCCTCCAACTTCGCCTGTTCGGGCGGCAGCGTGACATCCAGGCACTCTTCCCAGCTAAAGCGGCTGGCGACCAAGACGAAGCGCTTCTCGGCCGGCAGCCACGCGATCTCGGCCAGCGGCACGAGCGCGTCTTGCAGCAGGCTTGAGAGAACAACGATGTCCTCCTTGTCCTCGCAGCGGAGTTTGAGGCGCTCCCGCATCAGCGGTCGCTCACGCGCTCGATCTCGGCGCCGCAGGCGGCGAGCTTCTTCTCGAGATTCTCATAGCCGCGGTCGAGGTGATAGACGCGGTTGATCAAGGTTTCGCCTTCGGCCGCCAGCGCCGCCAGCACCAGCGACGACGAGGCGCGGAGATCGGTGGCCATCACCTCGGCGCCGAACAGCTTCTCGACGCCGCGCACCAGCGCCGACGAGCCGTGGATCGTGATGTTGGCGCCCATGCGCGAAAGCTCGGGCGCGTGCATGTAGCGGTTCTCGAAGATCGTCTCGGTGATCATCGCGGCGCCGGCCGAGACCGACATGAGGGCCATGTATTGGGCCTGCAAATCCGTAGGGAAGCCCGGGAACGGCTCGGTCATGACGTCGGCGCCGGCGATCTCGCCATTGCCGACGACGCGCATCCCCGCCGTCGTCTCCTGGACCTCGGCACCGGTCTTGCGCAGCACCTCCCAGAGCGAGGCAAGGTGCCCCGCATCGGCGCCTTCGAGCGTGAGATCGCCGTGGCTGATCGCGGCCGCCATCGCGTAGGTGCCGGCCTCGATGCGGTCGGCGACGATCTTGTGCGTCGTCCCCTCGAGCCGCGCGGCCCCCTTGATCACGAGCTTGTCGGTGCCGATGCCCTCGATCTTGGCGCCCATCGCGACGAGGCACTTGGCGAGGTCGGAGACCTCGGGCTCGCGCGCGGCGTTCTCGACCATGGTTTCGCCCTTGGCGAGGCTCGCGGCCATCAGCACGTTCTCGGTGGCGCCGACCGAGACCTTGTCGAACTTGATGTGGGCGCCCTTGAGACCCTTGGGCGCCTCGGCATGGATGTAGCCGCGGCCGATATGGATCTTGGCGCCCATCTTCTCGAGCGCGCCCAAGTGCAGATCGATGGGGCGCGTGCCGATGGCGCAGCCGCCCGGCATGGAGACGACCGCGTTGCCGAACCGCGCCAGCAGCGGCCCCAGCACCAGCACCGAGGCGCGCATGCGGCGCACGATGTCGTAGGGCGCCACCGTGTTGGGGATCTCGACCGCTTCCATCGTGATCTGGTGATCGCCGGTGCCGACCTTGACGCCGTGCTGCTCCAAGAGGCTGGTCAGCGTCTTGATGTCGGCAAGCTGCGGCAGGTTGGTGAGGGTCAGCGGCTTGTCGGTCAGAAGGCAGGCGGCCATCAGCGGCAGCGCCGCGTTCTTGGCGCCCGAGATCGGAATGGTGCCCTTGAGAGGCCGGCCGCCGACGATGCGGATGCGGTCCATGGCATTTACCTCAAGTAGTGTACAACGTCGCCCTGTTTACCGAAGGTCGAGCACCAGCTAAGTTCTCGACCCCCCGCGGGCCCGGATAGGCTCAAATTCCTACCCCACGCTTCGGCCAACCGCGCCGGAACATACTGCTAGATATATATAAGAGGGGAAAGGGCGCGCATGGATCGCCCAAATCGCCTCGTCATCGCCCGCAAGCGCATCCACAGCGTCCTAACGAGACACGGGATAGCCCTCGCGCGCACTCTCGAGCAGAAGATCTCCGACGCGGGTCCAAACCCGCAGCGAATTGATCCTCATATCCTCACCGAGGCCCGCGCTCAACTAATTCAGGAAGGCATAGTCGTTCGTCGTGTAGTCAAGAACGTACCGTGGTTTGCCCTTCGGGCGACTCCGGTAGCCACGCTCGAACAGCGGCTCAAAGTCCAGTTACCCATCCACGACCGCATTCAGCAAGAAGGCGTCAAGAAACGACTTGGCCAGTCACTCGAAATAGCAGTCTTCCGCGCACTGTCGCAAAGGAAGGGCGCGCATTTCCTGGGCGGATTTCCCGACTTGGACGCACACGATGATTCTGAGCTCTATCGCAAAGAGGAGCCGCCCCTCTCCATTGGAACCGATCGCATCCGCGGGGGCCCCTTGGATTTCGTTCTGCTGGAGCAAGGCATACGCGCCGGTATCGAAGCCAAGAACATACGCGATTGGGTCTATCCCGCTGCAGCCGAAGTTAAGGAGGTTCTCCGGAAATGCGTTCAATTGGATGCCGTTCCGGTCTTAATAGCCCGCCGCATACATTTCTCCGCCTTCCTAGTGCTCAACCGCTGTGGCGCCATCGTTCATCAAAACTACAATCAACTTTTCCCACATTCTGAGGCTGAACTTGCCAATCAGGCCAAACACAAGAACCTCTTGGGATATCACGACATTCGCACGGCCAACGAACCTGATCAGCGCCTAATTACCTTCATAACCAATAACCTGCCTGCCGCCTTGGGTGGTGCCAGAGAGAAATTCCTGCAATTTCGAGACCTGATCGAATCCTATGCGACGGACCAAATGAATTACGAGGAGTTTGCCGGTCGCGTCCGCAGACGCACTCGAGGGAAACCGGAGGATGGCGATTCGGAAGCCGACGAGCCGGGAGGCACCGAGCCGGACTTCTAACCAGACACTTTAATAGTTCACACCACCATCTGTGTTTGCGTCACCAGCGCCACGAGGCGGCCTTCCGCCGTCGTGATCCGGGTCTGCCAGACCATCGTCCGCTTGCCGCGGTGGACCGGCGTGCACTCGCCGGTGACGACGGTGCCGGCCGGGGCCGGGGCCAGGAAATTGGTCTTGCTCTCGATGGTCGTCGTCCAGGTGCCTTCCTTGAGGTTCAGGACCGTGGCGGCGCCGCCGAGCGTGTCGGCGAAGGCCATCACCGCGCCGCCATGCAGCACCGCCGGGATGGTGCAGAGGTCGTCGCGGACTTTGAGGCGGGCCACGACCTTGTCGGGCGCGGCGGACACGAACTCGACGCCGATCAGCTTGGCGAGCGGCATCATCTTCTCGTTGAGCACGGCGAGCCCATCCATCGCGCACCCTCCGTCTAGGCTTTGCCCATCGGTGTAGCACCGACGGGGCCGTCCGTCGCGGCCCGCTGGCCCGCGCGGTCGCGGAACCATTTCTCGGTCGCGGCATCGGCAGGAAAGAAGAATTCGAGCCGCAAGTCCTGCAGCGCCACGTCGAGCGGCGTGCCGACCGTGGCGATCATGGAGAAGAGCGCGAGCCTCTTGTCGCCGGCGCGGAAGCGCACGGTCAGCGCCGGCGGATGGTCGGCCTCCTCGCGCGGCGCGCGCGCCACCCGCGCCACGTCGGGATCGGAAAGCAGCTCGTCGAGGAACACATCGTGCGCGCCGGCCCCTTCGGCGATGGCTTCGGCGCGCAGGCGCCGGAACAGCCACACGACCGCCTCCTCCCAGTTCTCCATGTGCGGCTTCAAGCCGTCGCGGCGCACGAGGAGGCGCATGAGATTGTGCGGCGCGCCCGATGGAGGCGGCGCGAGCGCCGCCGGATCGAGCAAGGTGCCGAGCATCGTCAGCGTCGCCTTGTTCGCGCGCACGAGATTGTAGACGCGGTCGACGACGACGGCGGGGAAGGGCTCCTGCTGCGCGAGCGCGCGGTCGAGCGCCGCGCTGACCGGGCCGAGCTCGGGGGCGTCGAGCTTGCGCTCGGCGAAGGCCGGCGCGAAGCCGGCGGCGAGAAGCATCGCGTTTTGCTGTCGCAAGGGCACCGCCAGTGCTGACGCGAGGTGGAGGACCATGCCGCGGGAGGGGCGCGAGCGGCCCGATTCCAGGAAGCTCAGATGGCGCTGCGAGATGCCCGAGGCGAGCGCGAAATCGAGCTGGCTCGACCCGCGCACCTGGCGCCACTCCTTCAAGAGCCGGCCAAACGGCGAGGTCTTGGCGAGGGCGTTCGTCACTTCGTTCCTCATGCGCTGGCGTATCGCCGATGCGCGCCAGGCCCGCAATTACCTCGCGCGTAATTGCGGGCGCCGGCCGTGATTCGCATGTTCGCGCGCATCGTTCCTCTGCCATGGAGACCGAAAATGAACAGCAACGCAACCGAAGCCGCCGAGTTGGGCTTTGCCAGCCCACAGCACCTGCCGTTCGTCGTCGGCGCCGCCGCCGATCTCCTGCTCGGCCTCGATCTCCTCGTCGCCGGCAATTTCATGGCCGCGTGGCTGGCGCCGGGCGTCCAGGCCGTCCTCGGCGTGCCGACGGCCGCGGTCGCGCACGGCATCGGCGTGCTGCTGCTGGTCGTGGCGGCGGCGACGCTCGCCTTCACCTGGCTCGATGCCAGCCGCAAGACGCTCTGGACCGTCATCGTGCTGAACGAAGCCTGGATCGCCGGCAGCGCGGTCCTCGTGGTCTTCGCGCACGAGACGCTTTCCGGCGCCGGCAACGCCATCGTGCTCGGCATCGCGGTCGTGCTGGCCGGGCTCACCTTCGTGCAGTTCCGCAACCTTAGGGGCGCGCGGGCCTAGCGCCCTGCGATCTCGGCGCGGGCGCTCAGGCCCTGCGTCCGCGCCAGAGATCGCCGGCGGCCAGAATTGCGCCGCCCACGATGAGGGCGGCGGCGGCGGCCACCCGCCAGGTGAGCTCCCCGCCGCCGAACAGGATCAGCAGCACGGTCGAGAGCAGCGGCGTCGCGTAAGAGAGCGCGCCCAGCGCGCGGATGTCGCCGCGCTTCATGCCGTGATCCCAGAGATAGAAGGCAAGGCCCACGGGCCCGAGCCCCAGCAGCGCGACCGCCGCCCATTGCCAGCCCTCTGGCCACGCTGCCGTTTCGAAAGCGAAATGCGCGGCGAAGCCGAGAACGGCCGTGGCGGCGCAGAACCCGCCGACGCTGTCGGACGGCACCTCGCCAAAGCGGCGCGAGAGCACCGAATAGCTCGACCAGACGAGGGCGCAGCCCAACGCCGCGGCATAGCCGAGCGCGAAGTCGGACGAGAGTGCCAGCCCGCCGCGCGCCAGCGTCAGGATCGCGGCGCCGGCGAGGCCGAGGGCGGCGCCGGCGACATGGAACCAGCGCAGGCGCTCGCCCGGCAATAGCGCCGAAAACAGCACGATCAGGAGCGGCCAAAGATAGTTGACGAGATTGGCCTCGACCGCGGGCGCGGTCTTGAGCGCGAGGAAGTAGAGCGCGTGGTAACCGAAGAGCCCGTAGACCCCGAGCGCCCACACGCGCGCCGGCCAAACGAGCTTGCGGAACACCGGCTCGCCCGCCGCGATCCATTTGGCGACCATGAGCAGCGCGGCGACGCTGAAGGTGAGCCCGACCATGAGGAACGGCGGCACCGCGCCGGTCAGCGTGGTCCCCAGCGCCAAGGTCGACCACAGGCCGATCGCGCCGCTGCCGACGAGCGTGGCGCGGCGGATGGCGGCGGGTTTCGCGGAGGATGCGGTCGAGATCGCGGCGTCGGGCGTCATGGCGCGCCCGCTTAGCACATCAGGCGCAGCGGCGCACAAGCGGGCCTTAATCGCGGGATTGAGGAGGCGCCTCGCGCGCGCCTTAGCCGCTACGCGCCCGCCTCAATACATATGCTGGCCGCCGTTGATCGAGAGGGTCGAGCCGGTGATGAAGTCGGCGTCGTCGGCGACGAGGAAGAGGACGCCGCGCGCGATGTCGTCGGCCTTGCCGAGCCGGCGCATCGGAATGCGCGCCACGATCTTCTCGAGCACGTCCTTCGGCACCGCGCGCACCATGTCGGTGTCGACATAGCCGGGCGCGATGGCGTTGACCGTGATGCCGAAGGCCGCACCTTCCTGCGCCAGCGCCTTGGTGAAGCCGTGGATGCCGGATTTGGCCGCGGCGTAGTTCACCTGGCCGTATTGGCCGGCCTGGCCGTTGATCGAGCCGATGTTGACGATGCGGCCGAATTTCCGCGCGCGCATGCCGTCGATGACGGCGCGGCAGAGGTTGAAGCACGAGGAGAGATTGGTGCGGATGACGGCGTCCCAGTTCTCCCAGCTCATGCGGTGGAGCGTGCCGTCGCGCGTGATGCCGGCGTTGTTCACCACGATCTCGATCGGCCCCACCTCTTTCTCGATCTTCTCGACCGCGGCCTGGACCGCGTCGTAGTTGCCGACGTCGAATTTCTCGACGCGAATTGCGGTCACCTGGTTGAATTTCCGCGCCGCTTCGTCGTTGCCGCCGTAGTTGGCGACGACGTTGTAGCCGGCTTTCTTGAGGCCGATGGAGATCGCCTCGCCGATGCCGCGCGTGCCGCCCGTCACCAATGCCACTCGAGCCATGGATTCCACCTTCTGGCGCTGAACGCCGGCGGCGCTCGCGGCGCGGCCGGCTCTCGTTTCGCTCCCCGCACCGCCACTCTCGCAGCAACGCGCCGCCGGACGCAACCGGTATGCGGCCGCGGGATTGGCGGCCCGCGGGCGGACCGGGCGCATCCGGGCTGCGTAAGGTTTCTTTTGCAAAGAGCGCGCGATACCATGACGGTGTGCGCAGGCTTGCGGAGCGATGACGATGGGCGGCGACGAGCGGACGCGGTTTCCGGCGGGGCAAGAGCCCATCGTCCAGCGCCGCCCCGGCGATCCGCGGCATCAGGTGCCGCTGGCGCCGGCTGGAACGCCGCCGCAGCGCCCCCGCCAACTGCGCGAAGACGATTCGACCGAGCCCCCGCCCCTGCCCCCCGGCGGCGGCCGGCGTGCGGCCGATGGCTATTCCGGCGGCGCCCCGCGCGACCGCCTCGTTGAAGACGGGCGCTTTGGGGAATTATTTGTACTGTTCATTATAAATATTCTGCTAGGCATCGTCACGCTCGGCATCTATCGCTTTTGGGGCAAGACGCGGATCCGGAAATATATCTGGAGCCGCTCGAGCTTCCGCGGCGAGCGCTTCGAATATTCCGGCACCGGCCTCGAGCTGTTCCTCGGCTTCCTGTTCGCGTTCGTGATCTTCGGGCCGCCCTTCATCGGCTTCTACGCGTGGCTCTATTTCGATCCGCCGCCCCAGGATCCCAACGATCCCCAATTCCTCGCGCGCCTCGGCCTGCTCTACCTCGTGGCGTTCGGACTCATCATCCTGGCCTTCTTCTTCCTCCACGTCGCGACCTTCGCGGCCTATCGCTATCGCCTGAGCCGCACGCTCTGGCACGGCATCCGCGGCTCGGTCTCGGGCAGCGCCTGGACCTACGGATGTCTCGGCTTCGGCCTGAGCCTCCTGAACGGCATTTCGCTCGGCTGGACCAAGCCCTGGGCCGACACGGTGCTGATCAAATACCGCCTCGACCGCACGTCGATCGGCTCGGAGCCGCTCACCTGCAACATCCAGGCGGGCCCGCTTTACGGCACCTTCGCCGCCGCGTGGGTCATCACCCTGGTGACGACGATCGTCGCCATCGCCGGCATCGTCGGCGTGGTCTTCAGCTTCCGCGACTTGATGCAGCGGCCGGGCCAGCAGCCGCCGATGTCGTTCCTCGTCCTCATCGTACTGCTCTACTTGCTCATCCCCGTGGTCTGGCTCGCCACCATCAATTTCTACCGCGCCGCGCTGCTGCGGCAGACGGCGGCCACGAGCCGCGTGAGCGGGCTCACCTTCAACTTCGGCGTCGGCGGCTGGCGCCTGCTCTGGTTCAACTTCTCCAACTTCCTCCTCGTGCTGATCAGCCTCGGCCTGCTGCTGCCGCTGGTGATCCTGCGCTACGCGCGTTTCGTGGCCGAATACCTCCGGATCGAGGGCGAGCTCGACTACGCCAAGGTGCGACAAAGCCAGGACCGGGGCCCGCGCTACGGCGAGGGCATCGCCGAGTTCTTCGGCCTCGGCGTGATCTGAGCGGCGGGCCGGCGCGATGCAGGATTTTCCCGGCTTCTTCTCGGACGGGCATACGGCGGAAAAACGCCCGGTGACGGTCAGGCTCGGCGCCAGCGCCCTGGGCCTGCGCGGACCCAAGGGCGAGGCGCTGGCCGATTGGCCCTATCGCGAGTTGCGCCTTGTCGAGGAGGTCTATGCCGGCCAGCCGGTGCGCCTGCGCGCCAAGAGCGGCGGCGATGCGCGCCTCGTTGTGCGCGAGCCGCATTTCCTCGACGCGCTCGGCCGCCACGCGCCGCAACTGCGCACCGCCAACCTGCAGCGAAGCCGCGCGCTGCCGCGCGCCCTCGCCTGGGGCGCCGCGACGCTGGCGACCCTGGTCGGGCTCTATTTCGGCCTGCCCCTCCTCGCCGAGCCGGTGGCGGGGCTCATGCCGCTCGCCTGGGAGGAGCGCATGGGCCAGAACGTGCGCGGCCAAGTGCTCGCCTTGCTTGCGCGCAACGCCAAGGAATGCGCGGCGCCCCAAGGCCGCGCCGCGCTCGAAGGATTGGTCAAGCGGCTCGCCGGCACGGTCGAGTCGCGCTACACGTTCCGCGTGATGGTGGTCGACAGCCCGGTGGTCAACGCCTTCGCGGCGCCGGGCGGCTACATCGTCGTCTTCCGCGGCCTCGTCGACAAGGCGAGCTCGGGCGAGGAGGTCGCCGGCGTCCTCGCGCACGAGATGGGCCACGTCATCGAGCGCCACGGCACCGAGGCCCTCATCCGCCAGCTCGGCATGAACGCGGTGTTGGGCGCCATGCTCGGCGACGCCTCCGGCATCGGCTCGACCGCGGCCGACATCGGCTCGCAGCTCGCCGTTCTCTCCTACGGCCGCGCCGCCGAGCGCGAGGCCGACCGCGTCGGCGTCTCGATGCTGAACCGCGCCGACATCCGCGGCGCCGGGCTCGTCGCCTTCTTCCAGCGCGTCGGAAAGGAATCGGGCGGCGACGACCGCGGCGTGCTGCGCTATCTCGGCACCCACCCGCCGACCGGCGAGCGCGCGGCCGACATCGAGGCGCGCGCCATCGGCAAGGGCGACGCCATGAGCGCGGCCGAGTGGCAGGCGCTGCGCACCGTGTGCACGATCAAGCGCTGAATCGGCGCAGCAGCGCATCGCGCGGCCGCGGCGGTGGTTGACACCGCCCCTCCCCATGCCGCAAAACGCCCCGCTCAGCACAGAATTTTCCACCGGCCAGCGGCCACGCTCGGGGGCGAAAGGCCGTACTTTGGCAAGGAGATAGCGTGATGGCGGAGTACAACCAGGCCACCTACGACGCGGTGGCGGACATCATCGCCGAGGTGAGCTCGATCGACCGCGCCACCATCGCGCCGGAGTCGCACGCCATCAACGATCTCGGCATCGACAGCCTCGACTTCCTCGACGTCACCTTCGCCATCGACAAGAAATTCGGCATCAAGATGCCGGTCGAGAAATGGATGGAAGACGTCAACGAAGGGCGCGCCAAGGCCGAGGAATTCTTCGTCATGCGCAACCTCGTCCGCCACATCGACGATCTGGTCGCGCAAAAGGCCGCGGCGGCCTGAGGCCGCTGGCCTGAACCCAAGAGACATCGCCGCAGATGCGGCTCGAGCGATTTCAACTCATCGACCGCGTCGAGCACCTCGACCGGGCGGCCAAGAGCGTGGTCTGCCGCTGCGAGGTGCCGCGGGAGTCGTCCATCTTCGACGGGCACTTCCCCGGCCATCCGCTCTTTCCCGGCACGCTGATGATCGAGGCCATCGCCCAGGCCAGCGGCCTGCTCGTGCTGGTGCTGCACGATTTCCGCCGCATGCCGGTGCTGATCGCGGTCAACAATGCGCGCGTGCGCGGCATGGTGAAGCCGGGCGCGGTGCTTGCCGCCGAAGGAAAGCTGGTGCAAGAAGGATCGGGTTACGTCGCGGCGACGGGCCACATCACCCACGACGGGAAGAAGGTGGCCGAGGCCGAGATCCGTCTCGGCACTCTGCCGTTTCCGTTGGAATCGTTGCGCGCCGAAGCGCGCAAATTCGCCAAAGAGGTCGGGCTGATTTGACGCCGACGCGCCCGCGGCGCGCGCGCCCCGGCACGCGCTCGCGGCGGTTGCAAGGGCGGTCAGGGTAAGGAATGGCGCGCGAAGTCTGGATCACCGGCTACGGCCTGCTTTCCCCGCTCGGCGAAACGCCCGCCGCCTGGTTCGAGGCGCTGGCGGCGCCAGCGCGCTGGCGCCGGGCGTTCGACGCCGAAACCTACGCGCCCTTCCCCATTCACCCGATCCGCGACTATGCGCTCGAGCGCCAGGTGCCGAAGCCCGGCGACCAGCGCGCGATGGGCCCGCTGATGCAGTACGGCGCCTACGCCGCCGGCCTCGCGCTCGAGATGGCGGGGCTCAAGGGCAACGCCGCGCTGCTGCAGGAGACGCACCTCATCGCGGCCTCGGGCGCCGGCGAGCGCGATTGGGAGCTCGACAAGCAGATCCTCGCCAAGCTCGACTCGGTCAACGACCGCGGCGCCTTCTTGAACCGGCAGCTTTCCGACGGCCTCCGCCCGACGCTGTTTCTCGCCCAGCTGCCGAACCTTTTCGCCGGCAACATCTCGCTCATCCACGGCGTTTCGGGATCGAGCCGCACCTTCATGGGCGAGGAGGCCGCCGGCGTGGACGCGCTGCGCGTAGCGCTGCGCCGCTGCGCCGCCGGCCAGGGCGACATCTTCCTCGTCGGCGCCGCCT
>DATBLL010000159.1:0-13354 GCA_036555425.1 Alphaproteobacteria bacterium | reverse complement strand
GCGGAGCTGGTTCGGGCAAACCCGGACGTGCTGTTCGCGCTCGGCGGCGACGTCACGGCGCCGGCCGCCAAGGCAGCGCGTACGATACCACTCGTGTTCGCGACGAGCGCCGACCCGGTCCGATCCGGCATTGTCGCCAGCCTCGCCCGGCCCGGAGGCAACGCCACCCGCGTCACATTCCTCAGCGACAATCTCGCTTCCAAGCGACTCGAGATTCTGAAGGAAGCGGCGCCAGCGGTCACGCGCGTGGCGTTTCTGTGGAACCCGGATCACCTCGACAACGAATTGCACGAGGCCGAGCGCGCGGCGGCGGCGCTCCGTATCGAGCTAAGGCTGCTGCCGCTGATGACATCGACGGATATCGACAAAGCGCTACACGCTGCCGCGGAGCAAAACGTGCACGCGCTGTATGTGGTATCGTCGCGGCTCACGGGGAGGAGCATCGGACGCTTCGTCGACTTCGCTGCGCGGAACCGGCTGCCGCTCATTGGCGGATGGGGCACCTGGGCTCAAACCGGCGCGCTCCTCTCCTTCGGCCCGAATCTGGACGATATGGTCCGCCGCGCGGCAACTTACGTGGACAAGATCTTCAAGGGCAGCAAGCCGGCTGATCTTCCGGTCCAGCAGCCCACCCGATTCGAACTCGCGATCAACCTTAAGACGGCCAAGGCGCTGGGGCTCGATATCGCCCCGTCGCTGATCGTCCGCGCAGACGAGGTGATCGAATAGCGCCCGTGGCGGATCGTCAGCTCGGCGCCCTCACCCGCCCTTCGCCTTTTCCTTGGCCCAGGTGTCGCGCAGGCCGATCGTGCGGTTGAAGACGGGGTGGCCGGGCTTGGTGTCAGGGTCGAGGCAGAAATAGCCCTGGCGCTCGAACTGCACCGCCTCGCGCGAATTGCCGCCGACGAGCGCGGGCTCGATGCGGCAGTCCTTGAGCACCTCGAGCGAGTTCGGATTGAGATCGGCGAAGATATCGCCCTCGGCACCGGGGTCGGGCCGCTTGAACAGCGTGTCGTAGAGGCGCACTTCGGCCGGTATCGCATCGGCGGCCGCGACCCAGTGCAGCGTCGCCTGCACCTTCCGGCCGTCGGGTGCGTTGCCGCCGCGCGTGGCCGGATCGTAGGTGCAGCGCAGCTCCACCACCTCGCCAGCCGCATTCTTCACCGCTTCCCGGCAAGTGATGAAATAGGCGTAGCGCAGGCGCACTTCTTTCCCGGGCGAGAGGCGGTAGAATTTCTTGGGCGGGCTCTCCATGAAATCGTCGCGCTCGACATAGATCTCGCGGCCGAAGCGCACCTTGCGCGCGCCCGCCGCGGGATCCTCGGGATTGTTGACCGCGTCGAGCTCTTCGCTCTGTCCCTCGGGATAATTCTCGATCACGACCTTGAGCGGCCGCAGCACCGCCATGCGCCGAAGCGCCGTCTTGTTCAAGAGCTCACGCACCGGATGCTCGAAGATCGCCATGTCGACGACGCTGTTGGCGCGCGCGACCCCGATGCGGCGCACGAATTCGCGAATCGCCGCCGGCGGCACGCCGCGCCGGCGCAAGCCGGCGAGCGTCGGCATGCGCGGATCGTCCCAGCCGCTCACGTGCCCCTCGCTCACGAGCTTGGTCAGCACGCGTTTCGAGAGCACGGTGTAAGCGAGGTTCAAGCGCGCGAATTCATACTGCCGCGGGTGCGAGGGCACCGGCAGATGGTCGAGGAACCAGTCGTAGAGCGGCCGGTGATCCTCGAATTCGAGCGTGCACAGCGAATGCGTGATGTGCTCGATCGCGTCCGACTGGCCATGCGCGAAATCGTAGGTGGGGTAGAGACACCACTTCGTGCCGGTGCGCGGGTGTGCGGCGTGCAGGATGCGGTAAAGCACCGGATCGCGCAGGTTCATGTTGCGGGCGGCGAGATCGATCTTGGCGCGCAGCACGCGCGCGCCGTTCGGGAACTCGCCCGCGCGCATGCGGCGGAAGAGATCGAGGTTCTCGGCGACCGTGCGGCTGCGGTAGGCGCTGGCGCGGCCGGGCTCGGTCAGCGTGCCGCGCATCGCCCGCATCTCCTCGAGCGGCGTGTCGTCAACATAGGCCTTGTCGTTGCGGATGAGATGCTCGGCCCATTGGTAGAGCTGCTCGAAATAGTCCGAGGCATGATAGAGGTGCTTGCCCCACTCGAAGCCGAGCCAGCGCACGTCGGCCTCGATCGCGTCGATGAATTCCTGCTCCTCCTTGGTCGGATTGGTGTCGTCGAAGCGCAGATGGCAGCGGCCGCCGAACTCCCGCGCCACGCCGAAATTCAGGCAGATCGCCTTGGCGTGGCCGATATGGAGATAGCCATTGGGCTCGGGCGGGAAGCGCGTCACCACCTCCTTGACGCGGCCCGCGGCAAGGTCGGCCTCGACGATGTCGCGCACGAAATCGCGCCCGGCTTCTTTAGCCGCGGCCTCCTTGACCGCCGAGTCCGCCGCCGCTTCGCTACTCATCCTGATCCTCGATCCCGCCCGGGGCCGCTTTCTCGCGGTTATCCCCGCGCGCCGTCTATGTGGCAAATCGCAAGCCCGGCGCCAAGGGCCGATCCCCCTCGGCGTGCCGCCGCCGGGCCCGGTGACGCCGGTCACATCGCGGCGTCATGCATCCTCGGAATAATCGGGTACACTGGGCGAAACGCGAACAGGCCCCGATGCTCATCTTCCGCCAGCTCTTCGATCCCCAATCCTCGACCTACACCTATCTTCTCGCCGACGGGAAGACGCGCGACGCCGTGCTGATCGACCCGGTGTTCGAGCAGGTGCCGCGCGAGAGCGCGCTCATCCGCGAGTTGGACCTGAAGCTGCATTATACGCTCGAGACGCATGTCCATGCCGACCACGTGACCGGGGCCGCGCTGCTGCGCCAGCGCTTCGGCAGCAAGATCGCCGTCGCCGCCGCGAGCGGCGCCGAGGGCGCCGATGTCTATCTCCAGGATTGCGAGCGCGTCGCCTTCGGCCGCCGCTCGCTCGAGGTGCGCGCCACGCCCGGCCACACCAACGGGTGCCTCACCTACGTGCTCGACGACGAGACGCGGGCCTTCACCGGCGACGCCCTCCTCATCCGCGGCAGCGGCCGCACCGATTTCCAGCAAGGCGATCCGCGCGCGCTCTACCGCTCGGTCCATGCGCGCATCTTCTCCCTGCCCGACACCTGCCTCCTCTATCCCAGCCACGACTATCGCGGCCTGACCGTCACCAGCGTCGGCGAGGAGAAGCGCTTCAATCCGCGCCTGGGCGGCCAGCTCGCCGAGGACGATTTCGTCGGCTACATGCGCAATCTCGGCCTGCCGCACCCGAAGCAGATCGACCTCGCGGTGCCGGCCAATTTGCAATGCGGCCGGCCACAGGACGGCGCCTTCCCCGACGACCATCCGGGCTGGGCGCCGCTCACGCTTACCTTCGCCGGCATCTGGGAGATCGCGCCGCAATGGCTCGAGGAGCATGGGCGCCAGGTGCAGATCGTCGACGTGCGCGAGCCGCACGAATTCACCGGCCCGCTCGGCCACATCCCCGGCGCCAGGCTGCTGCCGCTCGGCAAGCTCGCCGAGCATGCCGCAGGGCTGGCCCACGACGTGCCGATCGTCACCGTCTGCCGCGCCGGCGGCCGCTCGGCCCAGGCCACCGTAATCCTGAAGAAGGCAGGCTTCGAGCGCGTCGCCAATCTCGCCGGCGGCATGCTGCGCTGGCGCAGCCAGCAATTCGCGGTCGAGGGCGCGAGCGAGTAGCTCCCGCTTCGCGCCTCCTGCCTTACACTCAGAAAAAATCGAACATAAGCGCCGGCACGGGGATTCGTTTCATGAGCAACTTCATGCCCGTCTCCGCCCTCCTGGGCGGTGCCCTCATCGGTCTCGCCGCCACGATCTATGTGCTCGGCCTCGGCAGCGTCGCCGGGGTGAGCGGGATATTGGGCGGCCTGCTGCGGCCCAAATCCGGCGACGCGCCGGTGCAGCTCGCCTTCGTCGCGGGGCTGATCGGGGCGCCGCTCCTAATGCGCGCCGCCGGCGCCCCGGTGCCCGCGCTCACCATCGACGCGGCGTTGCCGACGCTGATCGCCGGCGGGCTCCTCGTCGGCTTCGGCACGCGCCTGGGCGGCGGCTGCACCAGCGGCCACGGCGTCTGCGGCATCTCGCGGCTGTCGGGCCGCTCGTTGACGGCGACGGTGATGTTCATGGCCGTGGGCGCCACGGTCGTGTTCGTCATCCGCCATCTGATCGAAGGCTGAACGATGCCGGCACCAGTCGCTCTCCTGGCCGGGCTCGTCTTCGGCGCCGGTCTCACCATTTCGCAGATGGTCAATCCGGCGAAGGCGCTCGCCTTCCTCGATTTCGCCGGCATGGCCAGCGGCGCCTGGGATCCCAGCCTCGGGCGCGTCATGGGCGGCGCGCTCGCGGTCTCGGCCCCCGCCTACCTCCTCGCGCAAAAGCGCGGCATCGCGGCGCTCGGCTCGCTGCGCCTCCCGACCCGGCGCGACATCGATCTCCGGCTGGCGGCCGGGGCCGTCATCTTCGGCGTCGGCTGGGGCCTCGTCGGCTTCTGCCCGGGGCCCGGCCATTGCCGCGCTCGGCTTCGGCGCGACCAAGGCCCTGATCTTCTTCGCCGCCATGCTGGGCGGCATGGCCGTCTTCGAAGCTTTCGCCGCCGCCCCGCAGTCCAGCGTCGCCGCCCAGTGCGAGTGAGCGCCTAGAACGCGGCCGCGAGGCCGTCGCCGCGCGGGTCGGCGGCGCCTTCGAGCAATCCTTGCGGGTGGCGGACGATGGCGCCGGCATGGCCCATCAGCGCGTCGTATTCGCCGAGCACGCGCACACGGTGGCCGGCCCGCTTGAGGCGCTCGATCACCGCCGGGTCGAAGCGCGATTCGAGGCTGAGCTCGATCACCGGCGTGCCCCAGGTGCGGCCCAAGAGCCAGCGCGGCGCCGCGATCGCCTGCTGCAGGTCTTGCCCGTAGCGCCCATAGCGCGTGAACACCGCCGCCTGGGTCTGCGGCTGACCGTCGCCGCCCATCGTGCCGTAGACCATGAGCCGCCCATCGGCGAGCCGCGCCATGGCCGGATTGTTGGTGTGAAACGGCAGCCGCCCAGGCAAAATTCTGTTAAATGCCAGGGGTTCCAGCGAGAAGCTGCAGCCACGGTTCTGCCACTGGATGCCGGTTTCGCCGAGCACCACGCCGGAGCCGAACTCCCAATAGATCGAGTGGATGAAGCTGACCGCGCGCCCCGCCCCGTCGATGGCACCGAGCCAGACCGTGTCGCCGGGCGCCGCCGGGCGCGCCCACTCCATCGCGCGCGCGGGATCGATGCGCTGGGCGCGGGCATCGAGCGCTTCGGGCGCGAGCAGCGCCTCGACCTTCGCCTTCATGTAGGCCGGATCGGTGATCTCGGCGTCGCGGATCAGGAACGCCTGCTTTGTCGCCTCGACCAGCCGATGGACGTGATCGAAGCCGTCCGCCGCCCCGGCCGCGATGCGGTCGTAGAGCGCCAAGATCGCGAGCGAAACAGCGCCCTGCGTCGGCGGCGGCGTGTTGTAGAGCGCGCCGGCGCCGATCCCCACCGAGGCCGGTCCCGTCACGATCGGCTTGTGGGCGGCGAGATCGTCCAAGGTCAGCGGGCTGCCGGCGCGCGCGAGGTCGGCGGCGATGCGCCGGGCGAGCGCGCCGCGGTAGAAGCCGTCGAGGCCCTCGCGCGCCAGCGCGGCGAGCGTCGCCGCCAGCGCCGGCTGCTTCAGCACGGCACCCGGCGCGGGTTCGCCGCCGGCCAGGAAGAGGTTGTTCCAGCCCGCGAGGTCGGTCATCTCGCCGCGCTTGGCCGCGACCATGTCGCAATGGCCGCGCATCAGCGGCGCGCCCTCGCGCGCATGGAAAATCGCATCCTCGAGCAGCGCTTCGAGCGGCAGCGTCCCGCCCCAGCGTTTTGCAATCTCGTGCGCGGCGGCCCAGCTCGAAACCGTGCCCGCGACCGTGTTCGCGGCCAGCGGCCCGCGCGTCGGGATCGCATCGAGACCGCGTCGGCGATAGAGATCGGCATCAACCGCCCGCCCTGCCCGGCCGACGCCGAGGATCGCCGTCGGCGCCGCGTCGCCCGGCGCCGCGATCAGCCAGAATCCGTCGCCGCCGACGCCGTTCATGTGCGGATAGACGACCGAGATCGTCGCCGCCGCCGCGATCATCGCCTCGATCGCGTTGCCGCCCGCGCGCAGCACGCGCAAGCCCGATTGCGCCGCGAGATGGTGCGAGCACACCACCATGCCGCGGGTGGCGCGCGCGGTTTCGCGCATCAGAGCGCCGAGCCGATGCGCACGCCGTCCTCGATCGCACGTTTGGCGTCGAGCTCCGCGGCGAGCTTGGCGCCGCCGATATAGGTGCAGGCGATCCCCGCCGCCGCGAGCGCGCGTTCGTCGAGCGCGCGCAGCGAATCCTGGCCGGCGCAGACGACGACCGTGTCGGCCTCGATGCATTCGTCCTTGCCGCCGCGCAGGATGTGCAGCCCGCGGTCGTCGATCGCGCGATAGGTGACGCCGTCGAGGAAGCGCACGCCGGCGCGCTGCAGTTCGAGCCGGTGCACCCAGCCGGTGGTCTTGCCGAGCGTGCGGCCGAACGCGCCGGGCGAGCGCTTCAGCATGGTTACTTGGTGGGCCGGCTCGATCGCGTGGCCGTTCTTGGCGAGCCCGCCGGAGCCGGCATTGGCGAGATCGATGCCCCAATGCGCGGCGAACGCGGTGGCATCGAGATGCGTCTTGCTCGCGCGCTCGACGAGATAGAGCGCGACGTCGAAGCCGATGCCGCCGCCGCCGATGATGGCAACGCGCCGGCCCGGCGCGGCGCGGCCGCTCAAGAGATCGACATAGGAGACGACCTTCGGATGTTCCGCGCCGGGAATGGCGAGCGGACGCGGCGCGATCCCGCTCGCGACGATGGCATGCTCGACGCGCGCCGCCTTGAGCGCATCGACGCCGGCGCGTGTGCCGAGCTTCACCTCGACCTTCGCGCGCCGCAGGCGCTCGGCGAAATAAGCCACGCTCTCGGCGAACTCCTGCTTGCCGGGGATACGCTTGGCGAGATTGAACTGGCCGCCGAGCTCGCCCGCCGCCTCGTAGAGCGTCACGGTGTGGCCGCGCTCCGCCGCGGTCGCGGCCGCGGCCATGCCCGCGAGCCCGCCGCCGATGACGGCCACGCGTTTCTTCGCCGCCGCCGGGCCCGCCGCGAATTCCTCTTCGCGCAGCGCGCGCGGGTTCACGAGGCACGTCGCCGGCTTGAACGTGAAATAGTGATCGAGGCAGGCCTGGTTGCAGGCGATGCAGATGTTGATGCCGGCGCGGTCACCCTCTTTTGCCTTCTTGGCAAAAGCCTCGTCGGCGAGCAGCGCCCGCGCGAGCGAAACCATGTCGGCCTGGCCGGACGCAATGATCGCCTCGGCCGCCTCGGGCGCGTTGATGCGGTTGCTGGCGACGACGGGGATGTTCACCGCCGGCTTCACGAGACCCGCCGCCCAGGCATAGCCGGCGCGCGGAACGGCCTGGGTGATGGTCGGGATCTGCGCCTCGTGCCAGCCGATGCCGGTGTTGAGGATGTCGGCGCCCGCCGCCTCCACCGCCGCGGCGACGCGCTTGATCTCGCCGAGGCTCAATCCGCCTTCGACCAGCTCGAGCGCGGAGATCCGGTACATGAGCAGCGAATCGCGCCCGAGCCGCGCGCGCACGCGCGTCACGACCTCGACCGGGAAGCGCGCCCGGTTCGCGAACGCGCCGCCCCACTCGTCGGTGCGCGTGTTGGCGCGCGGCGCCAGGAACTGGTTGATGAGGTAGCCCTCCGACGCCATGATCTCGACGCCGTCGAATCCCGCCTCGCGCGCATAGGCGGCGGCGGCGGCGTAGTCCTCGATGGTCTGGAGGATTTCGGCGCCCGAAAGCGCGCGCGGCACGGCCTTGTTGATCGGGGACTTCAGCGGCGACGGCGCCACGATCTCGTCGTGATAGCCGTAGCGGCCGCTGTGCAGGAGCTGGAGCACGATCCGGCCGCCCTCGGCATGCACAGCGTCGGCAATGGGCTTCAGCGCCATCGCATCGTCACGGCTCGCGATGTAGGCGGGATGCGGCGTCATGCGGCCGGCGCGGTTGGGGCCATAGCCGCCGGTTACGATCAGCGCCGTGCCGCCGCGCGCCCGTGCGGCGTAGAAGGCGGCGATGCGCGGCACCGCCCCGCGCTCGCCCTCGAGGCCCGTATGCATCGAGCCCATGATGATACGGTTGGGCAGCGTCAACGGGCCGACGCGGATCGGCGTGAACAGATTGGGATAGGCGCTCATCGGGAACGGCAACTGCTGGACGCGCTGGAATAGCGAGAAGGCCGCGCCGGCGCAACGCGCGATGCGCTCGGGCACCCTGCTTGTGACCGCCGGCCGGTTGCGCCAGCGGCTACTTCATCACGATGTCGCCCGGCAGGCAGAGCGGCGGGCCACTCACCAGTTTCACGGCGATGCGGCCGCCCTGTTCGTGAAAGCTGTAACAGACAGGGCGCGGATCGGCGGCGCCGGTCCGCTGCTCGCAGATCACCCCACGCGCGCCCGAAAATTGCCAGATCCCGACGTCTCGGGTGCCGCCGGTCGCCGTCACCCGGGTGCATGGCCGCCAATCTCGGATTTCCCTTCCTGTCCGCGGGCGGGCTTCGCAGATCGAGGAGAACGAGCCGTCATCGCGATAGACGCGCGTGAAGCGCATATCGAGCGGGCGGTCGGATTGGATGCGCGTGTAGGTAAAGCTCCGACCGACGATTCGCGCAATGAACTGCTCCGGAGTCATCCGGTTGGCATCGCTCAGCTCGAACGAAGGCCGCTTGGTGTCGTCGGTGCAGGCGCCGCCCTGCGCGCGGGCCCCGGCGGCCAGCGCTGCGGCCGCAAACAAGAGCACGACCTGCGCAAGGCTGTGGGGTACAAGCATGTTCACCTCATGCGCCGGCCGTTCAGCGAAGGAACATCACCCCTGCGAGCAGGCCGGGGCCGGCCAGCGTGAGATTGGGCGCCTTGCCGCTGATCTCGTAGCAGGTATCGGGCGCGAGCTCGAGCGCCGCGGCGGAAACGCAAAGCCTCGCGCCCGCCAGCGACCAGGTGCCGGTGCCCTTTTCCGCGTCGAAGCACGGCGCTTGCGCGCCCTCGGCGGATTCGGCACGGCAGACTATGTCGAGGGCGCCGTTCGCGCCGAAGCCGAGCTCGATGCGCGCGACCGCGCGGCGCGCGTATAATAGGCGCGACAGCGTCGCCGTCCGCCCCGCCAACGCCGGCAGCCGCGATGACGGCGCGCCCGGAGTCTGCGGCGCCGCCGCGCGCGGCTCGGGCGCCGTGCCGCCGACGCGGCTCCAGAGCGCGACGGTCAGCGCCAGCGCGACCGCGCCGGTCGCGAGTCCCAATAGCGCAATGCCGCGCCAGATCGCCTCGCCCTTGCCACTCATTGCAACAGCATGACGCCGGCGAGCAAGCCGCCGCCCGCCAGGCGCAGTTGGTTGCCGGAGCCCGACAGTTCATAGCACGCCTTGCCTGGCAGGTTGATCACGGCCGAGGAGACGCAGAGCGTCGATCCGTTGAGGCTCCAGCGCCCGGTCCCGCTGCGCTGGCCGAAGCAGGCCTGCTGCCCGCCATCGGCCGATTCGGCGCTGCACGAGACGGCGAGCGCGCCGCCGGCGTTGAAACTCAGCTCGATGCGCATCACCACGCGCCGCTCGGCCGAGATGCGCGAGAGCCGCGCGGTGCGCCCGGCAAGCGGGAAGGCGCCGGGGCGGCTGGTGTCGGGCGCCTTCGTCGCCTCGGGCGGCTTTTCTGCCGGCTTGTCCGATTGCACCGCGAACGCGACGCGGCGGAAGTCCGGCCCCTTGCCCGACGCGGCGAAGCCGGCGCGGATGCGCGCCGCCGGCAGGCCCCGTTGCGCCGCCGCGCGCTGCGCCGCCTCGCACCGCTCCTGCGCGAGCTTGCGGCCCTCGGCGGCGTCCTTTGCCTCGAGCAGATCGTAGCCGCAGAAGAGATTGAGATGCGCATCGGCCGCGCCCTTGGCCGCGTCGGCGCCGCGGGCCAGCATCTGCAGCGCGGGCGGCGCCAACTCGCCGCTGCCGAACGCGAAATAGGCGGCGCCGCGCCGGCCGCGGCCGTCGTAGACGGAGTCGCGCACGACGGTGCGCGTCTGCTCGCGCTGCGCGGCGTCGGGATCCGCTGGCGGCTGCGGCTTCTGCCGCGCCTCCTCGAATTCGCGGCGCGCGGCGGCGAGGTCCGTCGAGGCCGGTTCGAGACCGGCCGCCTCCTCGAGCCGCTTCGCCGCCTCGTCGAGCTTGCCGGCTTGCATGAAGGCGCGCGCCTCGCGCAGCAGCACCGCCATGCGCTCGGCGATGCGCTTGCCGAGATCGCGCTCGAACGCCTCGACCTCGCCGCGCAGAGCCTTGACCAAGGGCGATTCGGCGCCCGCCGGCGGCTTGGCTTCGGCCGCGGTCTCGACCGCGCGCGTGAGCTGGATCTTCACCTGCTCGACGACGCGGCGCGCGTCGGCCAGCCGTCCCTGCGTCACGGCGGCCCGCGCCTGGTCGAAATGATAGCGCGCCAGCGACACGTGCAGCTCGACGCGGGCGCGGCGCGCCTCGTCCTCGCGCCGCTTGTCGTCTTCGCTGCGCCGGCGGCCCTGCTCGATGCGCTCGCGCGCGGATTTGGCCGCCGCCGGGTCGAGCCGCTCGGCCTCGGCGAGCCTGCGCTGCGCCTCGTCGTAATTGCGCGGCGCCTCGCGCTCGGCCGCGTCGATGAGTTCCTTGACGCGGGCGGCGATGCGGCGGCCGAGATCGCCCTCGGCCGCTGCGGCCAGCGCGCGCACGCGTTCGAGCTCGGCGTGGCGCGGCCGCTTTTGCAGCGCGTCCTCGAGGCGGCGCTGCACCTGCTCCAAGTCGTCGCGCGCGCGCTCGAGATTGCCCTGCTCGGCCGCGCTCTTGACTTGCGCGAGATCGGACTCGGCGCGCTGCGCGGCTTCGCGCGCCTCGCGCTCCGCGGCGAGGTCCTCCGGCGCCGGCTGGGGCGGGCCCGGTTGCGCCGGCGCGGGCTGCGCGGGCGTGGTCGAACGCGCCGTGGTCGGCGGCGCGGTCGGCGCGGACGCGACCGGACCCGGCGCCGGCCCCGGGCTCAATGCGAAATAGGCGCCGGCGCCTCCCGCCAACAGGACTCCGGCGATGCCGGCGGCGAGCGGTAGGCGGCTTTTCGCCTTGGCTGCACCGGCTGCGGGCCTCGACGCCGGCTTGCCGGCCGAATCGGCGACACCGCGGCGCGCCGGCGCGCGGCTGACCGTCGCGCGATCGCTCGCGCGCAGCATCTGGCGCAGTTCGGCGATGCTCTGCGGGCGCTCCCCCTGCATCGTCGCGAGCGCGCGGTCGGTGGCTTCGAGCAGTCGCGCGCCGTAGCGTCCGGCGCCGGCCTCGCGCGCCGCCGCCATCGGATCGGGCGCGCCGCGCAGCCGCGCGGAGATGCGCTCGGGCGCCGCCGGCGGCCGTTGCCCGGCGATGCAGCGGTAGAGCACGGCGCCGATGGCATAGATGTCGGTCCACGGCCCCTGGTCGCCCTTGGCCTCGTACTGTTCGAACGGCGCGTAGCCCTCGGAGACGATCGCCGTGATGCTCTTCGTCTCGCTGCCGAAGGCCTGGCGCGCGGCGCCGAAATCGAGCAGCACGGGGCGGCCGTCGATGCGGATGTAGATGTTGGCCGGCTTGATGTCGCGGTGGAGGAAATGCGCCGCGTGCACCTGCTCGAGGCCGTCGAGGATGGGGAGAATCACCTCCTCGATCTCGGATTCGGCCAGCGTCTTGCCGCCGGCCAGGAGCGCGTCGAGGGGCTTGCCCTCGACATACTGCATGACGAGGTAGGCCGTGCCGTTGGCCTCGAAATAGCGGTAGACCGAGACGATGTTGGGGTGCTCGAAGGCGACGAGCGTCGCCGCCTCCTTGCGGAAGCGGTCGAGGCCCCAGGCGAACTGCTCCTGGGAGCTCGCGCTGACCGGCCGCACGGTGACGCTGTCGGCGGCGCGCGCGGCAAAGCCCTGGGGCAGATACTCCTTGATCGCGACCTTGCGGCCGATCGTCGTCTCTTCGGCGAGATAGGTGATGCCGAACCCGCCCGCGCCGAGGAGGCGCAGGATGCGGTAGCCGTCGATCGTATGCCCGATCGGCAGGGCGTGGATGTTGGTGTCCGACAAGGGTTCCTGGCGCGAAGCCCCGGAGCATGGCCCGCGCCGCGAAGATAGAGGGCAAACCCAGGCCGCTCAACGCGCATTTGGGCGGGCCGATCGCCATAACGCCGACGGCGGGGCCAGCGACCGCAGATTCCGCCCGGCCGGCGCCGGCCGGACGAATTGGATGCGACTTTGATCCAGCGCATGGCGCCCGGCGGGCGAAGGCGCGCTACTGCGCTCGTGTCCGAGAACGCACCAGCGCGCAAGAAGGCGCAGGCGTTGCGCGAGCGCGCCCAATGGTATCGTGACTACGCCACGGTTTGCGCCGGCGACAACGCCTGGTGCCTTGATCTGGCGAAGCATTTCGACCGGCTCGCCGAAGAGGTGGAGCGCGATCTCGGCCCGAAATCGGGCTGAGACGCGCGCCAGCGCCCTCGCCGGCGCGCTGCTTGTCTTGACCCCCTCGGGCACGCCACCTATGTTCCGCGCGCGCCGAACGGCCCGCCTCGCCGCGGCCGCCAGCACCGCGCGCGCCGCCCGCCGGTTCCCGGCATGATCGCGTAGCTCAGCGGTAGAGCATCTGACTTTTAATCAGAGGGTCGCGGGTTCGATCCCCGCCGCGATCACCATGCTTTCGATGGACGATATCCGCCGCGGGGAGGTCCGGCGCGCGCGGATTGCCGATGAACATAACCGGCGGCTTGCCGGGCGCATCGATTGCCGGGACGAAGATACGCGCCGAAATGTTGCCGCGTCGCCGAATAGGTCAGGCGTGATATTCACGTAAGAAAACCGCAGTATTTCAATCGCGTACCCAATATTGGGTACGCTCCCCCGCCGACTTCAGAATAGTCTGTTCTTGACATCATCGGGGAACAACATGCGGACCGTCGTGAAGCGGCTGGCGCTGGTCGCCCTCCTTTGCCTGGGCGCCGCCGGCGCGAACGCGCAGGAAGCGCCGAGCCGATCGGTCGTCCGGCTCTCCTATATTCCCGGCAACTTCGCCCTGCCGGTGCTGGTGGGCATCGAGCACGGCCTGTTTGCGCGCGAAGGGCTGTTTCTCAGCACGATCCCGATCACCGACGAGGCGACGATCATGCGCTCGCTCGCCTCGGGCGGGACGGACTTCGCGATCGGCTCGCAGGCGATGCTCTTGTCGATC
>DATBLL010000144.1:0-11583 GCA_036555425.1 Alphaproteobacteria bacterium | reverse complement strand
TTGGATGAGGGCGAGGAACTCGCATGCACGCCAAGGCGCAAGTCTCGGTCGACGAAGCAATCACCACGCGCAGATCCATCCGCGCGTTCAAGCCCGATCCGGTGCCCAAGGAGACGATCAAGCACATCCTCGACGTCGCCGCCCGCGCGCCCTCGGGCACCAACATCCAGCCGTGGAAGGTCTACGTCCTCGCCGGCGCAGAAAAACGTCGCATGAGCGACGCGGTGCTGAGGCGGCGCGAGGAAGGCCCGGCGCGGCCCGAATTCAGCTATTACCCCAATAAATGGTTCGAGCCCCATCTCGCCCGCCGGCGCAAGGTGGGCTGGGATCTCTACCGCCTGCTCGGCATCACGCGCGACGACAAGGCGGGCATGTGGGCGCAGTTCGGCCGCAACTACCTCTTCTTCGACGCGCCGGTCGGCCTCTTCTTCACCTTCCACCGCGATCTCGAGCTCGGCACCTGGCTCGACATGGGCATGTTCCTCGAGAACGTCATGATCGCCGCGCGCGGCCAGGGCCTCCACACCTGCCCGCAGGCCGCTTGGGTCGAATATCCCGATACCGTCGCGGCGGTGCTCGGCCTCGCGCCCGAGGAGCAGCTCGTCTGCGGCATGTGCCTCGGCTACGCCGACGAGAGCGCCGTCGTCAACACGCTGGTAACCGAACGCGCGCCCGCCGAGGAATTCGCCGTCTTCCGCGGTTTCTAGCGCGGAGTTCGTTTAGCTGGAGGCTGGTCTGTGGCAGCAACGTGCTCGCGAGGCTTCGCCACAGCGCCAGCGATTCCATCGGAACGGGCTTGGCTCTGATGACGCAGGGGCGCGCGCAGCGCGCCGCTATGCGATTGCGCGCCGTGCGTGCTGCGCCGGCAGCATGCCGGTGGCGCGCAGCGAGGCGATCATCGAGGTTTCGAGCGCGTGCGCGTGCATGAGCGCGCGGTCGGCGCCGATCTCGCGCCAGCGCTCGAGGTTGCGCCGCCGCACTTCGGGATCGCGCTCCTCGAGCAGCTTCTTGTTGCGCTCGGTCATGGCGTTGATGGCGCCGACGGCGGCCGGACGCCGCTGCGCCTCGTAGCCGTCGAGCGTGCGCGCATCGGCCTTTCCCTCGATCGCGGCGGCGAGGCGCGCGGTCAGGCTCAGCGCATCGTGGATGCCGCCGTTCAGGCCCACGCCGCCCAATGGATTATTCAAGTGCGCGGCGTCGCCGGCGAGGAACACGCGCCCCGCGCGGTAGGCGGCGGCGACGCGCTGATGCACGCGGTAGATCGCCTTCACCAGCAGCGCATAAGGCTCGGCGCGCGGGCAGATGTTCTGCAGGCAGCTTTGGAGATAGCTGTCGGCCACAGCGTCTTCGGCCTCGATCCCCGGCGCCACCGGGAACACGATGCGCCACATGTCCGGAATTTCGAGCAGCAGGAACCATTCCTCGGGGTCGGCGGTGTAGTTGACCGAGCAGATATCGGGCATCGCGGCGCGGAAATCGTGGCGCGTGCCGGCGACCAGGAACTGCTCGGCATGGGTATAGCCGTCGAACGCGATGCCGATCTGCCGGCGCACCGCGCTGCGCCCGCCGTCGGCGGCGATCGCGTAGCGGCCGCGAAAGAGGCGGGGGCCGGACGGCGTGCTTACCGCCACCTCGACGCCGGTTTCGTCCTGGCGCAGCTCGGCGACCTCGTGGCCGAATGCGACGCCGGCGCCGGGGATGCGCGCGAGCTGCGCGTAGAGCCACTCCGTGAGCTTGAACTGCTCGCATTGCAGCCGATACGGATGGGCCGTGTCGTCCTTCAGCACCGCGAAATCGATCTCGGCGATCTTGCCGAGGCGGCGGTCGCGGTACTGCATGACTGGCGCCTTCAAGCCCATCGCCAGCAGCGCCGCGGTGGCGCCGCACTCTTCGAGGAGATCCAGCGTCGGCGGATGAAACGTGGAGGCGCGGTAATCGATGACGCGCGCCGCCTCGCGCTCCAAGAGCGCCACGGAAATGCCGCGCCGCGCCAGAAGATAGGCGCAGAGCGCGCCGACCGGGCCGGCGCCGATGACGATGACATCGTGCGATCGAGGCATGCGCCGGATATTGGCCGATGCGGCCGGCGAGAGCCAGCGTGTCAGTCGAAATCCGCCGCCAGCGCCGCGCGCGTGGGCTCGGGCATGCGCGCCATGTGCGCGTAGTTGGGATGCGCGATCTCGATCACGGCCTCGGCGCCCGGCTTCTTGAAGGCGGCGATCGCCGCGGGCGTGAATTCGAAGCGCAGGAAGTGCACCGACGAGGTCTTGCCGTCGGCGCGCGTCCTCTCCTCGTCGCCGATCGGCCGGGCGTGGATGCGCTGGCCGCCCACGCTCAGACAGATCTGCAGCTCGACGCCGCCGAGGCGCACGAGCTCGCGCTCGCGGCGCTCGGGGTCTTCGATCTCGAACATCACCGTGGCGACGAGATCGCGGCCCTGCGGGATCAGCGGATTGTAGGCCTCGAGCTCGCTCTGCACCTGCTCGTCGCCGCCCTTCTCGATCGCGAGCATCTCGTGCACCTGGTGCAGCATCGTCTCGTAGCTCTCGAAGTAGAAGGTGGCGAAGGGGCCCACCTCCATCCGGCGCCGGGCCTTCATCTCGGCCATGCGCTTCCTCCGCCCCGTCCTCTCCTTCTCGTAGACCGCCATCGGCAGCAGATCGGCGCGGGTAATCTCGTGCTTCATCGTCACATCCTCGCTGATCGCTCAGCGGCTCGGTCGAAAACAGGACGCGCAGGGACGCAGAGAAGGAACACTGTGCGGCTGCGCCGCGCTGATGAAACTCTCTACGCCTCCGCGTCTCCCGTTCATATTCTTGGCTGCCGCGCGGCGTTTGCGTTAGTCCACGAGCCCATAGGCCTGTGCGAAGAGTTCGATCGGGTGCGGGGCGCGGTCGGGGACGGTCTTGCCTTCGGCCTCGACGCGCTCCATGCCCTGGAGAACGTGCGCGCCGGCGAGCGGGCATTCGGAGGCGACGAATTTCTTCTGCGCCTCGGCCGCCTGGCGCGCCACCGGCCGCCCGACCTTCAACGCCACCGCGAAATTCTCCTTCATCACGCCCCAGGAACCGCCGTGGCCCGAGCAGCGCTCGATCACCTTCAAGTCGATGCCGGGGATGAGGCGCATCATCTCGGTGGCCTTCTGCCCCATGTTCTGCGCGCGCGAATGGCAGGAGATGTGGAGCGCGACACCGCCCGCGAGCGGTTTCAGGCCCGGCGCCAGGCCCTCCTTCTTCGCGATCTCGACGATGTATTGCGCGGCGTCGCGCGTGGCCTTGCCGAGCGCCTCGACCTCGGGATGGCCGGGTAGGATCAGCGGCCACTCGAATTTCAGCATCAGCGCGCAGGAGGGCACGAGCGCCACCACGTCGTAGCCCTTGTCGATCCAGGGCTTCATCGCGGCGGACACCGTCTTGGCGCTCTCGGCCACGGCCGCGATGTCGCCGTGCTCCAACAGCGGCATGCCGCAGCAGCCGGGATAGACGACCTCCGTCTCGACGCCGTTATGCGCGAGCACGCGCATCAGCGCCGTGCCGATATCGGGGTTGTTGTAGTTGGCAAAGCAGGTGGCGAAGATCGCGGCCTTGCGCCCATGGGCCGGCGCGGATTTGTTGACCGCGGGTTTCTCCGCCTTGGCGCGCCTTTCGAGCGTGCGGCGATGATATTTCGGCAGCGCCGCGGCGCGGTCGACGCCGGCGACCTTTTCCATCAGCGGGCGCGTGAGCCCGTTCTTGACGTCGCTGGCCCAGTTGGCCAGGCCCGCGATATGCGAGCAGGCGCGGCCGTTGCGGTCGGTCTTGGTGAGCTGCTTCTCCCAGAAGCCGGGAATTTTGCCTTTGCGGTGCTCGACCGCGCGGTAGCGCAGCATCAGGTGCGGAAAATCGATGTTGAACTGGTGCGGCGGCACGTAGGGGCACTTCGTCATGAAGCACATGTCGCAGAGCGTGCAGGCGTCGACGACTCTCTTGAAGTCGGCGGTGGCGACACCCTCCATTTCCTTCTCGCCCGCCGCATCGATGAGATCGAAGAGGCGCGGGAACGAATCGCACATGTTGAAGCAGAGCCGGCAGCCGTGGCAGATGTCGAAGACGCGCCGCATCTCCTTCTCGAGCGCGGCCTCGTCGTAGAATTCCGCCGACCGCCAATCGATCGGAACCCGCTTCGGTGGCTCGAGGCTGCCTTCGCGCTTGGTCATTTCCGATAATGATCGAAAGGTTCCCTCTCCCGCGCCGAAGGCGTGGGAGAGGAGGGGCCCAAATCGCGCCGCCCAAAGGCGGCGCGATTTGGGAAGTGAGGGAGTGACGTTCGAACGGCAGGGCGTGCGCCGGGCCCGCAGCGCGTGCCCTTACCTCCCACTCGTCGCTTCGCGGCGAATGGGCCCTTCCTCTCCCGCCTGCGCGGGAGAGGAAAGTCGGTTACGCCACTTCGTTCAGCGCCTTCTGGAAGCGGCCGGCGTGGCTCTTCTCGGCCTTGGCCAGCGTCTCGAACCAGTCGGCGATCTCGTCGAAGCCTTCCTGGCGCGCGGTGCGGGCCATGCCCGGGTACATGTCGGTGTATTCGTGCGTTTCGCCCGCGATGGCGGCCTTCAGATTCTTCTTGGTCTCGCCGATGGGCTCGCCGGTGGCGGGATCGCCCACCTCTTCCAAGAACTTCAAATGGCCGTGCGCGTGGCCGGTCTCGCCCTCGGCGGTCGAGCGGAACACGGCGGCCACGTCGTTGTAGCCTTCGACGTCGGCCTGCTGCGCGAAATAGAGATAGCGGCGGTTCGCCTGGCTTTCGCCGGCGAAGGCGTCCTTGAGGCTCTTTTCGGTCTTGCTTCCTTTGAGCTTTGCCATGGTTGCGACTCCTCCTCGAGTGACAGGCAATCGGATCCCGTTCCGGGACGGCGGCGCGAGTAGCTCCCGCGCCGGCGCGAGGGCGGAGTCCGGCCACGCACAGCAGCCGTTCCCACCCTTCCCGAGCCGCACTATGCGCGCGCCGCGGAAGGCCTGTCAAGCAGTTTAGAACTATTCTAATTTGTGGATGGCGGCCTGCGCGAAACGCAAAGCCGCGGGCCGCAGCCGCGCTATCCGCGCGGCTTCAGGCGCACGATCACGTCGACGCGCGCGACTTCGGTGCCCGACGGCGCCGCCGGCACGCCAGCGACCGAGAGGCCTTCGGCAGGAATGTCGAGCAGCTTGCCGCCGTCTTCGAAGAAGAAGTGGTGATGGTTGGACGTGTTGGTGTCGAAATAGGCGCGGCCCGCCTCGACCGCGACCTCGCGCAAGAGGCCCGCGGCCGTGAACTGATTGAGCGTGTTGTAGACCGTGGCGAGCGAGACGCCGACGCCCTCGGACTCGGCCTCGGCGTGCAGTTCGTCGGCCGTGATGTGCCGGTCGCCCTTGGCGAACAACAGCCGCGCCAAGGCCAGGCGCTGGCGCGTCGGGCGGAGGCCCGCCGCGCGCAGGCGCTGCAGCAGCTCGGCATAGGGGCGGTTGGCGCTCATGGGGGAAATATAGCGGGCTGGAAGCCAGCTTCAAAGGCCCAAACAAGCCCTTACGGCACGGTTTGGAATCGGTTTAAGCTCTCCCGAGGCTATCGATCGGGTAATCTTCATCGCTTCTTGGTCTCGCCGTCTACCTCTTTCAGCAGACAAAGAATTCCGGATGGAGTCCCGAGATAGACGATCAGGACTTTCAAACAATCAAAGTTCAGCTTATCGCACTTGGTCTTGTGGAAATTCGATACTCCAAGACTGTACAAGGCGGCATGGGCCTATTCTGGTCACTAACGCAGCGTGGATATGATCAAATGATCGAAATGCGGACCGTTAGAAGCCCGAAGTAACGCGATTTTTGCTATCCCTTCGCCGGCACCACGCCCATGCCGATGATGCGGTAGCCGCAATCGACCGAGTGAATCTCGCCGGTGACGCCGCCCGAGAGCGGCGAGACGAGATAGAGGCCGGCATTGCCGACCTCCTCGAGCTTGGGGTTGCGGCGGAGCGGCGCGTTGGTTTGCGTCCAGCCATAGACGTAGCGCGCATCGCCGACGCCGGCGCCGGCCAGGGTGCGCATCGGCCCGGCCGAAAGCGCATTGACGCGGATGCCGTGCTTGCCGAGATCGCTCGCGAGATAGCGCACCGACGCTTCGAGCGCCGCCTTGGCGAGGCCCATCACGTTGTAGCTGGCGAAGACGCGGCGCGCGCCCTCGAAGGTGAGGGTCAAGAGCGCGCCGCCGTTCTTCATCAAGGGTTCGGCCCGGCGCGCGATGTCGGTAAACGAGTAGCAGGAGATGTCGAGCGTGCGGAGGAAATTGGCCCGCGTCGTGTCGACGTAGCGGCCTTTCAGCTCCTCGCGGTCGGAGAATGCGAGCGAGTGGACGACGAAATCGAGCGCGCCCCATTGCGCCGCGATCTCGGCGAAGACGGCGTCGAGGCTTTTCGCGTCCTCGACGTCGGCCGAGAGGATGAGCTTGGCGCCGAGCTCCTCCAGCAGCGGAACGGCGCGCCGCCCGAAGGTCTCGCCTTGATAAGTGCAGGCGAGCTCGGCGCCCTGCTGGCGCGCGGCGCGGGCGATGCCGTAGGCGAGCGAGCGGTCGTTGGCCACGCCGAGGACCAGCCCGCGTTTGCCCGCCATCAACCCCGCCGCTGCGTTCATTGCTCGGATTTCCCCCGGTTGGAACCGAAAGTTAACAGGGAGGCGGGGAGACGGGGAGGAAATAGTAAGGGGCGCGCCCGAGGCGCGCCCCGAAGCTCGTTCTTCTCCCCGCCTCCCTGTGATCTTCCTTAAGCGTCGTAGCGCTTGAAGACGAGGCAGGCGTTGGTGCCGCCGAAGCCGAAGCTGTTCGACATCGTCACGTTCAGGTCGACGCCGTCCTTGCGCTGGGTGACGAGCGGCATGCCGGCGGCCTCGGGATCGGGCTCCTCGACATTGGCCGAGGCGGCGATGAAGCGGTCCTGCATCATCATCAGCGTATAGATCGCCTCGTGCACGCCGGCGGCGCCGAGCGCGTGGCCGGTCAGCGATTTGGTCGAGGTGAAATAAGGAATGCGGTTGCTGCCGGGCGCCCCGAACACCTCGCGGATCGCCTTGAGCTCCTGGGCGTCGCCGATCGGCGTCGAGGTGCCGTGCGTGTTGATGTAGTCGACCGGCTCCTTGATGCCGTTGATGGCGAGCCGCATGCAGCGCGCCGCCCCTTCGCCCGAGGGCTGCACCATGTCGTAGCCGTCGGAGGTGGCGGCATAGCCCGCGAGCTCGGCGTAGATCTTGGCGCCGCGCGCCTTGGCGCGCTCCAGCTCCTCGAGCACGACGCAGCCGCCGCCGCCGGAGATCACGAAGCCGTCGCGCTTGGCGTCGAACGGGCGTGAAGCCTTTTCCGGCGTGTCGTTGAAGCCGGAGGAGAGCGCCGGCATCGCATCGAACAGCACCGAGAGCGTCCAATGCAGGCTCTCGCCGCCGCCGGCGAACATCACGTCCTGCTTGCCGAACTGGATCAGCTCGCTGGCGTTGCCGATGCAATGCGCGCTGGTCGAGCAGGCCGAGGTGATCGAATAATTGACGCCCTTGATATGGAACGGCGTCGCCAGGGTCGCCGAATTGGTGCTCGACATGGTGCGCGGGACCATGAAGGGGCCGACGCGCTTCGAGGATTTCTTTTCGCGCAGCAGATCGGCGGCGGCGACTTGATCCTTGGTGGACGGTCCCCCCGAGCCCATGATGAGGCCGGTGCGCTCGTTGGAGACGTCGCTTTCGCCGAGGCCCGAATCCGCGATCGCCTGCTGCATGGCGACGTAGTTCCAGACCGCGCCGTCGCCCATGAAGCGGCGCAGGCGCCGGTCGACCGCCGTGTCGGGATCGAGCTTGATCGCGCCGTGGACGTGGCTCCGGAAGCCCATTTCCTTGTATTCGGGCACGAAGACGATGCCCGAGCGCCCGTCCTTCAAGGACCGGCGCACCTCGTCCTGGTTGTTGCCCAGGGAAGAGACGATTCCGATTCCGGTGACGACGACGCGTCTCATGGCGCAGCAGCCTCGCCAACGAACAAGCCGACTCGCATGTCGCTGGCCTCGTAGATGACCTTGCCGTCCGCCTCGAGCTTGCCGTCGGCAATCCCGAGGACGAGCTTTCCCGTTCTCATGCGCTTCACGTCGACGATGTAACGCACGAGCTTCGTGGTCGGCAGAACCTGGTCGGTGAACTTGACCTCGCCCACGCCGAGCGCCCGGCCCCGCCCCGGCAAACCGCGCCAGCCCAGGAAGAAGCCGGTGAGCTGCCAGAGCGCATCGAGCCCCAAGCATCCCGGCATCACCGGGTCGGACTCGAAATGGCAGGCGAAGAACCAGAGATCGGGCTTCACGTCGAGTTCCGCGATCGCCTGACCCTTGCCGTGGGCGCCGCCCGCCTCGGATATGTGGACGATGCGGTCGAACATCAACATCGGCGGCAGCGGCAAACGGGCGTTGCCCGGCCCGAACAGCTTGCCGTGCCCGCAGCTGAGCAGATCGTCGTAGCCGAACGCGCTCCTGGTGCGGAAATCCGACATGGCCGGGCCGGCCAGGCTCCCCTGTTTCTCCAACGATCCCAGTGTCTTGGCGCCCAAAAGCAAAGGCCCGGCCGCGCCCTCTCCCCTCCTCGGACCGCTGCTTTCGGGCCGGGGGCGGAATAGGGTCTGCGGGTCGGGTTCGAGGCGCACGGGCGCCAAACCTCGGTTCTTAACGAGGGGTATAGGCACCCGAATCGGCGATCCCAAACTTTTTTGCGGCATCGGAAGGCAAGAAAACAGGGAGACGGGGAGACGGGGAGAAGGAAGTGAAGAGGGGGATTGCGCCGCAAGAGCGGCGCGATGGTCGGGCCCTACGCTTTCCCGCGCGCGAGTCTTCGCGCGCAACCCTCTTTCTTCCTTCTCCGTGTCTCCGTGCCTCGGTGGCGATTCCTCGTTCTTTCTCCCCGCCTCCCCGCCTCCCTGTTTATTTGCCTTCCGCAAGCAGCGCGTCGGGCCGATCGGTGAAGACGGCCGTGACGCCCCAGGCGAAGAGCTGGCGGGCGCGGGCCGCATCGTTGACCGTGTAGCAAAGGATGGGGCGGCCGGCTTCGCGCGCGAGCGCCACTTTGCCGGCGTCGAGCGGGCGATGGTCGAGGTTGAGCGTGGCCGCGCCGAGGCGGTCGAGCAGGCCGCGCCAATCCCCTTTGAGCTCCTTCAGCAGCAGCCCGCGCGGCCAGGCCGGCGCCGCGGCCCGCATGCCCTCGAGCGCTTCGAGCTCGAAGCTCGAGATGAGCGGCGGCGATGCCGCGCGCGGCCAATGGCGCGCGAGGATGCGCGCCAGCGCCTCGGCCGTGGCGCGCGCTTCGCCTTTTTCCGATTTGATCTCCATGTTGGCGCCGAGGCCGAGCTCCTGGAGCAGCGCGATCGTTTCGACCAGCGAGGGAATGCGCTCGCCGGCGAAGGCACCGCCGAACCAGGCGCCGGCATCGAGCGCCCGCAATTCGGCAAGCGCGAGATCGAGCACGCGCCCGCGGCCGTTGGTGGTGCGCTTGACGTCGTCGTCGTGCATCAGCACGAGATCGCGCTCGCGCGTGAGCCGCACGTCGAACTCGACCCAGCGCGCGCCCAGCGCCGCCGCCTTCCGGATCGAGGCCAGCGTGTTCTCCGGCGCATAGGCGCAGGCGCCGCGGTGGCCGATGATTTTGGGAAGATCGAGTCTGGTCATGAAGAAAGACTAACGGCCAAGACACGAAGACACCAAGGCACCAAGACGAAGACAGAGCGCGCCGCGCCCGTCCCTCGCTCGGTGCCTTGGTGCCTTGGTGGTGAACCTTGTTCTAATGGTGCCGGTGCTGTTGCGGCTGCTGGGGCTGGCCCTCGCCGGCGTAGCCGCGGAGCTTGTTGTATTCCGCGATCTGCTGGGGGCTCAGCAGCGGGCGCGATTCGATGTGCGCGGCAAGGTGCACGGCGCGCAGGCGCCCTGTCAGCGCGGCGATCTCGCCGGTCTTGGCCGCGAGCACCTCCTCCGCGATGCGGCCGCCGGCGAACGCGGCGTCGAGCTCGCGCTCCTTCGCCACGATCTCGCGGCCGAGCGCGGCTGCCGCGGCCGCCATGCGCGCGCGGATGGCCTCGATGCCGCGGCGCTGCGCGTCGCTCAGCTTCAAGGCCGCGGCGTTCTCGAGGAGATGGGCCGGGCCGGGATAGCCGTTGAGCTCGGCCGCCTTGGCGAAGCCCATCCCGCGCCCGGCGAGAAAATCGGCGATCTCGGCCTCGGACAGCGCCTTCACCTGGCGCTGCTCCTGCCCTGCATAGGGCTGATGGCTTTGCTGCGCCGAGGCGCTTGCGGTGGCGAACGACATCGCTGCGGCGAGGAGCGACGTGCGAATCATGATTTCACCCTGAATGATCGGTTCATTGTCGAACGTCCCGGATCGATGGAATCCGTCGCCGCGTTCTTGGTGCTGGAAGATGCTCGGGCGGCGGCGCATCCGGCTTGCGGCAGGCGTGGATCGACGGCGCGGAACCAGAGCGGCGGGAAAACCGCGAGGACCACGGCGAGCGGATAGCCCATCGGCAGGCGCGGCGCCGCGGGTTCGTACACCAGCTCGTCGTGGCGCCGGCCGGGATGGAGATGGTGGTTCGCGTGGTTGGGCAGGTTGAACAGCAGCCAATTGCTGAAGCGGAAGCGGCTGTCCCAGGCGTGGGCGGCACCGTAGCGCTCGTAGACACCCGGCGCCGTTTCGCGCCGCGCGAGGCCGTAGTGCTCGACGTAGTTGATGGTTTCGAGCAGCAGCACCGCGATGAGGCTCTGCATCGCGAAGAAGACGACCCCGACCCAACCGGCGAAGGCCGCGACCCCCGCGTAGAGCGCCGCCTCGGCGACGACGCCGGCGAGCACGCGGTTGCGCAGCGACCCGGCGGACCGGCCGACGCGCCTGAGGCGCTCGGCTTCGAGCCCCCAGGCCGAGAGGAAGCTGCGGCCGATCGCGCGCGGCAGGAACGCGTGGAGCCACTCGCCGCGCCGCGCCGTCACCGAATCGACCGGCGTGCCGGCGCGCCGGTGATGGCCGAAGACGTGCTCGATGTAGAAGTGGTGGTAGGTGACCGAGACGAGCAGCGCCTGGCCGAGGAAGCGCTCCCACCGGGCGCGGCGATGGACGAGCTCGTGCGCGTCGGTGATGCCGACGCCGCCGGTGGCGAGGCCCAAGGCCATGCCGATGCCGATCGCCTCTTCCGGCGTGAACCGCCCGCCGCGGATGTCCCACAGCGCCCAGGCGAGCACGCCGAACTGGAGCGGCACCCAGAGCCAAGTCGGCAGCGCGTTGAGCCAGTGCGGCGCCGGTCGATTCGGCAGCGCCGTCTCGCCGACGGCCAGGTCCGCCAGGATGAGCAGCGCGTAGATCAGCGGCGGGAAGACAAAGATCCAAAAGCCGCCGAGCTGCATGCTGGCGATCGTCGGCACAATCAGCAGGAAGGGGAGGAAATATTGCAACGCAGGCCTGCGTGCGATGTCGCCGCGTATCATAGCGATACGGCGCCATCCGGCACAGCGTTCAACAGCGCTCACCCCCCCCTTGAGGGAGCGGTCGGCGGCGGGCTCGCGCTTGCGCGAGCACGCCG
>DATBLL010000173.1:0-4107 GCA_036555425.1 Alphaproteobacteria bacterium | reverse complement strand
GCGCGCGTTGCTCGACGCCATCCCCGCCGCGATCAACGCGAAGAATCGCGAGGGCCGCTACACCTTCATGAACCGCTACCAAGCGACGCAGTGGGGCATCGTGCCTGCCGACGCCATCGGGCGCACGGTCTTCGACATCCGCGGCCCGGAAGCGCAGCAAGGTGTGGACCTCGAGCGCCGCGTGCTCGAAACCGGCGAGCCGGTGCCGTTCTTCGACGAGAACCGGCCCGGCGTCGACGGCGTCGTGCGTGACTGGCTCGTCACCAAGCTGCCGCTGAAGCACCCGGAGAGCGGCGAGATCGTCGGGGTCGCCACCTTCGCGCTCGACATCAGCGACCGGAAGCGCCTCGAGGCGGCGCTGCTGGAAACGAAAAAGTCCGCCGAAGGCGCGAGCCAGGCCAAGACCCTCTTCCTCGCGCAAGTGAGCCACGAGCTGCGCACGCCGCTCAACGCCATCATCGGCTTCACCGAAATGATGACGCAGGAGATCTTCGGGCCGCTCGGCGCGCCCCAATATCACGGCTATGCCGGCGACGTGCTGAAGGCCGCGCGCCACCTCCTGGGCATCATCACCGACATGCTCGACGTGACGCGCCTCGACGCCGGCGCGCTCGCGCTCGATCTGGCGCCGGTGGCGCCGGGCGGGATCGTGGCCGAGGCCGCGCGCATGGTGGCGCCGGCCGCCGCGAAGAAGCGCATCCAATTGCGCCAGTTCGTCGAGCCGGCTCTGCCGGCGCTGAATGCCGACGCGCACCGCCTGCGCCAGGCGCTCATCAATCTCATCGCCAACGCGGTCAAGTTCACGCCCGAGGGGGGCACGGTCGGCTTCGGCGCGCACCGCGCCGAGGGCGGCGTCCAGCTCTATATCGAAGATAGCGGCATCGGCATGTCGCCGGCGGAGATCGAGGTGGCGCTCACGGTTTTCGGCCGCGTCCGCGAAGGCTACGCCAAGGGTCAGGAGGGCACCGGCATCGGGCTGCCCTTGGCCAAGGCGCTGATCGAGCGGCACGGCGGCCGCTTCGCGATCAAGAGCGCGCCCGGCCGCGGCACCAGGATCAAGGCGCTGTTCCCGCCGCAGTGTCTTGCCAGCGAGAGCGGCGCGGCGTCTCAATCGTAGGGGCGCGCGCAGCGTGCCCTTACCCTGCGCGAATATTAGTTGAGCGCCTTTTCGAGCCGCGCGAGGCCTTCGCCCAAGCGGTCGAGCGAGCAGGCGAAGCAGAGGCGGAGAAAATTCGGCGCACCCGGCCCGAACGCGGTGCCGGGGGCCAAGCCCACATTGGCGCGGTCGACGAGCTTGAACGCGAGTGCCCTCGCGTCGCTCTCGCCCTCCACCGAGAAGAACGCATAGAACGCGCCCTCGGGCGGCGCGTAGCGCACGCGCGGCAAGCGCGCGAAGGTCGCCGTCACCATGTCGCGGCCCTTGGCGCAGCGCGCCACCTGCTCGGCCACGAACGCATCGCCCTCGTTCAACGCGGCGACCGCGCCGAATTGCAGAAACGTCGGAACGCCCGAAGTGTTGTACTGCACGAGATTTTCGTAGACCTGCCCGAGCTGCTTCGAGGCGACGACCCAGCCGATGCGCCAGCCCGTCATCGCCCAGTTCTTGGAGAAGGTGTTGACGACCACGACGCGCTCGTCCGGGTCGGCGATCTCGAGGAACGAGGGCGCCGCCTTCCGGTCGTAGACGAGGCGGCCGTAAACCTCGTCGGCGACGATCCAGATGCCGCGCTTCCGCGCGAAGTCGAGCAGCGCCTGCTGCTCCGCGCGCGACATCATGTAGCCCGTGGGGTTGCCGGGCGAATTGACGAAGATGATCTTGGTCTTGGGCCCGCAGGCCTCCATCACGCGCTCGATGTCGAGCGTCCAGCCGCGGTTGCCGAAAGTGAGCAGCACCGGCTTCACCACGCCGGCCATGATGTCGACCGCGGCCGCGACGTTGGGCCAGCACGGCGATGGAACCACCACCTCGTCGCCGAGATTCACCAGCATCTGCACGGTTTCCTTGATCGCCGACATCCCGCCGACGGTCAGGAAAATGCGCTCGGGGTCGATCTTGGCCGCGTAGCTGCGCGAAAGGTAATCGGCCAGCGCCTGGCGCAGCGGCGGGATGCCGCGCTGATAGGTGTAGAAGGTCTCGCCGCGCCGGAGCGCCGCGACCGCGGCATCGGCGATGAAGGCCGGCGTGGGCTTGTCGCCCTCGCCGACCCAGAGCTGGACGAGGTCCTTCTTGTTGCGCGCGTAGTTCACGACTTCGACGATGCCGCTTTCGGGCAGCATCTTGATTTCGGGGCGGATCGCGTCGATCAGCGTCGAGCGCGCGGCCGCGGGGGAATGCGCATCATTCATGACGACAGGGGGCAATTGGCGGCGACGGGAAGGCGCGCACAATGACGGCAGCGACCGGCAGGTGCAAGCCCGCCCATCGCATGTCTCGGCACAATTGCACCCGCTTAGCCGACCCGATAGATGTCCCCACGAGGCAAGCGGTGGAGGAGCGTCATGCGCGCAGTTTGGATCGTACTCGGGGCCGCGCTCGTCATCGAAGGCTGCGCGTCGGGGGCGACCGTACCGGCCATGGTCGCGGCGCCGGCTGTGCCGGCGGAACGGGTTCGGGCGAGCCCGCTCGCGCGGGCCATCACCGTCGAGAGCGTGACCGGCGGCGAGCCGACGAGTCCGCTTTGGGTCTCCAAGGTCGGCAACGCGGAGTTCGATCAGGCGCTGCGCCGCTCGCTCGAGAGCGCGGGGCTGATCGCGGCCTCGCCCGCCGACGCCAAGTATGATCTGCGCGCCAATCTTGTTACGTTGTCGCAGCCGATGGTGGGCTTGGACCTCACGGTCAAGTCGAGCGTCAAATACACGCTCGTCGAGCGGGCAACGAAGCGGACGGTCTACGACGATTTCATCAGCGTCGATCACACCGCCACGTTCGGCGATCACCCCTTCGCCTATGAGCGCCTCCGGCTCGCCAATGAAGGTTCGATCCGCAAGAACATCGAGACGTTCATCCGCGACGTCGTGGTGCGGGTGCAGACGCCACTGCCCCGTCGGCCGGCGCGTGCGGCGCAGCGCAGCGGAAGCTGAATGACGGCGCAGCACGTTCCGTGCATCACGGCGACGCGGAGTGCGCTCGGCGAGTGCCCGGTCTGGGACGAGCGCGCTCAGGCGCTCTATTTCGTCGACATCGAGGCGCCGGCGCTCTTCCGGCTCGATCCGGCGAGCGGTGCGGTGAAGCGCTGGCCAATGCCGGCGAAGCTCGGCTCTTTTGCGCTCGATGGAGGTGGCGGCGCGGTGCTGGCGCTGGCGACCGGCTTCGCGCGCTTTGATCTCGCCACCGGCGCGCTCGCGCCGATCGCCAATCCGCTGGCCGACGCCGCCGATCACCGCCTCAATGACGGCGCGGCCGATCCCGCCGGGCGCTTCTGGTCGGGAAGCATGCATCTCTCGACGCGGCGAGCGACGGGCAAGGTCTTTTGCTGCGAGGGCGGCAGCGCGCGCGTGGTCTATGACGGGTTCTTCGTGCCCAACGGTTTCGCCTGGAGCCCCGATGGCACGCGCTTCTTCCTCAACGATTCGCCGCGAGCGATGTTCGTGGCGGAGTTCGACGCCGCTTCGGGGCGCGCCGGCCCGCCCTATGTCTTCGCCGATGTCAGCGCCGCGCCCGGCTATCCCGACGGCATGGCGGTCGATGCCGAGGGCTTTCTCTGGAATGCGCGCTGGGATGGCGGCGGCGTTGCCCGCTTTGCCCCCGACGGCCGGCTCGACCGCTTCATTCCGCTGCCGGTCTCGCGGCCGACCAGCTGCGCCTTCGGCGGGCCCAAGTTCGACCGGCTCTACGTCACCAGCGCCAGGATCAGCCTCGATGCCGCCACGCTGGCGCGCGAGCCCGAGGCCGGCGGCATTTTCGCGCTCGATCCCGGGGTGGCCGGGCTGCCCGCGCGGCGCTGGCGTGGCCATTAACCACGAATGGGGCTGTAGCTAGCTCGTCAAGTTGTCCGGTTTTCGTAGCGGGTCACTTGTCCGCTTCTTTCTGTTGAGTCCATGTTTTGATTCTTTCTTTGGTTGTGGTGGGGCCTGTGGGGATGTGGGCGACGCTCTGGCGTCGTCCAC
>DATBLL010000172.1:0-26016 GCA_036555425.1 Alphaproteobacteria bacterium | reverse complement strand
CACGACAGCGACGAAAGCGCGGTTGATTTTCCGCGCCGCCAAGCCAATGCTCGGCCCCGACAAGCCCCCTCGGGAGGAACTCGCGATGCCCAAGAAAAACGGCGGCCGCTTCCTGCGCAGCAAGATTTGGTTCGACAATCCCGACGATCCGCACATGGCCGCGCTCTACATCGAGCGCTACATGAATTACGGCCTCTCGCGCTGGGAGCTGCAGTCGGGCAAGCCGATCATCGGCATCGCGCAGACCGGCTCCGACCTCTCGCCCTGCAACCGCTCGCACCTTCAGTTGGCGCAGCGCGTGCGCGAAGGCATCCGCGAGGCGGGCGGCGTCGCGTTCGAATTCCCGGTGCATCCGATCCAGGAAACCGGCAAGCGGCCGACTGCGGCGCTCGACCGCAACCTCGCTTATCTCGGCCTCGTCGAGGTGCTCTACGGCTATCCCATCGACGGCGTCGTGCTCTTGACCGGCTGCGACAAGACCACGCCCGCCTGCATCATGGCGGCGTGCACGGTGAACATCCCGGCCATCGTGCTCAATGTCGGCCCGATGCTGAACGGCTGGTACAAGGGCGAGCGTTCGGGCTCGGGCACGATCAAGTGGGAGGCGAGGAAGCTCTTCGCCGCCGGCCAGATCAGTGACGAGGAATACATCGAGATGGTGGCCTCGGCGGCGCCCAGCACCGGGCACTGCAACACCATGGGCACCGCCACTTCGATGAATTCGCTCGCCGAGGCGCTCGGCCTCTCGCTGCCCGGCCAGGCCGCGATCCCGGCCCCCCACCGCGAGCGCGCGCAGAAAGCCTACGAATCCGGCAAGCGCATCGTCGAGATGGTGTGGGAGGACCTGAAGCCCTCCGACATCCTGACGCGCGAGGCGTTCGAGAACGCCATCGTGGTCAACAGCGCCATCGGCGGCTCGACCAACTGCCCGATCCACATCAACGCCATCGCGCGCCATGTCGGCGTCAAGGTCGACATGGACGACTGGGAGAAGATCGGGCACAAGATCCCTTTGCTCGTGAACCTGCAGCCCGCCGGCGAATTTTTGGGCGAGGACTATCACCGCGCCGGCGGCGTTCCCGCCGTGGTCAACGCGCTCATGAGGGCGGGCAAGATCCGCGAGAACGCAAAGACCGTGAACGGCAAGACGATGGGCGAAAACTGCCGCGACACGGGAATCAAGGACGACCGCGTCATCAAGAGCTATGACAGGCCGATGATGAAGGATGCCGGCTTCGCGGTGCTGCGCGGCAATCTCTTCGACTCGGCGATCATGAAGACGAGCGTGATCTCCGAGGAGTTCCGGAAGCGCTATCTCTCGAACTCCAAGGATCCCAACGCCTGGGAGGGCCGCGCCATCGTCTTCGACGGGCGCGAGGACTATCACAAGCGCATCGAGGACCCGGCGCTGAAGATCGACGAGAACTGCATCCTCGTCGTGCGCGGCGTCGGTCCGATCGGCTATCCCGGCTCGGCCGAGGTCGTGAACATGCAGCCGCCCGCCTATCTCATCAAGAAAGGCATCACCTCGCTGCCCTGCATCGGCGACGGGCGGCAATCCGGCACATCGGGCTCGCCCTCGATCCTGAATGCTTCGCCCGAGGCGGCGGCCGGCGGCAACCTCGCGATCTTGAAGACCGGCGACCGCCTGCGCGTCGACTTGAGCAAGGGCCGCGTCGACATCCTCGTCTCCGCCGAGGAGCTGGCCAAGCGCCGCAAGGAGATGCGCGAGGTCATCGCGCCCAACCAGACGCCGTGGCAGGAGATCTTCCGCTCCATGACCGACCAGTTGTCGGAGGGCATGGTGCTGAAGCCCGCGGTCAAATACCGCGACGTCGCCCACAAATTCGTGCCGCGGGATAGTCACTGAGCGGCTTCGACTTCGCGCAAACCTGCCGAGAGATGCTTCGCTGCGCTCAGCATGACGAATGCGCTAAGGCCCAAAACCGCGCCGTCATGCTTCGCGGCCCCGCCTTCGGGGCCGCGAAGCATCCCTGGGCAGCGGGCTAAGCGATTCGATGCGCTCGACCTCGATCAAGGGCGGATTCGTCCATATCGTCGCGAGCCGCTCGTTGGTGCTGTACACCGGCGTCACGAGCGACCTCGAGAAGCGGGTGTGGCAACACAAGAACAAGGCGATTCCCGGCTTCACGGCGCGCTGCAACGTCGATCGTCTGCTTCACTACGAATTCTACGGGGAGATCGCGGCCGCGATCGCGCGCGAGAAGCAAATCAAGGGGTGGGTTCGTCGGCGGAAATTGGAACTCATCGCCCGGGAAAATCCGGGCTTTATCGGCTTGGCGCCGGAACTATTCGATTGGGCAAAGGAGAAAATGCGCGGCTGAACCGCCAGCGTGCGACATTGTCGAGGGATGCTTCGCTTCGCTCAGCATGACGTGTTTGTATAGGCCTTCGTCTTTCTACAACCTCTCCGCCCAGCGCTTGACCAGCGCGCGCTGGAATTCGCGCGAGCGGGAGAGCCACCAGCGCACAGGCGGCTCCTTCCAGGGCTGGCCCTGCTTGGCCATCACTTCGCGCTGCTTGAAATCCGAGATGTAGACCGCGAACACCACGTCGCGGCCCCTGCCGGTGCGGAGATAGCCGATGACGCCGCGCGCGAAATTGACCGTGCCGGTCTTGGCCTTGATCGCGACGCCGTGCCTGCCGTTCTTCTCTCGGCCGGGGCCGTTGGGGCGGGCACCTTCCTCGCTGCCGTATTCCTCCTCGGCTTCGACCTTGCCGACGAAGTAGCGGCGCAGCAGATCGGCATAGGACTGGCCGCCGAACGAAAGCGTCTGCGCATAGCGCAGGATCGCGACCATCTGCTCGGGCGAGACGCGGCTGTCCTTGGTGAGGCCCGAGCCGTTCCTGAGCGTGAGGCCGTTCCAATCGTTGCCGGCCACCTTCTCCTTGAGCCAGCCGGCGACCGTGGTGGCGGCCGTCGGCATGTCGAGTGTCTTGCCGGTGAGCTTCCTCGCGGCGGCGAGCGCCAGCAGCTCGGCCGCCATATTGTTGCTGAAGCGCAAGGTGCGGTGGACGATATCGGGCAGCGGCTTCGAGATCTGGCGGTAGACGAGATTGGCCGATTCGGGCGCGGCGCCGGCTACCGGCTCGGGCAGCGCGATGCCGTGCTTCTCCGCCGCCTTGCGGAAGATGTAGGCCGCGTTGAAATCCGGCTGTTTCACCGGCACGCGGATCTCGCCCTTGGCGCGCTTGGCCGGCAGCACCAGCCAGACCGGCGTCTTGCCCTCGTCGCGATAGGCGAGGCCATAAGGGCCGGTCGTGCCCGGCTGCGCCGGCTCGGCCTTGATATAGTCGACGTCCAGCTCGTGATTGTCGGTCTGGGCCGCGAAACGGAATCTGAGGGCGCCCTTTCGCTCGCGCTCCCACTTCAGCTGGAGCACGTTGAAATTGACCGACAGCGCCGCGATGCCCGGATTGTAGGAGGCGCTCTCCTCATACTCGGCATCGATCGCGTTCGCGGTCGTGTAGGCGGTGGAATCGTAGACGAAACGCCCGGTGACCTTCGCGATGCCCTTGGCCCTCAGCTGCTGCGCCATCGCCTCGAAGTCGTCGCTGGTCAGCATCGGGTCGCCGCCGCCCTTCAAGAAGAGATCGCCGACCAGCGCGCCGTTGTTGACGATGCCGGTGGAGAGAAGCTCGGTATGGAAGCGGTGCTCGGCGCCAAGGACGACGAGCGCCGTCACGGACGAGGCGACCTTGATCGTCGAGGCGGGGACGAACGCCTCCTTGGCCTGGCGCTGCTCGAGCACCTGGCCCGTCTTGGCGTCGACGACGAGGTATCCCACTTCGGTGAGCGGGAGCTGATAGCGCTTCGCGAGGCCCTCGTCGGAGACGTCGCCGCTCTCGGGCTCGGCGGCCCCGCGCGGGGGCTTTTTCGCTTCGGCCGGGACCGTAGCGAAAGCCAAGGCAAGTGCCGCGGCACCGGACAAGATGAGGGAAACCGGGGCACGGCGCCGGCGGCGCGGACAGGCGAGGCAAGGCATGCGTGGTTTTCTCTTTAACCGCGTGAAGGGGCCGGATAATAGGCGGCGGTGGTCGGGGCGCAAACACACTGTACCGAGAAGGCGGTAAAAAGTTTGCCGCGGACCGGGGCGCGCGTTGGCGCGCAGGCGCATCGGAGGAAGCCATGGCTGAAAAAGCGTTGATCGCGAAGGCTGAGCGGCTCAAGGCGCTGCACGTGCCGGGGCGCCCGCTGGTGCTGCCGAATGCCTGGGATGCGGGCAGCGCCAAGGTCATCGCCGCCGAGGGCTATCCCGCCGTCGCCACGACGAGCGCCGGCATCGCCTTCAGCTACGGCGTGCCCGACGGCGAAGCGATCTCGCGCGCCGACATGCTGCACGCCACGCGGCGCATCGCCGCCGCGGTCGCGGTTCCGGTCACCGCCGACGTCGAGGCCGGCTACGGCGCCGAGCCCAAGAACGTCGCCTACACGGTGATGGAGCTGCTCGGCGCCGGCGTCGTCGGCGCGAATTTCGAGGACAGCAGCGACGCGGCGGGCGGCGCCCTCTTCGATCTCGAGCTCGCCAGCGCGCGCATCGCCGCCGGACGGCAGGCCGCGCGCGATGCCGGCGTGCCCTTCGTCATCAACGGCCGCACCGACGCGCTGATGCGCATCAAGGATCCGGCGGCCGCGTTCGCCGAAGCCGTGAAGCGCTTGAACGCCTACCGCAAAGCGGGCGCCGATTGCCTCTTCGCGCCGTTCACCGCCGATCCTGGCGTGATCGGGCGCCTTGTGAAAGCCGTGGACGGCCCGCTCAATATCATTCTGCAGCCGACGATCACGGTGGCCGAGATGGCGAAGCTCGGCGTCGCGCGGATCAGCCTCGGCGGCCATGTCGCGCGCGCGGCGCTCGCGGTGGCGCGCCGCGCCGCGCGCGAGCTCAAGGAGCACGGCACCGCGCAATTCGCGCGCGAGGGCCTCGACTACCGCGAGCTCCAGAAGCTCATGGCGTCGCGGCCATAGGGCGGGCAGAGCGATGAGAGAACTCGAGATCTACAAGACGCAGGGCTTCGGGAATGCGAGCGGTTTCGGCGCGCGCCCGGCGCTGCTCATCGTCGACTTCGTCAATGGCTTCGCCGCGCCCGAAGCGTTCGGCGGCGGCAACATCGACGCGGCGATCGCGCGCACCGAAGGACTGCTTGCGGCGTTCCGGCGCCTGAAGCTGCCGATCGCATTCACGCGCGTAGTCTATGCCGAGGACGGCGCCGATCTCGGCATCTTCGCGCTGAAGGCGCCGAATTTGAAGCGACTGACCGAGTCGAGCCCGGACTCGGCGATCGTGCCGTCGCTGGCGCCGCGGCCGGGCGAATACGTCGTGCGCAAGCAGCAGCCCTCGGCCTTCTTCGGCACCGGCCTCCACAGCTGGCTCACGCTGCGGCGCGTCGACACGCTGATCCATGCCGGCTGCACGACCTCCGGCTGCGTGCGCGCCTCGGTCGTCGACGGCCTGAGCTACAATTTCCGCAACATCGTCATCACCGACTGCGTCGGCGACCGGGCGCTCGGCCCGCACGAGGCCAACCTGTTCGACATGGGTCAGAAATACGCCGACCTCATGAGCCGCGACGAGGTCGTGCCGGTGATCGAAAAGATCACGTCGCGGCGCAACGCGGCCGATTGAGGCGCCGCGGACCCGAATCCGGCCCCCCAAAGCAATTGCGGGCGGAACCATGGGTCCCGCCCGCAATGTTTTCCATCCAGATCAGGCGCCGCGTAGCCGCCGCAAGGAGCCAGCCCCTCTTAGGGACCCCGGCTCCGCTCAACCCCAGCACGGATCGTGGGCGGGGGCGGCGCCTGGGATTGGAGAAAGCTACTTCTTCTTCTTCTTCGCGGTCTTCTTCTTCGTCTTTCTCTTGGCCATAGTAGCACCTCTTTGCCATCAACAGGTTGAGAGTTCCCCGGGGGAGAACTCAATGGGTAGTTTGAATGGAAGAGTTTAAGTGTCAATAAAAGAAAAGCCTCGAACACACGGCAGAGGCTTCGCCGGAATTCGGCGAATTCCGAATCGGCGATACGATCAGCGCCAATCGAATGCGTTGGCCGGTGTAATAATGCAATCAAAGAGACTCTGAATTACGATTCGCGAGGCGGGCGCTAGGATGAAATTCTACGGAATTTCCTTTTCGATTCTGAACTGATTCGTTATGGGCTCGTTTTCGGCCCTAATATGTTGTGCACTTCGCGAGGGCCAGGAACGGCCCTCCAACCTGCGGATTCATACTATTGACATTTTGACCGCGCAAAAAATCATGTTCTATATCAGTCGCTTGCGCTGGGGAGCCGACGGCGGCTCAAAACGCGCCGAAAACCGGCGGAAACAATCTTTCAAGTATTCCGAAGAAAAGCAAATTTGCTTGCCTAGCCATGCGACGGGCACCGGAGCCGCGCGAGAGCGCGAAAACAGCCGAAAATAATTCTCTCGACTGTGATAATTATGTCACAGTATTCAGAGTTGAAAGCAAGAAGATAATGCACGCTTGAGCTGTACTACAACCTGAGGCATTACCCAAAGATACAAAGCAACCATTACGAGATAGGCTCAGACCGCCAGCGCGAAGCCGGAGCGGTGGCGGCGGATGCGGCCGGCGACCGGCGTCGGGAAGTGGCAGGCGAGGACGATGGTGTCGGTATCCGCGTGGCGCTCGATGAGGGACGTGCGCGTTCTCGCCGCTTCCGCCGGATCGGAGCAGAAGCGCGACGAGATCGCGGGGTCGGCCAACTGCGCGGCCGTGTGCATCACGTCGCCGATGAAGAGCGCGTGGCCGCCGCGGTTCTTGGCATGGAGCACGCAATTCCCCGGCGTGTGGCCGTAGGCGGCCTCGAGGTGGACGCCGGTTTCGATCTCATGGTCGCTGGCGACGAAGACCGCGCGCTTGGCCTCGACCACGGGCAGCACGCTGTCGGCGAAGGAGCCGTGGCTCAAAGGCTCGCCGCCGGTGGCCACGATCTCGCGGTGCACCTTTTCCCAATGCTCGTACTCGCGCTTGGCGAAGATGTAGCGCGCGTTGGGAAAGGTCGGGACCCAGCGGCCGTTCTCGAGCTTCGTGTTCCAGCCGACATGGTCGGCGTGGAGGTGCGTGCAGAAGACGAAATCGATGGCCTCGGGCGCCACGCCGAGCGCGCGCATGCGGTCGAGATAGGGGCCCTTCTGCCGGTGCCAGTGGGGCCGCTGCGGCCGCTCCTTGTCGTTGCCGGCGCAGGTGTCGATGAGGATCGTGTGCCGGCCGGTGCGCAGCACGAAGCTCTGGAACGAGAGGATGAGGCGGTCGTCGGCGGGGTCGACGAAGTGCGGCTTCAGCCAGTCGGCGTTCTCGGCGATGAGGCCGGGTGGAGCGTCGGGCAGCAGGAAATCGAGCGCGAAATAGGGCCCTTCGTTCTCGAGCACGCGGTCGACGCGGAAGGAGCCGACGCTGAGCGGCTTCATGTGGCGCTATTCGGCAGCGCGGGCGGCAGGCGCGCGTAGTTTCGCGACCACCTCGTCGGTCGACATCACGTCGCAGAAGGTGATGGCGAGGCTGGTCAAGCTCGCGTTGTGGATCGCATCGGTATAGGTGGCGTTGCCGTCGCCGACCATGATCACCTTGAAGTTCCGCATCATGGCATCGCGTGCACTCGACTCGCAGCAAACATTGGTGAGCGTGCCGACGATGATCACGGTATCGATGCCGCGCGCCCTGAGCTGCGCCTCGATATCGGAAGCGCCCGGCAGGAACGCGCTGAAGCGGTTCTTCTCGACCCAGAGGTCGCCCGGCTTGGTCTCGATCGCGGGCCAGTGTTTGTGGCCGGGTGCGCCCTTGTAGAGGTTCTCGGCGACCTTCCGCGCATGCGGGCCCGCATAGGTGCCGCCAAAGAACGACGACCACTCGTCGAAGATGGCCGGCGTGAAGGTGCTGTAGACCCAGACGACGGTTCCGCCAGAAGCACGAAGTGCGTCGGCGAGCCGGTTGATGTTGGGCACGATGTCGCGCGCCATCGGCACCTCGGAGGGCAGGCCTTCGCCGAGGAACGCTACCTGCATGTCGACCGAGACGAGGGCCGTGCGCCGCGGGTCGATCGCGTCGTGCACGTGCATCTTGCCGCGCCGCTTCAGGATGCGCTCGACGACGTCGGGATGCAGTTCGGTCTTGTGGGGCATCGTCCTCTCCCTCGGGTGGCTTGCCGCGCAGACGCTAGGGTCTCCGCTTCGCGGCGCGCGCGGCCGGCGGCTTCGGATGGCGGGCGCGCCAATCCTCGGCCAGCAAAGCATACATGATCACGCTGCGATACGCGCCGCCGACGCATAGCCGGTCCCGCATCAGGCCCTCGGCCTGGAAACCGAGCTTCTCGACGAGGCCGCGCGAGGCCGCGTTCTCCGGCTCGATGATGGCCTCGACCCGGTGGCTTTCGAGCGCGCCGAAGCAATAGTCGAGAAATGTCACCATGGCCTCGTGCATGAAACCCTGCCGCCAATGCGGGCGCGCGAGGATATAGCCGACCTCGAGCCGCCGGTTCCAAACCTGGCGCTGGTGATAGTTGATCATGCCGAGGAACCGCTTGCCGTCGCTGGACAGGATGGCCCAGGCGGCGTGGCGCGTCGTGTTGCGCCCGATGCGCGCCTTCGTCTGCGCAACGTCGCGCGACGGCGCGCTATCCCAGAAACGCATCGCCTCGGGATCGCCGAAGCAGACATGGAGCGCCTTGGCATCGCGTGGTTCGAGCGGGCGCAGGCGCAGGCGCGCGGTGGTGAAGGCCGGGCGGGGCACGCGCGCGTCCTCAGCCCTGGCCCGCCCATTTCTTCTCGAAATCCCATACATGCTCGAAGCCCATCAGCTTCGAGAAGTCCTTGAAGTCGTCGAGCGGCACGTCGACGTCGATGCTCGAGCCCGTCTTCAAGATGTGCTGGTAGACCTTGCGCAGCGCGGCGCCCATCGCGAGGAAGGCGGTGCCGGGATAGATCGCGATGCTGTAGCCGATGCGCGCGAGTTCTGGCACCGGCAGCACGGGCGTGAGCCCGCCCTCGACCATGTTGGCGAGCAGGGGCTTGCCTTTGAACGCCTTGCCGATCTGCTCCATCTCCGCGACCGATTGCGGCGATTCGATGAAGAGGACATCGGCGCCGGCCTTGGCGAAGGCGTCGCCGCGCTTCAGCGCCTCGTCGATGCCGTAGAGGCCGCGCGCATCGGTACGCGCGACGATGAGGAAATCCTTCGAGCCGCGGCTCTCGGCCGCGCATCTGATCTTGGCCGCGGCCTCTTCGAGCGCGATCACGCGCCGCCCCGGCGTGTGGCCGCATTTCTTGGGGAACTGCTGGTCCTCGATCTGAATGCCGGCGGCGCCCGCGCGCTCGTATCCTTGCACCGTGCGCTCGACGTTGAGGAGGCCGCCATAGCCGGTGTCGCCGTCGGCGATGAACGGCGTCTTGCAGACCTCGGCGAATTTCGCCACCCGGTCGAGCATGTCGGTGTAGGTGGCGAGGCCTGCGTCGGGCACGCCGAGGTAGGAGGCGACGGTGCCGTAGCCGGTTATGTAAAGCGCTGGAAAGCCCATGCCGTCGGCGATGCGCGCCGAGATCATCTCGAACACGCCGGGCAGCGACATCCACTCGCGCCGGCGGATGCGCGCGGCCAAGGCGCTGCGCTTTTCGGCAGCCATTCGCTCGTCCTCCCTCGTGAAGCCCGCCAATTTCCTGCGCGTCCGAGCCGCTGTCCAGAGCGCATGGCGCGGGGCAGGAATGACCAGCGCCCATCAGGGCCCGTCATACTCTGATGTCCGAAGAGTCAAGCGTTGGGCGCCAGCGAAGCATCTCTGGCTAGGTTCGCACGGTGCTCCGCCTACGCGACCATCGCGCCTCGTTGCCGAGGGATGCTTCGCGGCCCAAGCGGGCCGCCCAGCATGACGGCGCGTTGGTCGAGGTCAGCGCGCGCCCCACGCCTTGTAGATCCCCGCGACCTCCGCGCGTTGCGCCGCCAACGCGAAAACGGTATCGATGACGGGCGTCGGTACGCCGGCCTTGCGGCCCATGTCGATGACGGCGCGGACGATGGTGTCGAGCTCGACCGGGCGGCCCTTGTCCATGTCCTGCAGCATCGAGGTGCGGAAGCCCTTCAGGCTGCCGCCCAGATCGATGCGCGCTTCCACCGACATATCCGAGGCGAGGCCGTAATAGGCGCCGACGGCGTTGGCCTCCTCGATCATGGCGGCGAAGACGCGGCGCACGCCGGGATCCTTCGCCATCACATCGTTGGTGGTCTGGGTCAGAATGCTGACCGGCGCGAAGGTCATGTTGCCGAGCAGCTTCACCCACACATCGCGGCGGATGTCCGGCCGCGCCTCGGCCTCCATGCCCGATTTCTTCATCGCTTCGACGATGCGGACGAGGCGCGGGCTGGTCTTGCCGTCGAGGTCGCCCAGGAAGAAGCGGTTCTGGCTGTTGTGCACGATCACGCCCGCCTCCGGCACCGAACAGGCGATGTGCAGCACGCAGCCGATGATGCGCTCGGGCGGCAGCGCCTTGGCGAGCGCGCCGCCGGGATCGATCGAATCGAAGCTCGTGCCGTGGAACTTGCCGAAGCCGTGGAAGAACCACCACGGAATGCCGTTCATGGCCGTCACCAGCGCCGTCTCCGGCCCGATGAGCGGGGCGAGCTGCGCGGCGGCCGCGGGCAGGGCGGGGGCCTTGACCGACAGGAACACGTAGTCCTGCGGGCCCAGGGCCGCGGGATCGGCCGCGGCTTTGGGGCGCGCGTGATGGCGCAGACCGCCCTGATGCAGCGTGAGCCCTTTGGCCTTGATCGCCTCGAGCTGCGCGCCGCGCGCCACGACCGAGACCTCGTGCCCGGTCCCGGCCAGTTTCACAGCGACGTAGCCGCCGATGGCGCCAGCCCCGAAAATGCAGACCTTCATCGTGCCCTATTCCGACTTATTTCTCTTCCGTTGCGCCCGGCGCAACGCCGGCGCCCGGCCTTCGGCCTTGCAGCGGCGGCGCGGCCTTATAGACTATCCGGCGAATTCCCCATCCTGCGAAAAGAGGAATTGCACATGGCCCGCTATCCGGTCCAGGCCGCGGTGAAGCTCAAGACCGTGACCGATGCCCGCCCGCCCGCGATCAGCCCCGAGGAATGGGAGCGGCGCGTGCAGCTCGCGGCGCTCTACCGCATCGTCGATCGCATGGGCTGGTCGCTGCTCATCTTCAACCACATCACCGTGCGATTGCCCGGGCCCGAGCACCATTTCCTCATCAACCCCTACGGCCTCATGTATCACGAGGTGAAGGCGTCGAACCTGGTCAAGATCGACTTGAAGGGGAACAAGCTCGACGACTCGCCCTGGGGCGTGAACCCGGCCGGCTTCCTCATCCACAGCGCGATCCACGAGCACGTGCCCGAGGCCATCTGCGTCCTCCACACCCACACCAAGGAGGGCCTCGCGGTCGCCTCGAAGAAAGCGGGTTTGCGCAACACCAATTTCTACTCGGCGATGATCTACGACCACGTCGCCTATCACGACTTCGAGGGCCTGACCGTGCGCGACGACGAGAAGGCGCGGATGGTGAAGAGCATCGGGCTGAAGCCGCTCGTGATCCTGCGCAATCACGGCCTGCTCGCGCATGGCCGTACGATTCCCGAGGCCTGGGCGCGCATGCTCAATCTGCAATGGGCGTGCGAGGCGCAGTGCGCGTCGGAGGCGCTCAACGGCGACACGATCGAGGTGACGCGCGAGGCCACGGTCAACTCGACGCGCGACGCCAATCTTTTCGCCAACCACCCGGTCTGCGGCGAAGACACGTTCTCGGCCTTGATGCGCGACCTCGACCGCACCGATCCGAGCTATCGCACCTGAGATCGCGCGTTCCGTTGCGCGCCACACGTTCTTCGTAGGGGCGGGTCCCCGCCCCGCCCGCGTGGCCGCAGATTCCAGGCCGGCGCCGTGCCCGCGTCGCCACGGGCGGGTCGGGGACCCGCCCCCACGAAGAGATCATGCAAATTTGCTGATGGGAAGGACGCGATGAGCAGTCTCGGGTTCGACCGCGCGAAAATCGCCCAGTGTCTCTATTCCGCCGTCCTCTCTGACGTGATGGACGACCTCGGGCTCATGGACCAGGCGATGCGGCCCTTCGTGCGGCCGCTCGACGATGCGCTGGTGCTGTTCGGCCGCGCGCGCACCGGGCTCTACATGCCGCGCTACGGCGTGGTGCCGGGCGAAGACCCCTACGAGGTCGAGATCGCGCTCATCGACGATCTGAAGCCGGGCGACGTCGCGGTGCTGGCCTGCGACGGGCCGACGACGCGCGTAGCACCCTGGGGCGAGTTGCTCAGCACGGCCGCCGCCGCGCGCCGCGCCGCGGGCTGTGTCACTGATGGCCTCGTGCGCGACATCCGCCGCATCCGCGAAATGCGCTTCCCGCTGTTCCACGGCGGCATTGGCCCGCTCGACACCAAGGGCCGCGCCAAGATGATGGAGCGCGACTGCCCCGTGGCCTGCGGCGGCGTCAAGGTGGCGAGCGGGGACTACATCTTCGGCGATGCGGACGGCGTGGTCGTCATCCCCGCCGCGAAGGCCGAAGAAGTCTTCAAACGCGCCTTCGCCAAGGTTTCGGCCGAAGACGATACGCGCGCGCAGCTCGAAGCCGGCAAGACCTTGCGCGAAGTGTTCGACAAATTCGGCGTGCTCTAGCTCGAAGTCTTCTTGCCGGACTTGGACTTCTTCTTCTTCTTCTCGGGCCCCGCTTCCTTTTCTTCTTTTCGCGCAAGCGCCTCTTCCGCGCCTGCTGCTAATGCAGCGGTTTCGGGCCCGGTCGATGTTTTGTCGGGCTCCGCCCTCTTCTCGTCTTTCTCGGCCGGTTCCTCCGTCTTCGCCGCGTCCGACGCGGCTCCGGCTGTTGCTTCTTTCGTTTCTGGCTCCGCGGCGAGCGATGCTGATTCGGCCGCGACTGGACTGACGTGCGGTACGGCCCCCGTGTCATTCTTGATTTCGCGCGCGGGCGGGGTGAGCGGGGCGAGCGACTTCGTGTCGGCCTCGGAGAACCGCATCGGTACCGGCGCGGATGATGGGGGCGCAGGCTCAGTGGGCGGCGCGACGGCAGGCGGCGGTTCGGCGGCACTCTGCATTTCGCTCGCGGTCGCTGGCTTCGGCTTCTCGTCGGGCTCGAGCGCCCAGGCCGGCACGGGCGGCGTTGGGCGCTGCACTTTTTCTTCGATCGGCGGCGCCGGCTCGGCGGGTGCCGGCGCCGGCGCCGCGACGGCCGGCCTGCGGAAATCGCCGGGCTCGAGCAGCAGCGAGGCGGCGACGCCGAAGACGAGGCCCCAGAACGGCGCGCCGATGCCAAGCAGCGCGAAACGCGCCTCGGGGATGAGCTCGGTCACCGTCACCGCCAGGCAGACGACGGCGCCGGCCGTGAATTTGCCGCCGAACGCCGCCGCCAGCGATTGCTGCAGCACGCGCAGCATGGCGAGGCCGCCGATCACGAAGATGAAGGCATCGGGCACCGCCAGCGCGACGCTCGTGATGCCGGGCGCGAACAGGCCGAAGACCACCGCGAACGCCGCCCAGATCAGCGCGCCGATGTAGTGGTTCTTGGGCTCGCCGCTGGTGCAGATGATGGCGTTGGCCGGGCCTGTGAGGCACGCGCAGACCGCGCCGAACAGGCCGAAGGCGATGGTGCCGACGCCGCACACCGCCGTGATCGTGTTGGGCGGCGGATCGTGCCGGTTCATGCGCAGGATGCCGATGCCCTGCGCGTTCTGCAGCACGACGACGGAGATCGCGAGCGGCAGCACGAGGTCGAGCAGCGCCGCCTCGCTGAATTTGGGCACGAAGAAAACGGGATCGGCGAAAAACCCGGCCGCGCCCTCGCGCGGATGGAAACCGCCGAGAACCGCGATGGCGACGCCGCCCGCCGCCAACGCCGCCACGACCGGCGGCACGAACCGCCCGAGTGGCCTCATCAGCGAGAACAGCACGAAGCCTGCGGTCGCGGCCACGGCCACGATCGGCGCCTTGTCGAAGCCGTCGATGGCGAGGACGCCGAATTTCAGGAACAGGCCCGCCACCATCGCCATGACGATGGGCTGCGGCATCCAGTCCATGATCTTCTTGAACGCGCCGCTCAGGCCGAGCGCCAGCATCAGCGCGCCGGTCACCACATAGGCGCCGACGATTTCCGGATAGGGGAATTTCAGCAGCCCGGCGCCGACGATGGCGGTGCCCGGAATCGTCCACGCCATGGCCAGCGGCTGGCGATAGAGAATGCTCATCGCGAAGGTGATCGCGCCGCCGAGCATGAACGCGATCGAGATCCAGGAGGCGATCTCGGCCGGCTTCAAGCCGCCGGCGATGCCGACGGTGAGGATAAGGGCCACCGGCCCGGTGCAGGCGAAGAGGAAGCTCACCAGCGCATTGGCAAGATGGTGCCCGCGCAGGCCGGCCAGGATATCGGCGAAGCCCGGCCGTGGCCGCGCGATCCGTTCCAGCACCAATAGCCGCAACCCGCTCTCCTCTCGCCCGATTCCGCTCCCCGCCAGCGTCACGCTAGCCGCGCGCGGTGAAGCGCGTCAACGCGCGAACCGGCATGTGGGGTTGCGCGCCGCGCCGCACTCGGCGCATCATCCCGCCGCGAGGGTTGCCGAAGCGGAAATATGACGGGGATTTCGCCCAGATCGATGCAGCGCCAGCACGCGCGGCGCAACGGCGAGGAGGGTGCCGGGCCGGGCGCGGCGCGGCGGCCCCAGTGCGGCGGCGATGTCGATCTCGGCGTGCTGCCCGAGCACATCGGCTACGTGGTGCGCCGCGCGCAGCTCGCGATCTTCAAGGATTTCATCCAGACCTTGGCGCGCGTCGACATCCGCCCGGCGCAATATTCGACGCTCATCGTCATCGGGCAAAATCCGGGCCTGACCCAGGCCGCGCTCGGCCGCGCGCTCGCGATCAAGCGCGCCAATCTCGTCGGCATGCTCAACGAGCTCGAGCGGCGGAAGCTCGCGCGCCGCGTCGCCTCGCCGTCCGACCGCCGCTCGCACGCCCTCTATCTGACCGGCGCCGGACGGCAGATGCTGGCGCGCTTCCAACGCTTGGCGCTCGAACACGAAAAGCGCGCGACGCGCACGCTCGATCCCGCCGAAAAGCGCACGCTCTTGGAATTGCTGACGCGGGTCGCGCGCTCCCTCGGCTAGGCCGCGCGCGGCGCCAGCGAATTGACGAATTTAGTAATGTCCTATAACAATATCGGGCGGAACATGCCCGCCCAAAGAGCGGGCGAGAGACAAGAGCAGCCGTTCTCCGCAAGGGGACCAAACAGGAGGAAACGTCCATGACTCGCAGAATCGCGAAAGCCGCGCGTCTTCGTCGCCGCACGTTCCTGGCTGGCGCGGGAGCCGTCGCCGCAGCCGTGCCGCTGCGCTTCGCCCATGCGCAGGGACAGAAGCTCAAGATCGGCGTGCTCTATCCGCGCTCGGGCATCCAGGCCCAGATCGGCATCGATTGCATGCGCGGCGTCGAGTGCGCGCCCGAGGTGCTGAAGGCGCGCGGCTATCCCGAGTTCGAAATCCTCCCCGGTGACACCGAGACGAATCCCGCCGTCGCGCGCTCGCAGTGCGAGCGGCTGATCGAGCAGGGCGCCAACATCATTTCCGGCTGCTTCGATTCGGGGCAGACGCTCGCCGCCGCCCAGGTCTGCGAGGCGAAGGGCATTCCCTTCGCCGTGTCGATCGCGGCCGCGCCGGCGCTGACCGAGCAGGGCTACAAGACGATCTTCCGGAACTTCCCGACCGGGCCGATGATCGTCACCGACTCGCTGAATCTCCAGAAGGACCTCTTCAAGGTCTCGGGCAAGACACCGAAGACCATGGTGCTGATGCACACCAACGACACCTACGGCACCAACACCAAGGACGCGCTCCTCCGGCTCTTCCCGAAATTCGAGATGCCCTACAAGCCGCTCGAGACGATCGCCTACGATCCGGCCGCGCGCGATCTTTCGGCCGAGGTGCGCAAGGCCAAGGCGGCCAATGCCGAGCTGGCCATGGTCATCTCGCGCGTCAACGACGCGATCCTGATTACGCAGGAGATGGTCAAGCAGCGCTGGGTTCCCATGGGCATCGTCTCGGCCGGTCCGGGCTGGTACGAGAGCGTCTACATGTCGACGCTCGGCAAGTATTCCGACGACGTCGTCAGCACCGTGCCGTGGCACGATCCCAACAAGCCGCTGTCGAAGGCGCTCGACGCGGCGCTGAAGAAGCGCTACCCGGACCGCGAGCTCAACACCAACCACACCTACAGCTTCGAGGGCATCCTCGTCGCGGTCGACGCGTTCAAGCGCGCCGGCTCGACCGAGCCGGGCAAGCTGATCGAGGCGCTCAAGAAGACCGACATCAAGGACAACGTCGTGACCGGCCCGGGCGTGCATTTCGACGCCAAAGGCCAGAACCCCGACGTCAAGATGTCGGCGATCCAGAATCGCGGCGGCAAGAACCTCGTGATCCTGCCGCAGAGTGCCGCGGTGACGAAGCCGATCTGGCCGATGCGGGAGTGGAGCAAGCGGGGCTGATCCGCCGGCGCCGAACGGCACGTAGACGAACAAGCGCGCCTCGAGTCCGCGCGGCCGCGGCCGCGCGGACCTTGGTAACGGCGCGCGGCGGGAATAATGTCGCGTTCCGCCGCGCGTCGGCGCTTCACCGAAGCCAAACGGCGCAGCGGGACGAAAAATCCAGCAGGAGAGGCTCATGACTTCGATCGATCGCAAACTCGCCGGCAAGACCGTCGGCCGCCGCACCGTCCTCGCCGGTGCTGCGGGCGCCGCGGCTGCGGCAGCCGTGCCGCTCCGTTTCGCGAGCGCGCAAGGCAAGACGCTCAAGATCGGTGTCAACCTGCCGCGCTCGGGCATCCAGGCGCAGTTCGGACAGGACAGCGTGCGCGGCATCGAGCTGGCGCTCGAGGTGCTGGCGGGCAAGGGCTATCCCAAGGTCGAGGTGGTGCACGCCGACAACGAGACCAAGGTCGATGTCGGCCGCGCCCAGGCCGAGAAGCTCATCGACCAGGGCTGCACGATGATCCTCGGCTGCTACGACTCGGGCATCACCTCGGCGGTGGCGCAGGTCTGCGAGGCGAAGTCGATCCCGCTCGTCGTCAACGTGGCGGCGGCGCCGCAGATCACCGACGGCCGCTTCAAGACCGTGTTCCGCAACTTCCCGACCGGGCCGATGATCGCGTCCGACGCGTTCCTGCTGCAGAAGGAAGTCTACGCGATCGCCGGCAAGGCGCCGAAATCGGCCGTGATGCTGCATGCCAACGACACCTTCGGCACGACGCAGAAGGACGCGAGCGTGAACCTCATCGGCAAGTTCGACATGCCGTACAAGTTCGCCGACGTGATCAGCTACGATCCGGCGGCGCGCGATCTCTCGGCCGAGGTGAGGAAGGCCAAGGGCTCCAACGCCGAGCTGCTCTGGATCATCACGCGGCTCAACGACGCGATCATGATCGTGCAGGAGATGGTGAAGCAGCGCTGGGTGCCGATGGGCATCGTTTCGACCGGCCCGGGGCCCTACGACGATCCGTTCCTGAAACAGTTGGGCAAGCTCTCCGACGACATCATCAACATGGTGCCGTGGTTCGACCCCAACAAGCCGATGTCGAAGGCGATGATCGCGGCCTGGGCGAAGAAGTTCCCCGACCGCACGCTCAACACCAGCGTCTCGCACAGCTTCGAGGCGACGCTGATCGCGCTCGACGCCTACAAGCGCGCCGGCGCGGCGGAGCCGGCGAAGCTCATCGAGGCGCTCAAGAAGACCAACATCGCCGACAACGTCACGGTCGGGCCGGCGATCACGTTCAACGACAAGGGCCAGAACACCAAGACGCGCAACTCGGCGATCCAGAACCGGGGCGGCAAGCTCCTCTCGGTGGCGCCGAAGGAGGCCGCGGTCGCCAAGCCGATCTGGCCGATGCGCCCCTGGAACGCGCGCGGCTGAAGCCCAGCGAAGGCACCCGAGGGCCGCGCGCCAGGCACGGGCGCGGCCCTCGGCCTACCACCGGTTCGGGGACAGCCCGTTGGATACCGTCACCGTCATCAATGCGCTCGTCAGCGGGCTCCTGACCGGCTTGGTCTATGGGCTTAGCGCGCTCGGCCTCTCGGTCATCTTCGGCGTGATCCGCATCGTGAACTTCGCCCACGGCGAGCTCATGGTCGTGGGCATGTTCCTGGCGCTGATGCTGTTCCGCTGGTTCGGCCTCGATCCCCTGTGGTCGGTGCCGATCGGCGCGGCCGTGCTGTTCCTCGTCGGCTACGCGCTCCAGCACTTCGTCGTGCGCCGCGTGTCCTATCTTCCCGACCACATGCAGTTCCTGCTCTTGGCCGGCATCGCGATCATGATCGTGAGCGGCTGCCTCGTCGTCTTCGGGCCCGACGCGCAGGGCGTGCAGCTCGCCTACGCGCTCGACAGCTTCGCCATCGGCAATCTCATCGTCGACAAGGTCAGGCTCTACGCCGCCATCGCCGCCATCGTCGTCGCCTCGGCGCTGCTGCTGTTCTTCAAGTACTCGGCGACGGGGCGCGCGATCCGCGCCTGCGCCGACAACTATCTCGGCGCCCGCGTCGTCGGCCTCAACGTCGACCGGCTCTACGCCTTCACCTTCGGCATCGGCGCCGCCTGCATCGGCGCCGCCGGCTGCATCATCCTGCTGCTGGTGCAGGTGCATCCCTATCTGGCACCGGCCTACACGCTGCTCGCCTTCGTCGTCGTCATCGTCGGCGGCATGGGCAGCCTGTTCGGCGCATTGCTCGGCGGAATCCTGATCGGCGTCTCCGAGGAGCTGGCTTCGGTCATCCTGCAGCCCTCGCTCAAGACCGCGTTCAGCTTCGGGCTCCTGATCGTCGTGCTGCTGCTGCGGCCGCAGGGCCTGCTCGGCCGGGTCGTGCGATGAGCGATCTCACGCTCGCCGGCCGCGCGGCGCTGATCGCGTTTGCCATCGCGCTGCTGGCGCTGCCGTGGGTCGCGTCGGGCTACATTCTCTCCGTTTCGATCATCTGCCTCTATCTCGCCTATATGGGGCAGGCCTGGAATCTGATGCTCGGTTTCGCCGGCCTGCTCTCGATCGGCCACGCGCTCTTCGTCGGCCTCGGCGCCTATGCGAGCGGCTTCCTCTTCACCAGGTGGGGCGTGCCGCCGGTGATCGGCGTCGCCGCCGCGGTGGCCGTTGCGATGCTGATGGGCGCCATCATCGGCTATTTGGGCTTCCGCTTCGCGATCGGCGGCGTCTATTTCGCGCTGCTCACGATCGCGTTCTCCGAATTCGTGCGCATCCTGCTCGATCACGCGAAGTTCCTGGGCGGCACCGAGGGCCTCTTCCTGCCGGTGACGCAGGCGAGCCGCCGCGGCGTCGATCTCGTCAATCTGCGCGGCTGGACCGAGATGTACTACTACGTGATCCTGGCGCTCGCCGGCGGCGCGTTCCTGCTGTGCCGCGCACTGTTGAACGGCCGCATCGGCTACTACTGGCGCGCGATCCGCGACAATCCCGAGGCGGCCGAAGCGGTCGGCGTCGACATCTTCCGCTTCCGCATGTTCGCGGTGCTGCTCTCCTCGGGCATGGCGGGTGTCGCCGGCGTCTTTTACGCCTTCTATTACAACAACCTTTTTCCCGAGCAGGTGCTCGGCATCGAGCGCTCGATCGAGATCACGCTGGCGCCGATCGTGGGCGGCGTCGGCACGCTGTTCGGGCCCATCTTCGGCGCCTTCGTGCTGACGCCGCTGGGCGAGCTCCTGACCGATCTCGTCGGGCACTTGAAGAGCTGGGGCATCATCGCCAAGGACGTGAAGGTCGACGGCGTGAAGCTCATGTTCTGGGGCTTCGCCGTCGCCTTGATCGTGCTGCTGAAGCCCACGGGCCTCTGGCCGTGGGTGTGCCAGCAGCTTCGCCTCGTGAAACCGCCCGGGCAGCGGGGCTGATATGGCGCTGCTCGAAGTCGACGCGCTCTCGAAAAGCTTCAGGGGCCTGCGCGCGGTGGCCGACGTTTCCTTCGCGGTCGAGGAGAAGGGCATCGTCGCGCTCATCGGCCCCAACGGCGCCGGCAAGACGACGTGTTTCAACATGATCGCCGGCGCGATGCGGCCCGATTCGGGCCGCGTGCGCTTGGCCGGCGCCGACATCACCGGCTTGCGCGCCGACCGCGTCTGCGACGTCGGCATCGGCCGCACCTTCCAGCTCGTGAAGCCGTTCCAGGATCTGACGGTGCTCGAGAACGTGACGGTAGGCGCGCTGCACAAGCACTCGACCGTCGCCGCCGCCAAGCGCGACGCCGCGCGCTTCTTGGAAATGCTCGAGCTCGGCGACAAGCGCCACATGCACGCGGCGAACCTGACCTTGCCCGACCGCAAGCGGCTCGAAGTGGCACGCGCGCTCGCCACGGCGCCGAAGGTCCTGCTGCTCGACGAGGTGATGGCCGGCCTCCGCCCGACGGAGACCGACCGCATGGTGGCGGTGCTGAAGCGCCTGCGCGCCGAGGCCGGGCTCACGATCCTCCTGATCGAGCACGTGATGCGCGCGGTGATGGCCCTCTCCGACCACGTCATCGTGCTCCATCACGGCGAGAAGATCAGCGAGGGCACGCCCGAACACGTGACCAAGGATCCGGCGGTGCTCGAATGCTATCTCGGCGAGGGGGCGGTATGATCCTCGCGGCCGAGGGCATCGACCTATTCTACGGCGATGCGCAGGCGCTCGACGGCGTCTCGATCGAGGTCAAGGAGAAGGAGATCGTCGCCATCGTCGGCGCCAACGGCGCCGGCAAATCCTCGCTCATCCGCACCATCGCCGGCATCGAGCGCCCGCGCGCCGGCCGCATCGCGTTCAAGGGCACCGACATCACCGGCTGGCCGAGCCACAAGGTCTGCGATCTCGGCATCGGCCAGGTGGCCGAGGGGCGCCAGATCTTCCCGGCCTTGACCGTCGACGAGAACCTCGAGGTCGGCGCGTATCTCCCGCGCGGGCGCGCGGGCAAGGCGGCGGCGCGCGAGCGCGTCTATTCGATGTTTCCGCAGCTCGCCGAGCGGCGCAGCCAATATGCCGGCACCATGTCGGGCGGCGAGCAACAGATGCTTGCGATCGGCCGCTGCCTCATGGGCAAGCCCGAGCTCGTCATGTTCGACGAGCCCTCGCTCGGCTTGGCGCCCACCATCGTCCAGGAAGTGTTCCGCGTGATCGAGCGCCTCAACGCCGAGGGCACCACGATCATCCTCGTGGAGCAGAACGTCGCCGTCTCGCTGGCGCTCGCCCAGCACGCCTATGTGCTCGAGAACGGGCGCATCACGCTGAAGGGCACCGGCCAGGAGCTGCTGGCCAACGACCAGGTGCGCCAAGCCTATATGGGGCTTTGAGGCTCGGACGGCTGAGGTCCTCCGCGGCGGCAGAGGTGGAGGAGAGCGTGTCGATTTGCTCTACCCTTGGCTTTCATTGGCTTTGCTTGGCTTTCCTTGGCTTTCGGCGCGGGGGCGGCTTGGCTTTCCTTGGCTTTTCGCGCGGGCCGACCTTGGCTTTCCTTGGCTTTTTCGGCGCCGCGCCTTGGCTTTTGTTGGCTTTTTCGCCCGCCGCACCGGCGCCGTCCGGCGTCTGGCGTGGCACGATGCCCGCGATCGATGCCTGCAGACGCAGCGCCGCCACCGCGGCGGCGTGGTTGCGCTCGCCGAGGGCTTCGAAGAACACGGCTTCGAGCTTGTCGTGCACCGTGTCGCGTTCGATCACATAGTGGATGTGCTGCTCCGCGCGCAGCTTCGCGATGCGGTCGAGCACCAGCGGATTCTTGAGCAGGCGCGAGCCGTAGGGCGCGGCATTGTCCTCCGAATAGCCGGCGAGAACGGCGGCGCGCGTGCCGACCGGCTGCGCCGCGTAGTGGCGGCAAAATTCCTCCTGGCGCGGCATCAGCCGGCCCTCAGGCGGGATTTCCTCGGGCTCCGGCTCGCGCGGCGGCGGCGCATCCGCCGGATCGGGCTTGTTCCAGCGCGCGAGCGCGCAGGCTTCCTCGGCGTCTTGCTGCCGCTCGATCGCCGCTTCGTATTCCTCGATGATGCGATTGTGCTGCTCCGTCACCATGTAGCCGCTCAGCCATTGTTTCGGCCGATGCTCGAATGCGACCATGTGGATGCCGCGAAATTCCGCCCCGTGTTCCTCTTCCATCGGTCCGCCGGAATCGGCGGTCGCGAACGGAATCGGATTGGGGAGGTCGGGGTAGAGGAGCGCCAGGCGCACCTGCTCCGGCGGCAATCTCAAGTGCTCGAGCTTGGCTTCGCGGTCCATGTGGCTCGCCAGGCGGTCAACCAAGGTCCAAGCCGATATCAGGGTGCTCCGCTCTTGTCAAGAACAAATAAAGAACAGAATCGAGACGGCGCGCATCAACGACCGCTGTCAAACGGTGCACCCCGGCGCAATCATGACCGCCGCGCATGGAAGTGCGTTACGGGCGCCGCCGGCCTCCGCCTGAGATATCAGGACGATCCAGGACGGCGGCCATGTCCGGCCGTCGCTTCTCGGCGCGCATCTCTCGGCGTATCCTTTTTCGATCAACAAGCGGAGGGCGCCCGACCGGGAAGCCCCTTGAAACGGGAGGAGCCAATGACTGAAGCGTCGATCGCACGATCGAGCTCGAAGACTTTCATCCGCCACACCGCGGCCGCCGCAGCGGCGCTCCTCGCGGGGGCACTGCTCGCCGGCACGGCGTCGGCCCAAGAGCTCAAGAAATACGATTCGCAGAAGAAGGAATTCTGGAGCAACCCGCCGCCCGACTGGTTCCTCGGCGACGAGACCAAGGAGCAGAAGGGCCTGGCACCGGTGATGGGCCCCGCCACCGGTCTTTCCACCCAAGAGATCGAGGCCAACCTCAAGAAGATCAAGCTGCCGCCGGGCTTCTCGATCTCGCTCTGGGCCGCGGGCGTGAACAGCGCGCGCCAGATGGCGTGGGGCGACAAGGGCACGCTCTTCGTCGGCGCGTTCGGCGTCGGCAACGTCTACGCCATCGTCGACAAGGGTGGAAAGAAGGAGGTCAAGGTCGTCATCAAAGGCCTGCGCATGCCGACCGGCATCGCGTTCCGCGACGGCACGCTCTACGTCGCCGACATCGACAAGATCCTCGCCTACGAGAAGGCCGAGGACATGCTCGATGCGATGCCGCAGGCGAAAATCGTCTACGACGACCTGCCGCCCTACGTGCCGCACGGCTGGAAGTATCTCGTGTTCGACAAGGCCGGCTGGCTCTACGTGCCCGTCGGCGTGCCCTGCAACATCTGCATGCCGCCGGCCGGCAACGGCCAGATCCGCCGCGTCGATCCCAAGACCGGGATGGCCGAAGTCGTGGCGCTCGGCCAGCGCAACAGCGTCGGCGGCGACGTCGATCCGCGCACCGGATTCTACTGGTTCAGCGAGAACGCGCGCGACTGGCTCGCCGACGACCGGCCGAGCGATAAGCTCAACGTCATCACGAAGCGCGGCCAGCATTTCGGCTATCCCTATTGCCACCAGGGCGATCTGCCGGATCCGAAATACGCGATGGGGCACAAATGCGCGGAGTTCACGCCGCCGGTGCTGAAGCTCGGCGCGCACGTGGCGCCGCTGGGCATGAAGTTCTACACCGGCAACCAGTTCCCGGCGCAGTACAAGAACAACATCTTCCTGGCCGAGCACGGTTCGTGGAACCGCCACAAGTTCCAGGGCGCCCGCATCATGCGGATCGTGGTCGATCCCAACGGCAAGAGCGCCAAGGAGGAAGTGTTCGCCTCGGGCTGGCTGCAGGGCGACAAGACCTATATCGGCCGCCCGGCCGATATTCTGGTGGGGCGCGACGGCTCGCTGATGGTTGCCGACGATTGGGCCGGCGCGATCTACCAGATCACTTACAAGAAGTAGCCGCCGCCGCGGTACGGGAACGAAGGAGCGCCGGTGTGCGTTTGGGGAGCGGATGAATTCACCGCCCCCCGGCGCCCATCGGCGCACGATCTTCGTTGCCGCCGCCGCGATCCTCCTCGCGGCCGCGCCGGCTTGGGCGGCCGATCTCGACGCGGCCAAGGCCAAGGCGAAGCAGGTCTGCGCCGCCTGCCACGGCCCGGAGGGCACCTCGCAGATCGAGAACACGCCGTCGCTGGCCGGCCAGCCCGACCAGTTCACGCAGTGGCAGCTCGTCTATTTCCGCGCCGGCACGCGCAAGCACGCCGACATGTCGAAGATCGCCGCCGATCTGAGCGACGCCGACATCCGCAATCTCGGCGCCTATTTCGCCACGCTGGCGCCGGCCCAATCGCCGCCGCCGCCCGATTCCGATCCGGCCCTGACCGAGCGCGGCACCAAGATCGCGGCGCAGCGCAATTGCGGCTCGTGCCATCGCGAGAAATACGAGGGCCAGCAAGCGATCGCGCGCCTCGCCGGCCAGCGCGAGGACTATCTGCTGAAATCGCTGCGCGACTTCAAGACCGGCACCCGCACCGGCGGCGGCGTCGCCGCGATGCCGAGCACGGTGGTTGGGCTCAGCGACGACGATCTGAAGGCGCTCGCGCATTACTTGGCGCGGCTGCGCTGATTCCCGTCTCACGCGTAGGGGCGCGCTCAGCGTCCCTACACTGCCGGCCTATCCGGACCCCATACCATCATCACGGCGGCGGCCATCAGCGCCAGCACGCCGATCACGAGCACGACGCAGCCGGGCCAGCCGAAGGCGGCATAGGCGGGGGCGGGCAGGAGGGCGCCGGCGCTGCCACCGATGTAATAGATCGTGACGTAGAGCCCGATCGCGCTCGACCGCCCGGTGGTGGCGACGGTGGTGAGAAATCCCTGCGACAGCGTCTGGCAGACGAAGCCGCACGCCGCCGCCAGTGCCAGGCCGACGAGGATCAGCGGCAGACCGGGCGCCAGGGTGAGCGCGATCGATGCGCACCAGAGCGCGATGGCGAGCACCGCGAGCTTGCGGCGGCCCCAGCGCAGCACCAGCCGGCCGCTCCACGGCGTCACGATCACGCCGAAGAGGTAGACGACGAAGATCGAGCCGAGGGCCGCCGACGAGAGCGAATAGGGCGGCGCCGCGAGATGGAAGCTCACATAGGTAAACAGCGCGACGAAGGTGAAGAGGATCGCGAAGCCGATGCCGAAGGTGACGACGAGCCGCGGATTGGCGACATGGCGCACCATGGTGCGCAGCGCGTTCGCGAGCCCCGACATGGGCACGAAGTGCCGCTCGGACGGCAGGTAGCGCGCGGCGACGAGCGCGCCGACGAGCTCGATTCCGGCCAGCACGAGGTAGGCGGCGCGCCAGCCCGCGTGGTCGGCCGCGAAACCCGAGATCAGGCGGCCGAGGAATCCGCCGAGCGCGCTGCCGGCGGTGTAGACGCCGAGCACCGAGGCGACCTCGTTCGCCGGCCATTCCTCGCCGATATAGGCGACGGCCACGGCGAAGATCGGCGGCAGCAGCAGGCCCTGGAGAAAACGCCAGAACAGAATCGCGTCGAGCGAGCCTGCGGTCGCAATCAGCGCCGTCGGCAGCACCAGGATGAAGATCGCGGCGACGATGACCCTGCGCCGGCCGATGCGGTCGGCGAGCGCGCCGGCGAAGGGTGCCACGAGCGCCACCGCCAGCGTCGTGGCACTCACCGTCAAGCTCACCGCGGCATGACCCGCGCCGAACTCGGTGGCGAACAGCGGCAACAGGGATTGCGGCGTGTAGAGCTGGAGAAAGGCGCAGAGCCCCACCAGCGCCACCGCCAATCGTCGCGGATCGGACATGCAGAGTGGCCGCCCTCGTGGCCCACCGGCTTTAGCGGCGCGGGGCCGCGAGGGGAATGGCCGAGGGCGGGGTGCGCCCATGCGTCGACCATATAAGCGATTGATCCGCCGGTAGGGCGCTCGGGCTGTAGCTAGCTCGTCAAGTTGTCCGGTTTTCGTAGCGGGTCACTTGTCCGCTTCTTTCTGTTGAGTCCATGTTTTGATTCTTTCTTTGGTTGTGGTGGGGCCTGTGGGGATGTGGGCGACGCTCTGGCGTCGTCCAC
>DATBLL010000100.1:0-13491 GCA_036555425.1 Alphaproteobacteria bacterium | reverse complement strand
TTCGCGGGGACGACCATGAGGAAGATGCTTCTTTTTTCCATCGTCGCGACATGTGCGCTTGCGGCGCCCGCACACGCCGACGACCGCGGCATCGAGGATTTCCCCGAGGGCAAGGGCCGCGAGGAGACCGCCAACATGTGCGCCGCCTGCCACAGCGGCCGTCTGGTGAGCCAGCAGGGCATGACGCGCGCGCAATGGGACGGGACGCTCGACGTCATGACCGAGCGGCACAAGATGCCGAAGCTCGAGGGCGAGGAACGTGCTCTCATTCTCGATTATCTCGCCGCGTCGTTCCCGCCGCGGCGCGGGCGCGGCGCACCCAATCCGTTCCTGCAGCAGTGATCGCGCGCGACGAAGGGCGGCCCCGCGACAGGGCCGCCCGCCTCGCCAAGCGTTGATGCGGTCAGCGGCCGAAGCGGTGGCCGCGCTCGGAGCGCTCGAGATAGTCGCTGCCGTAGAAGGGATCGGATCGAAGCGAGGGCCGATAGGGCTGGCCCGGATGCGGTGCGCCGGCGGGCAGCCGATCGTAGCGAAGGCTATAGGAGGGCCCGTAATACCAGAGCGACGGGGTCTGCGCCGCGCTGCCCAACGCGCTCGGGCCGAAGCCGAGCGACCGCGGGGCGGACAGCTCGGCCGCGGACGCATCGGCGGTGGCCGCCGCGGCAAACGCGGCCAACAGGACATTCCGCAAGATTGGCCGGCTCATCATGGCGTCACCCGAGAGCAGCGCGGATCGCGCCGTCATATGGGCGCGCACGTAAGCGCCGGCAAGAGCGGCTCCGGACGAAGCCGCTCTTGCGGTGGCGTGGAAACCCGAACCGGCGGCGAACGGGCAGCGTCTATTTCGGCGGCGTGCCTTGGTTCGACGGCTGCTGGCCGTCTCACTGCGGCCGGGGCGTGCGCCCTGTGGGACGGCCGCGGCCGGGCAGCGAGTGGGTGATGCCGCGGTCGCGCGCATCCATCTCGCGGATGGTCCACTCGACCACGCGCTTCAAGACGCCGCCCAGCGCCTCGTCGAAGCCCTCGACGAGCTGGTCGATGCCGGTGGTGTCCACCGCATGCGTGCGCTCGAAGCTGCGGTTGGCGACGATTTCGCGCGCCGGCATCCTGACCAGCTTCACGTTCATGACGACGCGGATGAGCGGCTTTTCGGAATCGTAGAGCTGCGCCTCGAAATGCCGGAGCTCGCTCTTCAAGATGTAGTCCGAGCGCAGGCCCGAGCCCTCGCGCCCGACCGAGACGATCTTGCCCGAGTTCTCGAACGACTCGATGAGCTTCGTCTGGACGAGGCGGGGCGCCACGTCGGTCCATTCCGAGCGCGCGTAATAGTCGAGCGTGGTCGGGCGCTGCTTGACGGCGATGCGGCTGGTGGTGAGGCCCGAGGCGGCTTCGGGCGTCTCGACCACGAGCTGGGAGCGCACGCGCGGCAAGGCCGGATCGAAGGTGCTCTTGGGCGTGAGCTCGTAGAGCCGCGGCGGGTCGCGCGTGGCGCCCGGAATAAGGCTCTGGCACGCCGAAGCCGCCAGCGCCGCGGCCAGCGCCAGCGCCGCGCGCAGCCGGGACGGAGCGAAGGAGGGCATCATCAGCGTTGGCCACCCTGGGTTTCGAAGCCGCGTTGGCGGTTCCCGAACAGGAATTGGGAGGGATCGCTTTCGACGCGCGTCAGGATGCGGTCGAAGGTGCGGACGAATTTACGCATGTCGGTCAGGAAGAGCGAGAACTCGTAGAGCCCGGTCGCCGCGAAATCGGCGATGGGGCGCCGGTTCTCGCGCAAGATGGTGCGCCCGTCGGCCATGAGTCCGCTGAACGATTGCGCCGCCTTCTCGAGCTCGCCGAGCGAGGCCTGGCCGCGGCGGGCGAGATTGCCGAGCTCGTTGATGGGCGCGCGCGCGTCGCGCACGATCGTCTGCCCCTCGGCGGCGAAGCCGCGGATGGCGGCCAGCGCCTCGCTGGCGCCGCGCAGCATGTTCTTGAAGTTCTCCTGGTTCTCCTTGTCGAGCAGGGCCGAGGCGCGGTCGGCGAGCTGTGTCACCGAGGCGATCGCCTTCGGGAATTCCTCGAAGATGCGCTCGAGGCCCGAGCTTTCGCCCTCGATCACGACCGTGTCGGCATCCTTGGGATCGACCTTCTTGCCTTCCACGCCGGGCTTGGGCGATCGCTTCAGCTGGACGAAGGGCGTGCCGGTCAGCCCCTGCACTTCGAGCGAGGCGACCGTGTCGGTATAGATGGGCGTATCGCGCGCGACGCGGATCTGGACCTCGATGATGTCGTCGTGCTCCTTCCACACGTCGACGTTGCGGACCTCGCCCTTGGTGATGCCGCGATAGCGCACCGCGGCGCCGGGCACGAGGCCGGTGACGTTGCCGGTGAAATGGACACGGTAGGTGACGAGGTCCTTCCCGCCCTCGCCGCGGCCAAGCCACAGCACGAAGAACACGGCCGCTGCGACGAGGCCGAGCACGAACGCTCCGACGAGAACGTAGCTGGCGCGGGTTTCCATGGCCTTGCCCTCACTCCTTTACGGCCGCGCGCCCGCGCGGCCCGTGGAAGTATTCCTTGATCCAGGGATGCTCGTCCCGGAGCAACTCGTGGATGGTACCTACCTTGCATTTCTTGTCGATCAACACGGCGATGCGGTCGGTGGTCGACACCAGCGTGTCGAGATCGTGGGTGACGAGGAAGACGGTGAGCGCCAGGCTCTGCTGGAGATCGCGGATCAGCATGTCGAAATCCGCGGCGCCGATCGGATCGAGGCCGGCCGTGGGCTCATCGAGGAAGAGAATCTCGGGATCGAGCGCCAGCGCGCGGGCGAGGCCGGCGCGCTTCCGCATGCCGCCCGAGAGCTGGGAGGGGTATTTGGCGCCGGCGTCGGCGGGCAGGCCCACGAGGCCGATCTTGAGATAGGCGATCTCGTGGATGACCTCCTTCGTCAGGTCGGTGTGCTCCTGGAGCGGCACCGCGATGTTCTCCGCCACCGTCAGCGAGCTGAACAGCGCTCCGTCCTGGAACAGCACGCCCCAGCGGCGCAGCAGGCTCTCGGCCTCGGTCCGGCTCGCCTTCTCGGTGTCGATGCCGAGCACGGTGATCCGCCCTGCGCGCCGCCGGTTGAGGCCGACGATGGTGCGCAGCAGGACCGATTTGCCGGTGCCCGAGCCGCCGACGACGCCCAGCACCTCGCCGCGATGGACGTCGAGGTCGAGATTGTCGTGGATGCGCTGGAGGCCGAACTGGTTGATCAGGCCGCGCACCTCGATGACGTTGGCGGCTTCCATAACTCAGATTTCCAGGATCGAAAGGCTGATCGCCACGAAGGCATCGAAGACGATCACCAGGAACACCGACTCCACGACCGACATGGTCGTCCGCGCGCCCACGCTCTCGGCGCTGCCGCTGACCTGCAGGCCCTCGAAGCAGCCGACCAGCGCGATGATGAAGGCGCAGAACGGCGCCTTGAGGAAGCCGATGAGAAAGGTCTTGAGCTCGACCGCCTCGTGCAGCGTGCGCACGAAGGAGGTGAGCGAGATGTCGAGCGACAGCATCGCCATCAGGGCGCCGCCCGCGATGCCCATCATGTCGGCGTAGAAGGTGAGCAGCGGCAGCGCGATCATCATGGCCAGGATGCGCGGCAGGACCAGAACCTCGATCGGGTTGAGCCCAATCGTCTGCATTGCGTCGATCTCCTGGTTGACCTTCATCGTGCCGATCTGGGCGGTGAAGGCGCTGCCCGAGCGGCCGGCGATGAGGATCGCGGTGATGAGCACGCCGAGCTCGCGCAGCACGGCCACGCCGACGAGATCGACGGTGTAGATCTCGGCCCCGAATTTCTTGAGCTGCACCGCGCCGATGAACGCGACGACGACGCCGATGAGGAAATTCAAGAGGCCGACGATGGGCAGCGCGTTGAGGCCGGTCGTTTCGAGGTGCTTGATGACAGCCTTGAAATGGATGCGCCACGGCATGGACGTGGCGCGGACGATGAGGACGAGGCTGAGGCCGAAGAACGACAGCAGCTCCTTGCCCTTCTTGAGGCCCTCGATCACGATCTCGCCGAGATTGGCGAGAGCTGCCAGCAGCGCGTGCGGCTTCGCCGGCGGCGTCAGCGTGCCGATGCGCTTCAGCGCCTTGTCGACGCGGTCGAGGAGGGCGCGGTCGGCGGCGCGCCCCACCACGATCTCGGTCGCGAGGCCCAGCGCATCGAGCCGGCGCTTCGTGTCAGCGACGAGCCAGGCGCCGCTGCTGTCGAGGATGCTGACGCGGGCGAGGTCGATGCGCGCCCGCGTGCGCCCGCCCAGCGCCGCGCGCGCCGGAATCGCCGCGCGCACCTCGCGCACGAGACGCGCGAGTTCGCGCATGCTCCATGCGCCGCCTGCGTTGAAAACGAGCGTGTCCCGCTCGTGCTTGCCTTCGATCCAGCCGGCTTCCGGCGCCATCCGCCCCGTTCGTGTTGTGCCGCGCCGCGTTCCCCCTCGCGCGCCGGCGCCATCGCGTGCCTTGCGCGCCCGCGCGCTCACGCGGCGGGGACGCTAGTGCATCGACTCTCGCCTCGCAACTGGGCGGGCGTGTGCCACAGCCACGCCGACAGGCCCCGGCTGCGCCTCGGCCCGCGCCCCTGTGCATAGCCCCCATGCGCGCCGATTGCAGCGCAGCAGAAGATGGTTAACATGCGCTCAAGATGGGCAATTATAGGAGAAAATAGCCTTATATAACTGTGCCTTTCGCCATAAACTTGTCTGTGTACAAACTTTTCCGCTTGATTTCGCGCTGCGGTATAGACATATTTTGCACCGCGACACGAGCCCCTCTGCCCTGCAGAGCGTGTCGCTGCACTTCTTGGGCGTTTCCTCCCTAGACTTGGGCCGCGCCGCAAGACGCGGCCCTTTTTTTTGCCCGGCCGATGGCGAACGCCGACGGTGTTCCGGGCAGCCGGCGTCATTTGGCCTAGGGGGCGAAATCCTCGGTCGGCATTTCCGCCAGATTCCGCAGCGGGCCCGCCCTGAATCCCTCCGGCTCCACGCGCATTGCCGTGCCGATCGCCTCCTTGACCGCGCCCGCGCGGGCCTGGCTCCGAGAGAGCGCGTAATACCAACCGACAGAAATAGTCAGACTCGCGCCCAGTCGCGAGCGGTGATCGAGGCGAGCCTGGCGGGGATGGCGAAGGCGAATTGCCCGCCGTCGGGCTCGCCGAGTTCCTTGCGCGCACGCTGTGCCAGGGCCAGGGACGCCGTGCGCTGGCCGCCAAAGAAGCGGAACGCCGCGAGCCTAAGGTAAATGTCCGCTCTGCCCGCGGGCCCTTGTCCTTGCGTCTGGGGCTCGTCGACGAGGCGGGCGAATATCGCATCCGCTCGGTCCGGGTCCTCCGGTACGCGCCAGCAGCTCAGCCCAGCGCGCGCGGCCGGCGAAACCAAGTTTCTCATCGAGCATCATCAGGGCAATCTGGTCGCGGGCGCGGCGCGCGTCATCGGTGCGGCCGGTGCGGGCCCTGGCCAAAGCGGCGGCGAGAACAGCAAAGGGCCTGACGTCGTCGTCCGCCTTGCTCGCGGCAACCGCCATGTCGGCGATGCAGACCGGGTTGGGGCCCGCGATGCAGGCCTCGTCCGCCACCGCGGGCGCGATCGTCGCACCGAGCGCGATCGACAACGCCACGCCGAGCAGCGGCATGGCGGTACACGTCGCGCGGCGAGACATGTGTCCCCCAACACGATTGCCCGTCTGCCACGCAATATACAGCGCCGAGCCGACGATTCCACGACGTGAAACGCCGAACAGGCTAGTCGCGCGGCTCGGTCGTATCGCCCTCGCCGAGCGCGAGCTGCATCAGCACGCTGTCGAGCCAGCGGCCCTTCTTGCGGCCGACCGAGCGGAGATTGCCGGCGAACTTGAAGCCCAGCGCCTCGTGCAGCTTGATCGAGTTCGCGTTCTGGCTGTCGCCGATCACCGCCACCATCTGGCGGAAGCCCATCGCAGTGCATTGCGCGACGAGCTCGCCCAACAGCCGGCGGCCGATGCCGCGGCCGGTGGCGCCGGGATCGACATAGATCGAGTTCTCGACCGTGAAGCGATAGGCCGAGCGCGTGCGGTAGGGCCCGGCATAGGCATAGCCGACGATGCGCCCGTCGAGCTCGGCGACGAGATAGGGCAGGCGCCGCGAAAGGTATTCGGACCGGCGCCGCATCAGCTCGGCGAGATCGGGCGGCTCCTCCTCGAACGAGCCGAAGCCGTGCATGACGTGGTGCGCGTAGATGCGCTGCACGGCCGGCATGTCGGCCTCGCGCGAGGCGCGAATGACGATCTGCAGCGCCGGCGCCTGGGCCGACGTCGTCTCTGCGCTCACCGTGCCAGCTCCTTCAAATCGAGCGCCGCCAGATGGGTGACGAGCTGAGAGAGGTGCGCCTGCACGGTTTCGAACGCGGCGCGGCGCCCGTAGCTGTCTTCGTCCATGTAGAGCGCGCGGTTGATCTCGATCTGGAGCGCGTGCTGGTCGTGCGCGGGGCTGCCGTAGTGGCGCGTCGTATAGCCACCGGCATAGGGCATGTTGCGGTGGACGGCGTAGCCGAAGCTCCGGAGCTTCGCCTCGGCGGCGAGCGTCAGCGCCGGATGGCAGGCGGCGCCATAGGCGTCCCCCAACACGAAATCGACGCGGCGCGCGCCGGGGTCGCGGTCCATCGGGCCGCCGACCGACGGCATCGAATGGCAATCGACGACGACGGCGATGCCGAAGCGGCGCTTGGTCTCCTCGACGAGCCGCGTCAGCGCCGCGTGGTAGGGGCGGTAATAGGTATCGATGCGCGTCAGCGCCTCCGCGAAGCGCAGTTTCTTGCGGTAGATCTCGGCGCCGTTGCAGACGACCTTGGCGATGGTGCCGAGCCCCGCGGCCACGCGCGGCGAGGCCGTGTTGACGTAATCCGGCAGCCGGTCCTCGAACATCGCCGGATCGAGCTCGAACGGCTCGCGGTTGGGGTCGACATAGGCGCGCGGGAAGAGGGCGCAGAGCAGCGGCGCGCCCCGCGCCGGCGCCGCATCGAACAGCACGTCGACGTGGCTGTCCTCGGATTTCCGCAGCGTCGCGTAGTCGAGCTTCGAGGCGCGGCGGAAGGCCTCGCCATACTCGGTTCCGCTATGCGGCGAGCAGAAGATGTACGGCACCGTCTGCTCGGCCGGCGCGTGGATCACGTAAACGGGCGCCGTCTGGCGGGCGGCGCCCGGAGCGAGCGTGGTGTCCATGTTCATCGCCGAACGATCTAGCCCAATCGTGCCGGATTGTCATCCGGCCGGCTTGCCGCAATCGGAGCGGGGCGCTAAAGCCGGAAAGCGGGACGCCAAATCGCCCCTTGGTAACCAAATAAGCAATGACTGTGCCGCGCGCCGAGCGAATCCGAGCCGAGGTTGAAGCACCTCTCGACGGCGCACCCACGCACGTGCCGGCCGACAACGTGCTGGCGGCGATCCACGTCGTCTCCAACCGAATCAGCCGCGCGTTTTACAACGACATCGAGGCGCGCCACGGCATCTCGCTGCCCGAATGGCGCGTGATGCTGACGCTGACACGCCATCCCGGCATGGCGGCCATGGCGGTGGCGGCGCTGTGGGGCATGGACAAGATGGCGATCAGCCGCGCGGTGCGCCGGCTCGCGCGCGCCGGCCTCGTGCGCCGCACGCCGGCGGCCGACGACCGCCGTCGCTGGGTGCTCGAGCTGACCGCCGAAGGGCGCCGCCGCTATCGCGCGATCGAGCCGGCCGCGACGGCGCGCTATCGCGATTTCCTGAAATCCCTGGCGCCGCGCGAAATCTCCCAGCTCCGCCGCCTCTTGGAAAAGCTCATCGCCGATCCCGGTTCCGCCGAAGCGAAGTGAACAGGAGACGCAGAGACGCAGAGAGGAATTTCACCACGAAGACACGAAGGCCACGAATGAATGTAAGGCGCGCCAAAGGCGCGCTATAGCCTCATCTTCGTGCACATCGTGCCTTCGTGGTGACTCTTTCTGTCTCTGCGCCTCCTGGTCATCTCGCCATCCGCAACGATTGCAATTAGTATCAAGTGATAGTATATTCCCGGCCGGATCCGGTGGGAGACCGTCTCATGCTGCCGCTGTTCTCGAACAGGAAACGCCCGATGCATCTGGGGCGCTTCCCGATGGAGAAGATCAAGCGGGTCGAGAAGCCCACGACCTATATCGGCCCCAACGTGAAGCCGGTGCCGAAGCGCGCCGACGGCTTCGTGCGCGCCTACAAGGGGGATTTCGGGCCGACCGCCGAGCGCGAGATCCGGCGCTTCGTGATGAAGCAGCCGTTCAACGCCGCGATCGGGCACCTCCACTGGAAGCAGATCCCGGTGCACAAGGGCGAGCCCGCGCCCGAGAAGGCGCCGCTCACCAACAACCCCGCCGAGCTCGCCAGGCACATCAAGTCGATGTGCTATTTCCTCGACGCCGACATGATCGGCATCTGCGAGATGCCCAATTGGGCCTGGTACTCGCACGACATCAAGGGCAACCCGATCGCGACGCGGCACAAATACGCCATCGTCGTCGTCATCGATCAGGGCTTCGACACGATGGAGGCCTCCTCGGGCGACGATTGGATCAGCGGCGCCCAGAGCTATCGCGCCTATTTCAAGAGCTCCTCGGTCGCCGTCATCGTCGCCGACTACATCCGCCGCCTGGGCTACGCGGCGCAGGCGCACAGCAACGCCGACGGCGACGTGCAGCAGGTGCCGCTGATGCTGCTGGCGGGCCTGGGCGAGCTGTCGCGCATCGGCGAGGTGATCCTCAATCCCTTCATCGGCCCGCGCCACAAGACGGCGGTGATCACGACCGACCTGCCGCTCGAGGTCGACAAGCCGATCGATTTCAATCTCCAGGCGTTTTGCGACAAGTGCCGGAAATGCGCGCGCGAATGCCCGGCCCAGGCGATCCCCTACGGCCCCAAGGTGCTCTACAACGACTACGAGATCTGGAAGCCCGACGTCGAGAAGTGCACGAAATACCGCGTGACGAACCTCAAAGGCTCGGCCTGCGGGCGCTGCATGAAGATGTGCCCGTGGAACAAGGAAGGGCTGATGCACCACCGCCTCGCCATGTGGATGGCGATCAAGTGGAAGTGGACGCATCGCCTGCTGATCTGGCTCGACGACAAGCTCGGCTATGGCGTGCGCAACCCGATCAAGAAATGGTGGTTCGATCTCGAGACCAAGGGCGAGCGCGTCGTCCGCCCCGACGGCATCAACGAGCGCGACCTGACGCTCGACCGCGCGCCGACCAAGGACGAGGAGAAGCGCGCGATGTATTCCTGGGAATCGCTACCCGCGCCGGTGACGCCGCCGAAGACCGCACCCGATCGCGTAAGAGGCCTCGAAGATCGCATGCGCGCGGCGGCGGAGCTCAAGCAGCTCAAGGCGAAGATCGGCGCGTAGAGCGCGCCATTCCCCCTTCTCGTCATCCTTCGCTGCGCGCAGGATGACGATGAAGGAAGCTCCTAATCGGCGGCCGCGCCCGCATGGGCGTGCGTCCGCAGGGGCAGCTCCTTCATCAGCAGCGCCGCCGCGAAGGACAGCAGCGTCATGATCGCGCAGGCAAGGAACATCGTGGAATAGGCCGCTTCGGTGGCGGCGAGCATCTCCGCGCGCGGCGCGGGCGCGAGCTTCGCCAAGGTCGCGGCCCCTTCGAAGCGCGCGCCGCCGATCGCCTGCATCATGTGGGTCAGCGCGCCGGTCAAGACCGCGCCCAGGATCGCAACGCCGATGGCGCCGCCGAGCGCGCGCGCGAGCCCGTTGGCCGAGGTGGCGATGCCGAGATTGCGCGCCGGGACCGCGTTTTGCACCGAGATGGTCACGACCGGAAAGCACATGCCGATGCCGGCGCCGACCGCGGCCATGACGCCGATATGCAGCGCTTCGGAATAGGCGGCGGCGGTGAAGGAGAAAACGCCGTAGCCCGCGGTCGACAGCGCCATGCCGACCATGGGCAGGAATTTGTAGCGCCCGGTGCGCATCATCACGCGGCCGCTGATGGTGGAACCGCCGACGATGCCGAGCGTCATCGGGATGAGGAGCAGCCCGGCGCCGCTCGCTGAGGCGCCGGCCGCGATCTGGAGATAGAGCGGCAGGAACGTGATCGAGCCCATCATCGCCATCGCGGCGAAGAAGATGATGCCGCCGGCCGAGCGGAACACCGGGTTGGCGAAGAGGTGCAGCGGCAGCAGCGGCTCGGGCGCTCTGCGCTCCCACCACGCGAAGAGGGCGAGCGCCACGAGCGCGCCGGCGGCGAGGCCGAATATCTCCGGCGAGGCCCAGGGAAAGAGATTGCCGCCCCAGGCGAGCACGAGCATCAGCGCGCCGACGCCCGCGGTGAGAAGCGCGGCGCCGATGTAGTCGATGCGCGCCTGGTGCCGGTGGACCGGCAAATGGCGCAGCGCATAGCGGCAGAGCGCCAGCGCCGCGAGTCCGAGCGGCAGATTGATCCAGAACACCCAGCGCCAGGAGAGATAGTCGACGAAGAGCCCGCCCACGATGGGACCGCCGACGCTGGAGCTCGCGAACACCGCGGCGAAATAGGCCTGATACTTGCCGCGTTCGCGCGGCGCCACGACCTCGCCGATGGTCGCCTGCGACAGCGTCATCAGGCCGCCGGCGCCGAGGCCCTGCAGCGTGCGCGCGGCGATGAGCTGGCCCATGCTGCCGGCCAGCGCCGAGAGCACCGAGGCGGCGACGAAGACCGAGACCGCGACGGTCAGAAGCGCGCGGCGCCCGTAGAGATCGCCGAGTTTGCCGTAAATCGGGGTCGAAACCGTGGCGGCGAGGAGATAGCCCGAAACGACCCAGGACAGGTGATCGACGCCCTTGAACTCGGCAGCGATGGTCGGAAGGGCCGTCGCCACGATCGTCTGGTCGAGCGCCGCCAGGAAGACGCTCAGCAGCACGCCCGTCACGATCGTCCTCACCTCGCGCTCGGCGAGCGGGGCATGCGCGGAGTCTTTGGGAGACAAGGGCGGACCTTCCCGGTCAATCCCGAGCAAACCGTTCCCGCGAATATTGGTGCTGCACCGGGCGCCGGTCAAAGCGCCACGCCCGCGCCGGCGCGAAGGCCGCTATGCGGCCGCGGCGGGCGCTGCGCGTCCGCTAGGCGTTAGCCGATATTTTCGGCGACGGTACCAGGTCGGCGGGATTGGACCCGTACCGCCAGCGCTGATAGGCGAGGACGCCGACCCCGAGCACGAGGCCGACGATGCTCGAATAGATTTCGGGAATCATCAGGCCGATGGCGCCCAAGAACAGCAGGGCGCGCTCGGCTGAGGCCAGCGGGCCGTTGAGCCAGCCTTCGGTGGAGCAGGCGAGGAAGTAGACGCCGACAATGGCGCTCGCCAGCGCCGCGGCCACCTCGACCCAGGCGCCCTTGCCGAGCAGCACCGGGGAATAGAAGAAGAGAAACGGCACGATGAACGTCGCGAGCCCGTTGCGCACGGCGAGCATCGAAGTGCGCCAGGGATCGGCCTTGGCCATTGCCGCCGCGGCGAAAGAGGCGATGGCGACGGGCGGCGTGATCGCCGAGAGGATCGCGAAGTAGAAGATGAACATGTGCGCGGTCAGCGGCTCGATGCCGATGCGGATCAGGCCCGGCGCCACGACCGAGGCGGCGATGGCGTAGGCGGCCGTCGTCGGCATGCCCATGCCGAGCACGGTGACGATGATGGCGGTGAAGATCATCGCCAGGAGCTTGCTCTCGCCAGCGATGGCGAGCATCACGTAGGTGATGCGCCCGCCGATGCCCGTGGTGGCGATGGCACCGGCCACGATGCCCGCGGCCGCGCAGACGGCGATGAGCTGGAGGGCGTCGCGCGTGCCGCCCTCGAACGTCTTGGCGAGTCCCGAGAGCCCGAACGCCGTCGTGTCCTCGCCGCGTTTCGCTTTGTCGAGCCAGCCGGCGAAGAGCGCGATGGCGAGCGTCGCCACCGCCAGCGCGAAGAAGAGGACGACGGGGCCCACGCCGGGGACGGTCACCTGGTTGATGTCGAGCAGCAGGAGAAACTCGATCCCGCCGAGGACGAGCGCCGCCACGATGAGGAAGAGCTTGGCCCCGGCCGGCAGCGGCCCGGTCGAGGTGCCCATCACCGCCAGCGTAACCAGGATCGCCGCCAGCATCGCGAGCGAAGCGGCGCGAAACGGCGAGAAGCCCGTGACGAATGCGTAAATCAGAATGGCGATGGGAAGGACGAAGTAGAGGCGCCCCAGCATGGGGCCGAGGCTCGGCAGCTCCCTGCGTGGAATGCCTTTCAAGCCGTGGCGCAGCGCGTGCAAGTGGCAGTGCGAATAGTTGGCGATGTAGAAGAGGATGCAGGGAAAGAAGGCGGCCCAGGCGATATCGGCATAGGGCATGCCGAGCACCTGCGCCATGATGAAGGCGCCGGCGCCGAGCACGGGCGGCGTGATCTGGCCGCCGGTCGAGGAGGTGGCCTCGATGGCGCCCGCGGTGGCGCGGTCGTAGCCGACGCGGCGCATCATCGGGATGGTGATGGCACCCGAGGCCACGACGTTGGCGACCGAGGAGCCGCTGATCGAGCCGAAGAGCGCGCCCGAGATCACGGCCACCTTGGCCGGCCCGCCGCGCGCCCAGCCAACGAGGGCGACGGAGAGATTGTTGAAGTAATCGCCGGCGCCCGAGCGGGTGAGGAAGACTCCGAAAATCACGAAGAGGATGATGAAGGTCGAGGAGACCTCGAGCGTCTGTCCGAAGACGCCGTTCTCGCTGAAGATCTGGACGAACCAGTCCTGGAACGGCTTGCCCTGGTGATGAAGCGCGCCCGGCATGGAGCGGCCGACAAAACCGAAGCCGTAGACGATGAAGGCGAGCGCGATGATGGTGAGCGCCCAGCCCGAGCTGCGGCGGGTGAATTCGAGCACCAGCACCGTGCCGACGAGGGCGGCGACGAAGTCCCACACCGTTGCCACAGTGCCGACGCGCATCTGCCAATCGTCGATGTCCCAGGCGAGATAGACGCCGACCGCCACCGCTGCGGCCGCCAGCACCCAATCGTACCAGGGAATGTGCCCCGGCTTTTCGCCGCGGCGCGCGGAGATCAGCAGGAACCCGAGCGCGGCGCCGCCGGAGAGATGGACGATGCGGAACAGAGTCGAATCGAGCGCCAGGTAATTGAGATTGAGGATGTGGAAGGCGGCGAAAATCGCGGCCAGCCAGAACAGCGCGCTCTTCTTCCACCCCGAATGCTCGCGCCAGGAGCTCGCGAACTCCTGCTCGCTGATCTGCGCGACCTCCCCGCTATTGACGGCGCCGGCCGCCTCTGGCTTGGCCGGGTCCCCACTCGCCATGCCTTCGCTCCCCGCAAACGGGCAGCGCGCGCTCCGGTGAAAGCGCGCGCCTGCCCGGTCCGACGATCAGACGATTACTTGCCGACGAGCTTGTCGGGAACCTTGATTCCCTTCTCGGTGTAGTACTTCACCGCGCCGGGATGGAAGGGCAGGAACGTGTTCTTGTCCCAATT
>DATBLL010000165.1:0-19667 GCA_036555425.1 Alphaproteobacteria bacterium | reverse complement strand
CGAGGCGGGCGGCCGGCTCGGCGATGATTTCGGCGTAGGCGCGGCGGACCTCCGCCTGCGCGTCGGCCAGCGCTGCCTTGAGCGCATCGAAACTGGCGGCGCCGCCGGCGCGGGCCAGCGCCGCCTTCAAGCCCTCGGTGGCGGTGTTCTCGTCGAAACCTTCGGCGACCGTCAAGCGCAGCATGGCCTGGACCTGTTGCAGGAGACGCGCCGCCGCGGCAAGCGCGCCGGCGCGGTCCGCAGGTAGAAACCCCGCCGCGCCGAGCTGCCGATAAGCGTCGGCGATCGAGGGCGCGAGGATTTCCGGGCGCTCGGATGCATGGCGCAGCAGCAAGTATTGCGCGATGAATTCGACATCGACGAGGCCACCGCGCACGTGCTTCACCTCCCAGAGCGAGCGCGCCGGGTGCTGCTCGAAGACGCGCCGGCGCATGTCGGCGACGTCGGCGAGCAGGCGCTCGGCATCGCGCGGCTGGGTCAAGATCTCGCGCACCAGCGCCATGATCTTGGCGCCGAGCGCAGCATCGCCGGCGACGAACCGCGCGCGCGTGAGCGCCATGTGCTCCCAGGTCCAGGCGTCGCGCTGCTGATATTGCAGGAACGCCTGAAAGCTCGAAGCGAGCGGGCCCTTGTTGCCGTCGGGCCGGAGGCGGAGATCGACGTGATAGAGATCCCCCTCGGCCGTCGCCGCCGCCAGCGCATTGACGAAGCGCGGCGCGAACCGGGCGTAGTAGTGGCTGACCGCGAGCGGCTTCGGGCCCCGCGACTGCTCGACGCTCTCGGGCGCTTCGTAGACGAAGACGAGATCGAGATCGGAGGTGGCCGAAAGCTCGCGGCCGCCGAGCTTGCCCAGCGCCAGAACCGCGAAAGCCGCGCCCGGAATGCGCCCGTGCTGGCGCGCGAATTCGGCCTCGGCCGCCGGCAGCAGCCGCGCGATCACGGCATCGGCGATGTCGGAAAGGCCGGTTCCGGCGGCGGCCGCGTCGATGACGTCGCGCAGGAACTGCACGCCGGTCTGGAACTGCCGGTCCTGGGCCCAGCGCCGCGCCGCATCGAGCGTGTCCTCGTAGCTGCCGGTTCCGGCCACCGCGCCATCGAGCTCAGCCGCGAGGGCCGTGCGATCGGGTGCGGGCTTGTAGAAATCGGGCGAGAGCACCGTATCGAACAAGATCGGCCGGCGGGCGAGGCGCTCGGCCAAGCGCGGCGCACTGCCCATGATGTCGGCCAGCAACGCGAGCAGGCCCGGATTGGCGTGCAGCAGCGCGAAGAACTGCGCGCCGGCCGGCAGCTGCGCGATGAAGGTGTCGAAGCGGCGGAAGGCGTCGTCGGGATTCACGCTCTTGGCCAGCGCGGCGATGATCGCCGGCACCAGCTCGGTCATGACCTCGCGGGCGCGGGCGCTGCGCATAGCACGGTGGCGGCCGTGATGCCAGCCGCGGATGAGGGCGGAGACGGTTTCGGGATCGCGATAGCCGAGCTTGGCGATGGTCGCCAGCGTCTCGGGATCGTGCTCGACGCCGGTGAAAACGAGATTGCCCGGTGCGGCGAGGCTCGGCGCCTCCTCGAAGAGGTGGCCGTAGTGATCCTCGACGCGGCGCAGGTGAAAGAGCAAATCCACCGCGAACGCATCGGCGTTTTCATAGCCGGCGAAGCGCGCCAGTGCCTCGAGTTCGGCCGGTGCCTCCGGCAGCGTGTGCGTTTGCTGGTCGTCGATCATCTGCAGCCGGTGCTCGACGGTGCGCAGGAAGCGATACGAGGCGATCAGCTCATCGGCCACCGCATCGGGCGTGCGGCCGGCGCGGGCGAGGGCGCGCAGCGCGTCGCAAGTGCCGCGCTGGCGCAAGCCCGCGTCGCGGCCGCCGAAGATGAGCTGCTGCGTCTGCGCGAAGAACTCGATCTCGCGGATGCCGCCGCGGCCGAGCTTGATGTTGTGGCCGGCCACCGCGATCTCGCTGCCGCCGCGATGCGCGTTGATCTGGCGCTTGATCGAGTGGATGTCCTGGATCGCGTTGAAATCGAGGCTGCGCCGCCAGATGAAGGGCCGGAGCCGCGCCAGGAACGCGTCGCCGGCGGCGCGGTCGGCGGCGACGGGCCGGGCCTTGATCATGGCCGCGCGCTCCCAGTTCTGGCCCATCGTCTCGTAGTAGACCTCGGCCGCGAGCACCGAGACCGCCGCCGGCGTCGAAGCCGGATCGGGCCGGAGGCGGAGATCGGTGCGGAACACGTAGCCGTCGGCCGTGCGCGTGCTGAGGCTGCCCATCGTGCTTTGGGTCAGGCGCACCATGTGCTGGCGCAGCCGGTCGGGCTCGCGCGCCGCCAGTTTGTCGGGGTCGTAGAACACGACGAGATCGACGTCGCTCGAATAGTTGAGCTCGAACGCACCGAGCTTGCCCATGCCGAGAACGATGATGCCGCTGCCTTCGAGGCCGTCGCCGCCGGGAATCGCGATGGCGCCCGTCTGCGCAAGACGGCGCGCATGCAGGCGGGCCGCAATGTCGATCGCCCGGCCCGCGAATTCGCTGAGCGTACGCGTGACGGTCTCGAGCGGCCAGACGGCGGCAAGATCGGCTAGCGCCGTGATCAGCGCCACGCCCCGCTTGGCGCGCCGCAACGCGCGCTCCACGGCGGGTGAATCGGCCTCGGGCGCGGCGGCACTCTCGAGCGCGCCCAACGCATTGGCGAGGGCAGCCTCGGGACCCGACTGAACATAATCCAGCGCGGCCTCAAGATTGCTTAACAGAATTTCGGTAAGGAATGGGCTGGAGCCGAATATGCCCATAAGCAGCGGCCGCCAGCCCGCGTCGTCTAGGAGGTCGCGCGCAGCGCGGCGAAGCCCGGACTCGGCAAGTTTCTCAGCCGCTTCGCGCCAGCGTTCGACCCCGACGGCTGCGGCGTCCGGCCGCCCGGGGAGTGGGACTTTTTGCCTTGGTTTGGCTATATTGTTAGGCATCCTCCGAACCTGGGGTTCGCAGACAAGCACTAGACGACATGTTGAGGCCGGGCAACGCTTTGCGTGGCTCGCGCCGGGGACAGGATTCGCCGTTTGCTGAGAGTCGGACGGAACATCGCGAAGTGGGGGCGCCGTGCCGTGGGAACGGTCGTCGTCTTGGCCGTGGCGGCGGTGGCCGTCCTGGCCATCCGGCTGTCGCACGGCCCGATCGCGATCGACCGCTTCAAGCCCGAGATCGAGAGCGCGCTTCAGCCCGGCGACGGCTCGTACCACGTGGCGGTGGGGCGCGCCGAGATCGCCTGGGAAGGATGGGGCGATGGGCTGCGCATCCGGGCGACCGATCTGCGCCTAGAGCGGCCCGACAAGACCGTCCTCGCCACCGTCCCCAACGTCTCGCTGCGCGTCGGCGTCGGCGCGCTCTTGCGCGGCGAGGTTGCGCTCAAGGAATTGAAGCTCTTGAGGCCGGAACTGCGTCTCGTGCGCACGGCCGATGGGCGGATCGAGCTCGGCCTCAAGCAGAGCCAGAAGAGCAGCGCGCCGATGCTGCCGAGCCTGCTGAGGGCGCTCGCGCGCGACCGTCGCGATAGCGCCCAGGCGCCGATGGGCGAGCTCGAGGCGGTCGACATCGTCGACGGCGAACTCATCGTCGACGACGCCAATCTCGGGCGCGAATGGACCGCGAAGCGCGTCAACGGCGAGTTGAAGCGCGATGCGGACGGCATCACGGCTTCGATCGGCCTCGAGCTCGTGGTCGATGGGCGCCGCGTCAATCTCGCCTCCAAGGCGGTGCACCGGCGCTCCGACGGCACTATCCGCGTCGGCGTGCAATTCACGGATCTCTCGCCCAACCTGTTTGCCTCCGCCCACGGCGCGCTCCGCGCGCTGGCCTGGTTCGACACGCCCTTCGGCGGCGCCATCGAGTTCGACGCGCGCGACACCGGCCGCATCGAGGGCGCGCGCTTCGATCTCCGCGGCACGCGCGGCAGCCTCACCGTTCCGGGCTATTACGACCAGCCGCTCGAGATCGTCGATTTCGTGCTCGCCGGCGGCCTGACCGAGAACGGGCGCCGCCTCGACATCGGCAAGTTCGAGATCCGCACGGCGGGCCCGAAGCTCTCCACCGCCGGCGTTTTCGTCGGCGACGAGGTGAACTGGAACTACAGCGGCACGTTCTCGCTGTCGTCGGTTCCCGCCACCGATATCGCGAAATACTGGCCCGTGGGCCTCAAGCCGCGCGCCCGGACATGGGTCACCACCAATATTACGGCGGGCACCGTCGAGCAGCTCGATCTCCGCATCGCGATCCACAAGCGCCCGGACAAGATCGAGCCGCTGGTGCTGGATCTGGTCAAGGGCGTCTACCGCTACAGCGGCATTTCGGTCCGCTTCATGGATCACCTGCCGCCGGTCACGAAGGTCGACGGCTTCGCGACCTTCGACGACAAGGATCTGAAGTTCACCGTCGAGCGCGGCGAGCTCGAGGGCGTCAAGCTCACCGGCGGCAAGATCGACATTCTCGGCTTCGAGAAGCCGGCCGAGGATTTCATCGTCGTGGCGCCGATCGAGGGCAAGCTCGCCGACATCATGCGCATCCTCGACCGGAAGCCGCTCGGCTTCGCGGGCGCGCTCGGCGTCAATCCGGTGGCGGTCAATGCCGACGCCAAGGCGACGATCAACGTCCGCTTCCTGCTCTCGCGCGAGGTCAAGCTCGACGACGTCGATATCCGCGCCGACGCCGACCTCACGCGCTTCGGCTGGAAGAAGGGCCTGTTCGGCCTCGACATTGCCGACGGCCGCCTGAAGCTCACGGTCGACAAGCAGGGCATGACGCTCGCCGGCGACGGGCGCCTTGGGGGCGAAGCGGCGTCGATCAAGTGGAGCGAGGCGTTCGGCAAGGCCGTGAGCCCGCGCCGGACGCTCGACCTCAAGACGCGCTTCAAGGTCGAGACCATGGCGGCGGCGGGCTTCGATATCCGCCCGCACATGACCGGCGCGTTCGGCGCCGAGCTTAAGATCACCGGCAGCGACGACGGTCGCACCCAGATCGACGGCGTCTACGATTTTCAGGACGCATCCTTCACCACGCCGGGCCTGCCCATCACCAAGCCGCTCGGCATGCCGGCGACGGGGCGCTCGCTCGTCGTCATGCAGAACCAGCGCGTCGTGGCCGTGCCGCGCTTCAGCATCGAGAGCGCGGCCATGCAGTCGAGCGGCAGCTCGACGTTCCACGCCGATGGCCTGACGATCCGCACGATGGAGCTGAACCGCCTCGTCGCCGGGCGGACCGACATTCGCGCGGTCATCCAGGGCGAGAAGGACGGCAGCAAGGTCGTGCGCATCGAAGGCGGCAGCTTCGACATCGCGCCAATTCTCGCCGCGCGCACGGACAGCGGCGACGTTCCCTTGCCGCGCGTGCGGCTATCGGCGAAGCTGAATCGGCTCTACATCGCGCGCGATCGCCACGTCAGCGAATTCATCGGCGAGGCCAGCTTCGACGGCAAGCGCTGGCGCGGCATCGCGATGGACGCCAAAGTCGGGCGCGGCACGCCGCTGGCGCTCCGGCTCGTCGAAATCGCCGGCGGGCGCGCGCTGCAGGTCACGACCCAGGATGCGGGCGCGGCGCTCAAGGCGCTCAACATCACCGACACCGTCGTCGGCGGCGCCCTCACCATTCGCGCCACCGCCGACGACCGCAAGCCCGATGCCGGCTTCGTGGGCAGCACCGACCTGCGCAACTATCGCATCACCCGCGCGCCGGTGATGGCGCGGCTCCTGGCCATGGCCTCGTTCGAGGGCCTCGGCAATCTGCTCGCCAGCGATCAGGGTGTCGAATTCGGAACGCTCGTGATGCCGTTCCGCTTCAGCCAGGGCATGATCGAGGTCAAGGACGGCCGTGCCGAGGGCTCGCAGATCGGCCTCACCTTCTCGGGCCGCGTCGACGTGCGCAAGGACATGGCCAACATCAACGGCACGATCGTGCCGCTCTACATGCTCAACAGCATGGTCGGGAAAATCCCGCTGCTCGGCGAAGTGATCGTGAAGGAGAAGGGCGGCGGCCTGTTCGCGGCGCGCTTCGCGGTCGAGGGCGATCTCAAGAATCCAAGCTTCACCGTCAACCCGCTCTCGATGCTGACGCCGGGGCCGCTGCGCCGCCTGTTCGACCGGCCCTCGGCCGATGCGAGTCCGCTCGGAGCGCCGGCGGCGGAGCCCGACTCCGGCGGCCGGCGTGCGCCGCGCGCGGTGCCGGGGCAGGTGGTCCCGCCGCCCTTCGAGCGCCTCGAGGAGCGCTGAGTCAGCGCCTCCGCCTCTAGACCGGCTTCACCAGCGCGTGGCGCTTCTTGCCGGCCGAAAGCTTCACCACGCCCTCGCCCGAAAGATCCGCGAGTGTCACCGGCCGCGTCTCGACGTCGATCGTGCGGTCGTTGACCTTGGCGCCGCGGCCCTTGACGAGCCGGCGCGCCTCGCCGCCGCTGGTGGCGAGGCCGGCCCGCTGCAGGAGCGTGAACAAGGGCACGCCTTTCTGCAGCTCGTTGCGCGGCACCTCGACGACCGGCAGATCGGCGCCGAGCGCCCTCTCCTCGAAGGTCTTGCGCGCCGTTTCCGCCGCGGAGGCCGCCGCGGCCGCGCCATGCGCGAGCGTCGTCACCTCCGTCGCCAGCACCTTCTTCGCCTCGTTGATCTCGGCGCCGCCGAGCTTCTCGAGCCGCGCGATCTCGCCGAGCGGCATCTCGGTGAAGAGCTTCAAGAAGCGCCCGACATCGGCGTCCTCGGTGTTGCGCCAATATTGCCAGAAATCGTAGGCGGAGAGCCGATCCTCGTTGAGCCAGATGGCGCCTTGCGCGGACTTGCCCATCTTCGCGCCGGAGGAAGTCGTGAGCAGCGGCGAGGTGAGCGCGTACATCTCCCGCCCCTCGACGCGGCGGCCGAGCTCGGCGCCGTTGATGATGTTTCCCCACTGGTCCGAGCCGCCCATCTGCAGGATGCAATTGTGCCGGCGCGCCAGCTCCAGATAGTCGTAGGCCTGGAGGATCATGTAGTTGAATTCGAGGAAGGTCAGCGGTTGCTCGCGCTCGAGGCGCAGTTTCACGCTATCGAAGGTGAGCATGCGGTTGATCGTGAAGTGCCGGCCGATGTCGCGCAGGAACGGGATATAGGCGAGCTTGTCGAGCCAATCGGCGTTGTTGACCATCACCGCGTCGGTGCGGCCCTCGCCGAATTTGAGGTATTTCGCGAAGACCGACTTGATGCCGGTCATGTTCTTCTCGATCTGCGCATCGGTCAGAAGCTGGCGCGCCTCGTCCTTGCCCGAGGGATCGCCGACCTTCGTGGTGCCGCCGCCCATCAACACGATCGGCTTGTGCCCCGTCTTCTGCAGCCAGCGCAGCAGCATGATCTGCACGAGGCTGCCGATGTGCAGGCTGTCGGCGGTGCAGTCGAAACCGATATAGGCGGTGATCGGGCCCGCCAGGCACTTGGCGTCGAGCGCCGCGGCGTCGGAAATCTGGTGGACGAAGCCGCGCTCGTCGAGCGTATGGAGGAAATCGGATTTTAATGCCACCATGCAAGTCTGATCCTGGCTCGGAGCGCCGCCGATAGAATGCCCCCCTTAGCACAGGCAGAGGCAAAACCAAAAACGCCGGCATCCGCCGCGGCGCGCCTGCGCACCGCGCTCGGCCTGATGAGCGGTACGTCACTGGACGGCGTCGATGCCGCGCTCATCCGCTCCGACGGCCGCGGCCGTGTCGAGTTCGGCCCGCGCACGACGATCCCTTATGGCGACGCAATCCGGCGGGGCCTTCGCGCGGTGCTTGGCAAGTCCGAAGCGCCGCGCGCCGTCGTCGAAGCGCTGACGCGGGCCCATGCCGAGGCGGTCGAGACGCTGCTGTCGGCCCACGGCGTCGCGCCCGGCGAAGTCGATGTCGTGGGCTTTCACGGCCAGACGATCTGGCACCGGCCCGAGGCAGGCGAGACGGTACAGATCGGCGACGGCGCTTTGCTGGCGCGCCTCGTCGGCATCGACGTGGTCAACGATTTCCGCAGCGCCGACGTGAAGGCGGGCGGGCAGGGCGCACCGCTCGTGCCCGTGTTCCACGCAGCGCTCGCGCGCGAGCTTGAGCATCCGCTCGTCGTGCTCAACATCGGCGGCGTCGCCAACGTCACCTGGATCGGCGCCGCGTTCGATCCGGCGGCGATGGCGCCCGACGACGCCGCGCTGCTCGCCTTCGACACCGGGCCCGGCAATGCGCTGATCGACGATTGGGTGCTGAGGCACACCGGCGCCCGCTGCGATACCGACGGGAGGCTCGCGCACGCCGGCCGCGTCGACGCCAAGGCTGCGGCGGCGATCCTGGCCGATCCCTATTTTGCGCGCACGCCGCCCAAGAGCCTCGACCGCGGCCATTTCGAAGCCGGTCCGGTGAGAGCCCTCTCGCCCGAAGACGGCGCAGCGACGTTGGTCGAGGTCACGGCGCAAGCGGCGGCCGCGGCGCGCCGATTTTTCCCCATGCCGGCGCGGCGCTGGCTGGTTTGCGGCGGCGGGCGGCACAATCCCGCGATCATGCGGGCATTGAAGGCGGCCGTCGCCGCACCCGTCGATGCGGTGGAAGCCGTCGGCTGGGATGGCGACGCGCTCGAGGCGCAGGCGTTCGCCTATCTCGCACTGCGCGCGCTCGACGGCCTCCCCATCACCTTCCCGCGCACGACCGGCGCGCCGCGCCCGCTCGCTGGCGGCACCTTGCACCGCGCGCGCTAGGCGCGCTCAGCGCGGGGCCGCCTCTTTCACCTCGCGCGTGCGCCCGGTCTTGCGCCGCACCGGCGTCAGGTGCTTCTCGAGGTAGTCCTCGACGTTCGTCGTCAGCTCGTCGATGTGGTTCGAGAAGAAGTGGTCGGCCTTGTCGATGATGCGGTAATCGATCTTGATGCCCTTCTGGTGATTGAGCTTGGTCACCAGCTTCTGCACCGAATCGAGCGGCACGATCTTGTCGGCGGCGCCCTGGATGATCATGCCCGAGGAGGGGCAGGGGGCGAGGAAGCCGAAATCGTAGATGTTCGCCGGGGGTGCCACCGAAATGAAGGCGTCGATCTCGGGCCGGCGCATCAGCAGCTGCATGCCGATCCAGGCGCCGAACGAGAAGCCGGCGATCCAGCAATGGGCCGCGGTCGGGTTCTGGCCCTGGAGCCAGTCGAGCGCCGCCGCGGCATCGGAGAGCTCGCCCTCGCCGCGGTCGTAGCTGCCCTGCGAGCGGCCGACGCCGCGGAAATTGAAGCGCAGCGTCGAGAAGCCGCGGCGCGCGAAGAGATGATAGAGCTGGTAGACGATCTTGTTGTTCATCGTCCCGCCGTGCTGCGGATGCGGATGCAGCAGCAGCGCGATCGGCGAATTCGGCGTCTTGCTGTGATGATAGCGGCCTTCGAGCCGTCCTTCGGGCCCGGGGATAATTACGTCCGGCATGTCATGCGATCCAATGGGGCGAGAAATTGTCGTAAATTCAGAGGCTTGGCGTCCGGCCTCGGAGCCCGGCGCGAGGCCCTTTGCTTGACCCCCCAACGTCACTCATTATATCGCCTCGCAACGGTGGGCAACGGTTCGCTGCTGTTGCGGTTTCCGCCCGAGGCGCCGCCGGGGCGCGGGGCAGGCCGGCGATATGGGAGCTAAATCCTTCATGTTCAAGAGGTTGATCGAGGATATCGATGCGATCCGGGCGCGCGATCCGGCGGCCCGCTCGCGCTTCGAAGTGTTCCTCGCCTATCCCGGGTTTCATGCGGTCCGCTGGCACCGGCTCGCGAGCTGGTTCTGGCGCCATGGCATGCGCCTGCTCGGGCGCTGGACCTCGCATTGGGGCCGCTGGTTCACCGGCATCGAGATCCATCCCGGCGCCAAGATCGGCGAGCGCCTCTTCATCGACCACGGCATGGGCGTCGTTATCGGCGAGACCGCCGAGGTCGGCGACGACGTCACGCTCTATCACGGTGTCACGCTTGGCGGCACCTCGCCGGCCGAGAACTCGGACGCCCAGCGCCACAAGAAGCGGCATCCGACGCTCCAACGCGGCGTGATCGTGGGTTCGGGCGCGCAGGTGCTCGGTCCGATCACGGTCGGCGCCGATGCGCGCGTCGGCGCCAACGCCGTCGTCACGAAAGACGTGCCGCCGGGCTGCACCGCCATCGGCATTCCCGCGCGGCTCATCGCCTGCAAGGATCCGGAGACGCAAAAGGCCTTCATCGCCTACGGCACGCCCGGCGATATTCCCGACCCGACGCAGCGCGCGCTCGATGCAATGCGCGCCCAGCTCAACGCGCTCGCGACCCGGATCGAGGAGCTCGAAGGCGAGCTGGCCAAACGCGATGCCGCGGAGCGCGAGCGCCGGACGCAGAACGCCTGAAGCGCGCCCCTTGGACGGCGCGCCCCCGGTCTATCTCGACTACAACGCGACAGCGCCGGTCCGGCCCGAGGCGGCCGCGGCCGTGGCCGAAGCGCTCGCCCGCACCGGCAACCCATCGTCGGTTCATCGCTTCGGGCGCGCGGCGCGCAAGCGCGTCGAGGATGCGCGCGAAGCGGTGGCGGCGCTGATCGGCGCGGCGCCCGCCGACCTCGTCTTCACGAGCGGCGGCACCGAAGCCAATGCACTGGCGCTGGCGGGAGCGGGGCGAAGGCGCGTGCTCGTCTCCGCCATCGAGCACGATTCGGTTCTTGCCGCGGCGGCGGCGCATGATCCCGATACGCCCCGCATTCCCGTATCGCCCAGCGGCATGGCCGATCTCGATGCGCTCGACGAACTCATCGCCGGGCGCGGCGGCGAGACGCTCGTATCGGTGATGCTCGCCAACAACGAGACCGGCGTTGTGCAACCCGTGGCAGAGATTGCGAAATGCGCGCACGCCGCCGGCGCCCTTGTCCACTGCGATGCCGTGCAGGCCGCCGGCAAGATTCCCGTCGAAGTGCGCACGCTCGGCGCCGATCTTGTGTCTTTGTCGGCGCACAAGCTGGGCGGACCGCAGGGCGTCGGCGCGCTCTACGTTTCGGAGCGAATCGCGCTTGCCGCATCGCTGCGCGGCGGCGGGCAGGAGCGGGGGCGCCGCGCCGGCACCGAAAACGTCCCCGGAATTGCCGGCTTCGGCGCGGCGGCCACGGCGGCGCGGCGCGATCTCTCGGCCTACGCGCAGAAGTGCACCGAGCTGCGCGCTCGGCTCGAGGCGGCGGTGCTCGCGCGATCGAACCGCGCGCGCATCCCGGGCGCCGAAGCGCCGCGGATCCCAAACACGAGCTGCATCGTGCTGCGCGACGTGCCGAGCGAAACGCAAGTGATGGCGCTCGATCTCGCCGGCGTGGCCGTGAGCGCCGGATCGGCTTGCTCCTCGGGCAAGGTGCGCCCGTCGCATGTGCTGGCGGCGATGGGATTGCCGCCCGAAGCGGTGTCCGCGGCCATTCGCGTGAGCCTCGGCTGGGCCACCACCTCCGCCGACGTCGAGCGGTTCGTCGAAGCGTGGAGCGCCATGGCCGCCGGCCGCAGCGCCGCTTGAGGCGTCCCCGCCGCGACGCGAGGGTTGCCATCGCCGCCCGAGCGGGATAACAGCGCGGCGAGTCACCGTACTGTCTCCGGGAAAAATCGGCCGTGAGGGGCGACCGTGCATCGTCATCTGGCTGTCTTTGCCGTGCTGCTCTCGATCGCGGGCTGCTCGTACCGCGGTCCCGCGCCGCCGCCGCCCGTGCGCAGCGGAGCGGTGCCGGTCGCGTGGCTCCGCTCCGAGACCACCTCGCGCGCCGCGGAGACGAGCTTCCGCCGCCGCGTCGTCGAGATCGCGATGAGCGAATGGCTGCGCTGGGGCGCGCAGGCCATGCATCGCAGCGGGCCGAAGCAGTCGAGCGCGGGCTACGGCGCCTGGGTCGCGCACTACTGGAAAGTCGGCACCGGCCACGAGAGCCGCGCCGCCTGGTCGGGCGCCTTCGTGTCCTACGTGATGAAGCAGGCCGGCGCCGGCGCGTCGTGGCCTGCGACCGGCTCGCACGCGCACTATATCCGCATCGCGACCCAGAACCGCGAGCGCCGCAGCGGCCATTTCTGGGCGCGGCGCTTGAGCGATTACGCACCGCGTCCCGGCGACCTCGTCTGCAATTCGCTCGAGAGCGGGATCGAGTTCGATCACCAGCCGGACCGGAACTACGCCTCGCATTGCGATATCGTCGTCGACGTGCGCGAGGGCTGGATCGCGGTCGTGGGCGGCAATCTCTCGAATTCGGTGGCCAAGCGTGCGCTCATGACCGACCGGTCGGGCCGGCTCGTCAACCCGCAGCCGCGCCACTTCGATCCCGCCGTGCGCAACTGGTTCGCGGTGATCGAGACGCGGCTCTAAGAGAAAGATTTGGGTTGGGGCGCGCTCCAGCGTTGTCGCGGCGCGGCGATCAGAGGGGCGCGGCCGGCGGCGGAGGCTCCTGAACAGCTGGTGCCGTTGGCACCTTCGGCTCGTCGTCGCGCAGCCATACGTAGATCGCCGGGATGACAAGGACGGTGAGCGCGGTCGAGGAGGCGAGGCCGAACAGCAGCGAGATCGCCAGGCCCTGGAAGATGGGGTCGAACAGTATGAAAGCGGCGCCGATCATCGCCGCCGCAGCGGTGAGGACGATGGGCTTGAAGCGGATGGCGCCCGCTTCGACCAGCGCATCGCGCAGACGCGCACCCTCGCGCCGGCGCGCCTGGATGAAGTCGACGAGCAGGATCGAGTTGCGCACGATGATGCCGGCGAGCGCGATGAAGCCGATCATCGACGTGGCGGTGAAGGCGGCGCCGAACAGCCAATGGCCGATGACGATGCCGACCAGGGTGAGCGGCACCGGCACCAGGATCAGCAGCGGCAGCCGGAAGCTGCCGAACTGGCCGACGACGAGGAGGTAAATGGCGAGAATCGCGACGGCGAAGGCCGCGCCCATGTCGCGGAAGGTAACGTAGGTCACCTCCCATTCGCCGTCCCAAAGCAGCGTGAGCTTGCGCTCGTCGTCGGGTTGCCCATGATAGCTTACCGCGGGCGGGCCGAGCGGGCCCCACTTGGCCTTGTCGATGGCGGTCTCGACCGCGAGCATGCCGTAGATCGGCGCTTCGTAGCGCCCGGCCAGCTCGGCCAGCACCATCTCGGCATAGCGGCCGTCGCGGCGGAAGATCGGGTACGACGCCGGCTCGCGGCGCACCTGCACCACGTCGCCCAGCTCGACGACGCCGTTCTTGGCCGGGACCGGCGTCGCCAGCATCCGCTCCCCGAGCGCGAGGCCGGCGCGCGGCAGGCGGATCGTGATCTCCATCGGATAGGTCTCGGCGCCGCGATGCGAATAGCCCACGCGCACGCCGCCCATCAGCGCCTGGATCGTATCGAAGACGTGCGCCTGCTCGACGCCGTGGAATTCGAGGCTCTCCTGGTCGATGACGAAGCGCACGCGCTCGGAGAGGCGGCCGAGCGAATCGTCGACGTCGACGATGAAATCGACCGAGCGGAAGATGCCGCGCAACCGCGCCACCGCCTCGCGGCGCGCCTCTGCCGTGGGCCCATAGACCTCGGCCAGCAGCGTCGCCAGCACCGGCGGGCCGGGCGGCACTTCGACGACCTTGATCCGCGTGCCTTCGGGCACCGAAAGGCCGGCCAATCGCTTCCTCACATCGAGGGCGATGTCGTGGCTGGCGCGGCCGCGCTCGCCCTTGGGCAGTAGGTTGAGCTGCAGATCCCCCTGATTGGCGCGGGCGCGGAGATAATAGTGGCGTACGAGGCCGTTGAAGTTGAAGGGGGCGGCCGTGCCGGCATAGGCCTGGATCGTGGCAAGCTCCTTCACGTCCTTGAGCCGCTGCGCCGCCTGCATCAGCACCCGCTCGGTCGCTTCGAGGCTTGCGCCCTCGGGCAGGTCGACGACCACCTGCAGCTCCGATTTGTTGTCGAAGGGCAGGAGCTTGACGGTCACGTCGCGCGTGTAGAACGCGACGCAGGAAAGCACAGTGGCGCCGGTGACGGCGGCGAGGAAGATCTTGGCGCGCTTGCGGCCGGAGAGGAGCGGGACGGCGACGCGGCGATAGAGGCGGCCCAAGGCGCCCCCGCCGTCGTCGTGGTGCGCCGGGCCGGCGAGTGCCGTGGCCTCGCGCCGCTGCATGCGCATCATCAACCACGGCGTCACGACCACGGCGACGAAGAACGAGAACAGCATCGCCGCCGAAGCGTTGGCCGGGATGGGGCTCATATAGGGGCCCATCAAGCCCGAGACGAACATCATCGGCAGCAGCGCCGCCACCACGGTCAGGGTGGCGACGATGGTGGGATTGCCCACTTCGGCCACGGCATCGATCGCGGCTTGCGTCCGCGTGCGGCCATCGCCCATGCGCCAATGGCGAGAAACGTTTTCGATCACGACGATCGCATCGTCGACGAGGATGCCGATCGAGAAGATGAGCGCGAACAGGCTGACGCGGTTGATCGTGTAGCCCATCAGCCACGCCGCGAAGAGCGTCAAGAGGATCGTCGTCGGGACCACGACCAGCACGACGACGCCCTCGCGCCAGCCGAGCGTCAGCACCACGAGAAGCGCGATTGATACCGCCGCGATGCCGAGATGGAGCAGCAGTTCGTCCGCCTTTTCGGCAGCCGTCTCGCCGTAGTTGCGCGTGACCGTGACGGCCACGTCGCCCGGGACGAGCGCGCCCTGGATCAGTGCGAGGCGCGCGAGCAGCGCTTCGGCCAGCACCACCGCGTTGGCGCCTTTGCGCTTGGCCAGAGCCAAGGTCACGGCCGGGCGCATGTCGAGCGTGCCGTCCTTCTGCTTGGCGAAGTGCCAGGCACGGCGTTCCTCCGGCTTGGCGCCGACCACGATCCGCGCCACGTCGCGCACGTAGACCGGGCGGCGGTCGCTGGTGCCGATCATCAGCAGCCCGATGTCGGCCGGGTTCTGCAGCGTATGGCCGGCCGTCACGTCAATGCTGCGATTGCGCTCGCGCACCGCGCCGACCTGGAGCGCCCGGTTGGCGCCCTCCACCTTCTCGATGAGCTGCTTCAGCGTGACGCCGTACTCGGTCAGCTTCTCGGGATCGGGCTCGACGCGGATCTGATCGGCGCGGCCGCCGACGATATAGGTAAGGCCGACATCCTCCACCTTGGCGAGCTCGGCCTGCAGCTTCTCGGCGATCTGGAAGAGCGCGTTGTCGTTCCAGCGCCCATCGGTGCCCGGCTTGGGCGCGAGGGTGAGCGCCAGAATGGCCACGTCGTTGATGCCGCGCTTGACGATGAGCGGCTCCGGAATGCCGGTCGGGATGCGGTCGAAATTGGCGCGCACCTTCTCGTGGATGCGGAGGATCGCCTCGTCCTCGTCGGTGCCGACCTTGAAGCGCGCCGTGACGATGGCGCGGTCGTCCATGGTCTGCGAATAGACATGGTCGACGCCGAGCACGCTCTTGACGATGATCTCGAGCGGTTTCGTCACCAGCTCGACGGCGTCGCCGGCCTTGAGCCCGTTGGCGCTCACGTGGATGTCGACCAGCGGCACGCTGATCTGCGGCTCTTCCTCGCGCGCGAGCGAAACCGTCGCCACGAGCCCGACGACGATAGCCGCCGCCAGCAACAGCGGCGTCAGCGGCGAGGCGATGAAGGCGCGGGTGAGGGCGCCCGAAAGCCCGAGCTTCACGGCCGCACCAAAACGTCGCCGGCCTCGAGGCCGGACAAGATCTCGATGCCGCCCTCGGCCGCGGGTCCGGGCTGGACCACGACCTCGCCGCCGGCCTTGAGGCGCACGAAGGCGAGCCCGTAGCGGCGGACGAGATAGGCGGGTGGAATGACGATCGCCGGGCGGGTCCCGGCCGTGACGAAGACGCGCGTGCGTTCGCCAACGAAATAGTCGCCGAGGCCGCTCACGTCGGCGTCGGCGACGACCCGGCCGTCGCGCATCTCGGGATAGACGAGGCGGATGCGGCCCTCGCGCAGCGGCTGATCCTCGGCGAGGCCCCGCTCGCCGACCAGTATGCGGCCGCCTTCGCGCATGAAGCGTGCGTGGCGCTCGGGCACCGTGATGCGCAGCACGTAGGTGTCGGTCGCGATTTCGATGATCGTCTCGCCCGGCAGCACCACCGTGCCGTTGATCGCTTTCACCTTGAGCACGCGCCCGGCCACCGGGGCGACGACGTCGCCCTCGCTCTGCTGCTGGACGACGACGGCGCGTTCGGCGACGGCGGCGGCGAGCTGCCCCCGCACCACGTCGAGATTCGTTTCGGCGGCGTCGAGCCGCGCCTGGGTCGCGGCGCCGGTCGCGCGCAGCTCGCGCGCGCGCTTCAGCTCGGTCTCCGCCAGCTCGCGCTGCGATTCGAGCGACCGGACCTTGGCCTCGAGCGCCGCGATCTGCAGCGCCAGCTTGGGGTCGACGACGCGCGCAAGCTTCTGCCCGGCGGCGACGCGTGCTCCTTCGATCAACGCGAGGTCGAAGAGGGTGCCGCCGATCCGCGCCCGCGCCGGTGCCGTCTTGACGCTTTCGACCGTCCCGAACACCGCCTTCAGGTCCTCGATCGGGCGGGTTTGCACGGTCAACTCTTCGGCGCGCGCGACCGTGCCGGCCAGCAGCAGCACCGCCACAAGCGCCGCGGCCGCCAAAGCGACGCGCGAAGTTCCGTTTCGCTCGGTCATGATCGCTGCTCTCAGTCGCCGGGCCATGCGCGACAGTGGAAAAAATCGCGCCCCCGGAAGGCGGGCTCATTGACGTACGTCAAGGCCGCGCGCCCGCTCGCATGGCTCGATGCGTCTCCGGCGTGCGGCACTCGGCCTCATACATATTCGATTATTTGAATATTAGAATTGTTGAAAGTGTCGCATCCGGCGCGAACGACAAGGAGGAAGCCCCATGGCGCACATCGTGATTCTGGGCAGCGGCCTCGGCGGCATGCCGATGGCCTTCGAGATGAAGGAAAAACTGCGGCCCGGCGACCGCCTCACCGTCGTCTCGAACACCAGTACCTTCCACTTCACGCCGTCCAACCCCTGGGTCGCCGTCGGATGGCGAAAGCGCGCCGACATCGAGATCGCACTCCCGCCGCTGCTGGAGCGCATGGGGATCGGCTTCGTCGCCGCCGGCGCGGAGCAGGTCGAACCCGAGCGCAACCGCATCCTGCTGAAGGGCGGCGGCACCGTCGACTACGACTTCCTCGTCATCGCAACCGGGCCGGAACTGGCCTTCGACGAGATCCCGGGCCTCGGCCCCACGGCCCACACGCAATCGATCTGCCATGTCGATCACGCCGAGCGCACGGAGGAGGCGTGGCGCGCCTTCGTCGCCGATCCCGGCCCGATCGTGGTGGGCGCGGTGCAGGGGGTCTCGTGCTTCGGCCCCGCCTACGAATACGCGATGATCCTCGACACCGACCTGCGGAAGCGCCGCATCCGCGACCGCGTGCCGATGACGTTTGTGACCTCGGAACCCTATATCGGCCATCTCGGCCTCGGCGGCGTCGGGGACACCAAAGGCCTGTTGGAATCGGCGCTGCGCCAGCGCCACATCAAGTGGATCACCAACGCCAAGACGGCGCGCGTCGAAGCCGGCAAGCTGTTCGCGACCGAGCTCGACGAAGACGGTAAGGAGAAGAAGCAGCACGAGCTGCCGTTCCGCTTCGCGATGATGATGCCGCCCTTCCGCGGCATCCGCGCGCTCGCCGGCATCGAGGGCCTCGTGAACCCGCGCGGCTTCGTCGTGGTCGACAGGTACCAGCGCAATCCGCGCTACCGCAACGTGTTCGCCGCGGGCGTCTGCATCGCCATTCCGCCGGTCGAGGCGACGCCGGTGCCCACCGGCGTGCCCAAGACCGGGTTCATGATCGAATCGATGGTCACGTCGGTGGCGCACAACATCCGCGCGCTGCTCGAGGGGCGCGAGGCCAAGGCGGAGGCGACTTGGAACGCGGTCTGCCTCGCCGATTTTGGCGACTCGGGCGTGGCGTTCGTCGCGATCCCCCAGATTCCGCCGCGCAACGTCAACTGGTCGTCGGAGGGGCGGTGGGTCCACCTCGCGAAGGTCGCGTTCGAACGCTACTTCCTGCGCAAGGTGCGCAAAGGCACCAGCGAGCCGCTCTACGAGAAATACATCATGAAACTCGCCGGCATCGAGAAGCTGAAAACCGCCGGGTGAGAGATTTCTGCCGCAAAAGGAAAAGCCATGTCCGTTGACCGCATCGTTCTCGTATTCGCCGGAAGCATGATCCTGCTGAGCGTGCTGCTGTCCACGGTTCACAGCCAATATTGGCTGCTGCTCACGGCGTTCGTCGGCGCCAATCTCCTGCAATCGGCCTTCACCGGCTTCTGCCCGCTGGCGAAGATCTTGAAGGCCGTCGGATTCAAGCCCGGCCAGCTCTACGCCTGAGCCGGAGCCCGAGCGCGTCCCGTCCCGGTGGCGGCGTCGCGCTTGGGCATTGGCATCGCGCCCTGCGCAGGCTGAGGCGCGTCACTACGTCCTCACGGTGCTGGCTGCGGCGCAAGAGTGGGAGCCGCGCAGACCCGTCAGCCGGCCAAAAACAGGACAATTTTACTCTTGATTTTCGTCTAGAGGTCGCTAGGTAACGGGATGAAATCGCTCCGGATTACCGGATAGGGCCGGCTAATATGTTGAAACTCAATCGCATCACGGATTACGCGGTGGTCGTCCTGGCGCAGATGGCGCGTGAGCCCGAGCGGCTTGTCACCGCGCCGCAGCTGGCGCAGGACTCGGCGGTGCCGACGCCGACCGTGGCCAAAGTGCTGAAGGACTTGGCACGCGAAGGCGTGCTCGTTTCCGAGCGCGGCGCCCATGGCGGCTATCGCCTGGCACGGCCGCCGCGCGCGATCACGGTGCTGCAAATCATCCGCGCGCTCGAGGGGCCGGTTTCGCTCACCGCTTGCGTGGACGGCACCGAGGGCAATTGCGGCGTCGAATCGCTCTGCCCGATGCGCGGCAACTGGGATCGTGTCAACCGCGCGATCCGCACCGCGCTCGAGGGCGTGAGCCTTGCCGACATGGCGGTCGCCCCGGCGCGCTTCGATCCGCCGCCGGCGCGCCTGCCGCATCCGGCCGCGTCCTAGCGCGCGATCAACCCAGGGGTGGGAAGACGACAATGGCCGTTACGACCGAAACCCGCGAGCAGCTGAAGGCGCTCGACAAGTACAAGTACGGCTTCGTCACCGACATCGAGATGGAGACGGCCCCCAAGGGCCTCAACGAAGACATCGTCCGCTTCATCTCGGCGAAGAAGAACGAGCCCACATGGATGCTGGAGGGGCGCCTCCGGGCCTACCGGCATTGGCTGACGATGACCGAGCCCAAATGGGCGAAGGTCAGCCACCCGCCGATCGATTTCCAGGACGCCTACTACTACGCCGCGCCGAAGCAGAAGACGAAGCCCAAGGATCTCTCCGAGGTCGATCCCGAGCTGCTCGAAACCTACAAGAAGCTCGGCATTCCGCTGGCCGAGCAGGAGCGTCTGGCCGGTGTCGCGGTCGATGCCGTGTTCGATTCGGTCTCGGTCGCGACCACCTACAAGGACAGACTCGAGAAGATGGGCATCATCTTCTGCTCGATCTCCGAGGCGATGCAGAAATGCCCCGAGATCGTGAAGCAGTATCTCGGCACGGTCGTGCCCTATACCGACAATTTCTACGCGACGCTCAACTCGGCGGTGTTCAGCGATGGCTCGTTCGTCTACGTGCCGAAAGGCGTGCGTTGTCCGATGGAGCTCTCGACCTACTT
>DATBLL010000022.1:0-16379 GCA_036555425.1 Alphaproteobacteria bacterium | reverse complement strand
TGATATTTGCCCGCGAGATCACTTGCCCAATCCACTGCCGCATTGGCATGTGCGGATCCGTCGACGGGAACCAGTATGTTGCTGATCATCTCGGCCGATCTCCGTGCCCCAGCAGCGACGATCGCGCCGGTTCCGGCCTCGTCTTGATAGCGGGCGGCGGGCAAGTTGCGTTGATTTGCGTCAATCGGGGAACAGGCGTGGGCCGCCGGACCGTTCACGCCGCCACGCGTCAGCTCACGGTTTCGGCGCTGTAGCGCGCGATCAGGCCGCGGCGGATGACCGTGCGATAGACCAGCCGAAACAGGCCATAGGCGAGTGCGACGTAAGTCAGCGCAAGCGCGACCCCGAGGGCGAGCAGGCCGGCTGAAAAGCGGCCCTCGAGCACGACCCCGCGCAATCCCTCGAAGACGTAGGATGGCGGAAGCGCCCAGGAAACGGCCTGCATCCAGGAGGGCAGCGTCGCAATCGGGTAAAACACGCCGACGAACGGGGCCAGGATCATGGGGATAGGCCACACGAACCACTCCGACGCGGGCCCGAAGCGCAGCACCACGGCCGTGGCGAAAATCCCCAGCGCCACGCCGAACAGGAGCAGAATCAACAGGAAGGGGATCAGCAACGCGCCGAGGGAGAGCAGCGAGAGTCCAAACACGGCGCCGGCGAGCAGCATCATCGCGACCAGCGCGACCGCGCTGGTGATCACGCTCGTCGAAACGAGGCCGGCGAGATACTCCGAAACGCGCAGCGGCGATGCGAAGACGTTGAGGAAGTTGCGCGACCATACATCCTCGAAAAATGCAACGGCCACGCCCTGCTGCACGCGCGTGAGGAAATTCTCGAGCACGACGGCCCCGAGGAAAACGGGGAGGAAACTGAATTTCGCCGCCGCGACGCTGTTGAGATATTGCGTGATGAAGCCCCACAGCACGATATCGAGCAGCGTCCATACGAAAATCTGGAACAGCCGGGTGGGGCTGCCGCGCAGCAAGAAGATCTGGCGCAGGAAGATCGCGTAGGCGCGTCTCAGATTCATGGGTGTTCCCGCTGTTTGACCGACAGCGGCTCCCGCGCGATGGCGATGAAAAGCTCTTCGAGGTCGCCTTTGCCGTGCTCCGCGGGCAGGGTCTTCGGATTTCCGGTCAAGAGCAGCTTGCCGCGCGAGAGGAACAGCACGCGGTCGCACACCTCGCTGACCTCGTGCATGTTGTGGCTGGTCCACAATGTGCCGACGCCCGGTTGCCGGCCGTACGCCTTGATCTTGCTTCTCATGATGCGTGCCGATGAGGGGTCGAGAGAGGCGGTGGGCTCATCGAGAAGCAACAGGCGCGGCAGGCTGAGCAGCGCCTTGGCGAGGCCGGCGCGGGTTTGCTCGCCCGAGGAGAGGACACCGCACTTCGTGTCCGCAAAGCGCTCGAGATCGAATTCCCGCAGTACCTCCCCGATGCGCTGGCGCAAGTCCTTCACGCCATAGATGAGTCCGAAGATATGGAGATTCTGCCGGACCGTGAGATTGCCGGGCATCTGCGCGTACACCGCCGCGAAGTTGGTGCGCGCGAGAAGGCGAGCTTTGTTCTTGCGGAGGTCGCGGTTCTCGATCTGGATCCAGCCTTCGGACGGCTCGAGCACGCCGAGGATCATGTTGATGATCGTGGTCTTGCCCGCGCCATTCGGCCCGAGCAGCCCGACGATCTCGCCACCGCGGACGGCGAAGGACACATCATCGACGGCGGTGACGCGCCCATAGGCTTTCTTGAGCCCTCGCACCTCCAATATATGCGCTTCGGCTTCGACCATGTGGGGAAAGTCCGCAAGACATCCGCGGGCGTAGCGGAGCCGCTCTTCGCATTGGTGCATTGAGCTTGCCCGATCGCCGCCGGGACGAGATACGCCGCCGCCGCTCGGTTTAGAAGTGGCCCCGACGGGCGATATCGGCAATCGAGCGGCGCGGCGGGCGCTCGGGTGTCTCGGCGCCGAAGCCGACGGCGAGAAGGGCGACGGGACGGACCCGCGCGGGCGCGCGGAGGACGCGGGCCACCGCCGCCTCGTCGAATGCGCCGACCCAGCACGATGCGAGGCCGAGGGCGGCGGCGGCAAGCTGCGCGTAGGCGGCGGCGATGGTGGCGTCCTGGATACAGTAGAGCGTGGCCCCCCGCTTGCCGTATTTGCCTTCATCGCGGGCCGGGTCGGCGCAGAACGCGAGCACGATCGGCGCTGCCGCGACGAAGTCTTGCCCGAGCGCCGCAGCGGCGAGCGCGCGCTTCGTGTCCGCGTCCTCGACGACGACCATATCAAAAGCCTGCAGGTCGCCGGCCGAAGGCGCGAGGCGGACGGCATCGAGAATGGAATCGACCTTGCCGCGCTCGACAGGTTGCGCCAGATAGGCGCGGATCGAGCGCCGCTTGTCGACGAGAGCGAAGAAATCCATCGCCGCCTCGCGGCTTTATGCGCAGTTAGCGCGTTGCGGTGCCCGGTCCACGTCGGACCTCGATCCGGTTCTCGACGCCGTCGACGCCGAACACATACCAGGCGTCGAATTCGGCCATCTCGCGCTCGGGCTCGCTCGGCACGAGACCGGCCAGGGTGACGATCGAGCGGCGGACGCCCACGCGTATTTGAGCCGCATCGACGAACGGATTCTTCTCGAGCACGAGGCGGACCGCGTCGGCGATCTCGTCGTCGCTGTCGTCCTCGGGCGGTACCACGCCGAGGCCGTTGACGACATCGCGGCTGCCCGGCACCCACCAGGCGAGGACGCCGGCCAGGCGCTTGCGGGCGAGACCGGGCACTTCGCCGTCGAGCGTGACCACCCCGTCCTCGACGCGGACATCGATCGTGCCGCGCGGGCGGTCGGGCGCGCGGGCCATCTCGGGCTTGCCCTTGATCCAGACGCGCAAGCCGGTATCGGCAAAGGCCGGCTCCTGCAGCAGCGCGTCGCGCACGAGATCGCGGATCTCGCCGTCGGCCTGCCGCGCCGCCGGCGCTACGCGCAGGCGATCGACGATGTGATGGATTCCGCGCACCGCCGCGGCCCGCTCGAGCGCCAGCTTCTTGGCCGCGATGTTCGCAACCTCGCCCTCGAGCACGAGCGCATCGGCCTCGAAGGCGATGCCGATCGGGTGGCGCGCCAGGTCGACACGGGGCTCGGCCGTGATGGCCCGTCGCACGGCATCGATCCGGCGCGCGGTATCGGCGGTTTTGGTGGGCATGTTGCGGGCTCCCAGCGACGGCACGAGTTTTCTAGCGCACAGGGATGGCGCCGCCTTGATCGGCGTCAATGAACGGCGCCAAAGGACCATCGGTCGCCTGTCCAAGACGAGGAGCGTGCCTAGTCCGGGCGGAGGAACGGGTATTTCTTGAGCTCCTCGCGCGTCCACAGCGACACGCCGGCACGATGGCCGACCGTTTCTATGGCGACAACGACGTCGGGGTCGGCAAAGTCAAGCGAGCCCGGGGTTCCGGCGGCCGCGAGCGCGTCGAGCAGCGCGCGATTGAGATTCTGCTCGGCCGCGCGGGCCGACATCAGCGGCCTGAGGCCGCGGCCATGAGCGCGGCAGTGGAACGATTTTCCCGCCAGTGCGGGAATCCAGCGGCACGCTATTTCGCGCAGCTTCTGTTCGAACGCCGGGCCGGTTTCGAAATCGAAGGTCTCCGCCGCCGGCGCAATCCGCCCGAAATCCTTGATCAGCGCCGGATTGATGGCGGCGAGGCTGCGGAGATCTTCCAGAAACGCGGCGATGTCGGCGACCTTCATCACCAGGATATTGAAATACTCTGTCCGCCCGATCCGCCCGAACTCGCGCAACGCGGCGCGCGCCGCACGATAGCCTTCGCCGCGCGCGCTGATCACCACATTCCAGTCGGCCACGCTTGCGCCGCTTGCGCGCGGGCCGGCGCGCTCCGGGGCCACGTCAGGCAAGGACGAGCTCGAGACCGTCATAGGCGACTTGCGCATTGACCCCACGCTCCTTTCCCATCATGCGCACCCGCCGACCGACGCGGCGCGCATTCCCGGCCACGATTTCGCTGCCGCAATGCGTGAAGACTGCCCGGGCGACGCCCTCGCGCCGACACCAGCCGAGTTGGGCTTGTATCGTCGTGTGGCCGTAGAGCGCCTTGCCGCGGCGCCGCACCATCGGCCGCGTCAGCGTGGCGCCGTCGCCGACGAACAGCTTCACGCCCCGCAGCGCCGCGCGCCGGTGCGCGATGGCGACGACGTCGGGAACATAGAAGAAGGCCGTGCGCCCCCGGCTGATGCGATAGCCCACGGCCGGCGCGCGCAGCGAGTGCGCCACGCGAAACGCCTCGACGGTGAAACCCGAAACGCGGATGGGTCGGCGCAGCTTGACGATGCGCCATGCGGAGATCGGGTAGCGCGCCGCCAGTCGGCGGGTTTCGGCCGTCGCGTAAACGGGGCACGGTGCGCCCCGATCGAGGCCGCCGGCGTGATCCGGGTGGGCGTGGGTGACGAGTAGCGCGTTCGGGCGCAGTGCCCGCAGCCGGCCGCGCCAATCCTCGCCGCAGTCGATCATGATCCGCTCCCCGCGCAGCGCCACGAGCAACGCGCTGTGGCGGCCGTGGCGTCGCGTCCTCGCATCGATGTAGCCGCGCGTTCCGATGAAGGTCAGCGTCATGCGGGCCGGCGGTGCCGGCACGCGGCCGCTCCGCGCCTTCAACAATGCCGGCGGCCCGCGCCGTCGGCTAGGCCTTCGCCCGTCGACGCGCCGGCCGGCAGATGGTGCCCATGACTTCGCCGACGAGCCCGCCATTGGCCCCGCGGGCCATGTCGGCGACCGAAACCACGCCAACCAGCCGCTTCTTGGCGTCGAGGACCGCCAGCCGGCGTACGCGCCTGTCTTCCATGAGCTTGGCGGCTTCGCGCAGCTTCTGCGTCTCCTTGCAATAGACGACGCCGCGCGTCATCACGTCTTTGACGGTCGTGGTCCGCGGATCCCAGCCCTTCGCCACCGCGCGCGTGGCGATGTCGCGATCGGTGACCATGCCGACCAGCTTGTCCTTGTCGCCGACGAGCACGCAGCCGATGTCGCGGTCACGCATGAACCGCGACGCGTTCATCAGCGAGGTCTGCGGTTCCAGCCAAATCGGCGTCTTCGCCATGATGTCGCGTACGATCATTGGATAGCCCTCTCGGTTGCCGGTACACATTTCCCGCCGCATTCGCGGCGGATCCCTCGGGGGAAACCCTTAGACCACGGCAGCGGGCGCCGGGCGTTGACCTAGGTCAACAATGCGCTCGGCGCTGTCAGAAAGCAGCGCGCTACGCCGGAGCCGGCGTCTCCGTCTGCGCCCGATAGTAGGCGATGCATTCCGGCTCGCGACCGCGCACGACACGGCGGCCCGCCAACGCACCGCGCGACTCGCTCACGATCGTGCGCTGCGCTTCCGCGCCCCCATCCGAGTGGAAATAGAGAACGATCCAGTCGCGCGATTTTCCCAGCCGGTGGGCAAGCGCAGTGTTCGAGTAGAGTGCGGTGAAGTGCCAGGAGCCGCGCCTCGTATGCAAAATGGGCAGCCATGCTTCGCCCTTGGGATTGAAGCGCTTCGGCGCGATCTTCGGAATCCGCCCGGCCTCGGCCTTCTCGCGATACTCGCGATCGACATCGAGCAGCAGGTCGACCGCCGGCTCCTGCGGCTCCTGCGCGCGGCGTGGCCGAATGCGGGCCAGCATCTCGCTCAAGGCCGCGCGCAGCATCGCCTGTCGGCGCGGGCCGAGCCCGGCGACGGCTTTCCGGGCCGGATCATGCAGCGCCGTCTCGAGCTGCTCCAGCGTTTCGACGCCGAGCGTTTCGTGGAGCCGGCGCGCCAGTACCTCGCCGACGCCGGGGATCGCACAGAACACGTCGTGCGGCTCGGCCCCGCCCCGCAGCCGCTCGAGATAGGTCCAGCGGCCGGTTCGAATCATCTCGGCAAGAGCCGCGGCGATCCCCGGCCCAACCCCGGGGATCGCATCGAGGGCGGCGATTCCACCCGCGTCGAACAGCTCGGCGAGATCCCGGTCGAATGCCGCGACATTCTCGGCCGCACGCCGAAACGCGGTGACGCGGAACGGGTTGTCGCCCTGCTGCTGGAGGAGCGCGGCGGCCTCACGCAGCCGCTCGGCGGCCATCCGGTTCACCGAGCGCGCGGGCAAGCGAACCCGCGGAGCGTCGTTCATGACACAGCCCTCTGCGGGCGAAACCCGCCGTCCGGAAGCGAATGGATCCGGCGCACGATCACAACCCGCTTTCCAAATTCATCTTGAGCGCGATGAGCCTCAGCATGTCCTTGAGCGAGACGATTCCGACGAGGTGGCCGCTTTCCGTCACCATGAGGCGGCTGTTGCCGGTCCGCGTCATCAACGAGAGTGCGCGCCCCGCGTCTTCATCGGCCTCGATCATGTTATCCGGTGAATTCGGCAGCATGATCGCCGCGACGGACGTCCGGTCCCATTCCTCGCGCGCGACTGCGCGGATTTGTCCGGTACCGATGCAGCCCACCAGGCGCGTCCCATCCATCACGGGGAAGAGGTCGTAGCCGTAGCGGTACACGTACCCGTCGACCAATTCGCGGACCGTGATGCCGGGGGGAACGACGATGGGCCGGCTGGTCATGAAATCGCGCACCCTGCGGCCCGCCAGCGCGTCGCGGAGGAGCATCTGCTGGTAGGACTGCGCCGAGGCTTGGCGAATGAAAATGCCGATGAGAAACCACCACAGCGCGCCGACCAGGTTCCCCGAGAGGATGTTGAACACGCTGAACGCGATCAAAGCCAGGCCGAAGCCGGAGCCGAGCCGGGCGGCGATGGACGTGGCCCAGCGCAGATCGCCTTTCCACCGCCAGAGGGCGGCGCGCAGCACCCGCCCGCCATCCAGGGGAAAGGCCGGGATGAGGTTGAACGCGGCGAGCGCGCCATTGATCAGTGCGAGATATCCCATGACCGCGAGGACGGGCTCGGGCAGGCCTTGCGCTTTGCCGAAAATCGCGGCGCCGAAGAACGCCGCGGCCAGCGCCGCGCTGCAGATCGGCCCCGCGATCGCCATCAACAGCTCGGCGCGGGGCTCCGCCGGCTCCTCTTCCATCTCGGCCACGCCGCCAAAGATGAAGAGCGTGATCCCCCGGATGGGCAGACCAAAGCGGCGCGCCACGATCGAATGCGAAAGTTCGTGCAGCACGAGCGAAAAGAACAGGCCGACGACACCGGCGACGCCCATTCCCCAATAGGTCAGCGGCGACAGGCCTTTGACGATCTCGGGAAAGTAGCCCCGCGCCAGCGACCACGCGATCAGCAGCGCGATAAAGACCCAGCTGAGGTCCAGTTTTACCTTGAAGCCCAGCAGCTGGAAGAGAGCAATCGGCTTTCCAAGCATCGGTCCCCCGCGGCACACTAGATTTCCGAATCGCCGGCGACGCAGCCGAAAACGCTGACGACGTCTCGCGTCACGATTTCACGCCTTCTCATGGCACTTCGCATTCGTCGCCAAGTTGGAGGAATGCGCATTGATCTCTCTCAATGGTTCGACGAGTTCCGAATCCGCGCTGGGGTTCGCGAAATCGGCGACGCATCGACGCGACCATTCTCAGGGGCTTCGAACTCGCTCGGGGCCATGCCTGTCGGGTCCCCTACCACTCAAGGCGTTTAATGAGGGGGCAGCGCTCCGAACGCGATCACGCCGCGGCGCGCGAGTACAATCTGCACCGATTAGAGGTTGCCGAGCATGCAGGGCGCGGCATGCCACGCGGTTCCCGGCGAATGATGCCAGCTGCTCGCCGCTAAGCCAATGTAACAAAATCGATATTCAGAGAGGGTTAGAACCCGGTTCCTCTCGCTCCGCCAATGGCCATTTGGTATCAGCACAGAAATGGATTCGGCTGGCGGTGCTTCGCGGCGCCCATCAGGCGAACGCGGCGGCCGGGCTCATAAGCAGATGACGTACTTGCACCGGACCCAGCAGGTGCCGTCGGCCTTCTTGCCGTAGGGGCAATAGGGCACCTCGGCCGAGCTGTGCGTTGGCGGCCGCGACTGGGCGACGCCCGCACCGAGCGAAAGCGTGGCAATGGCGGTGGCGAGGAGGACGAGTTTGAGCTTCATGTTGGCGGCCATGGGTTGCGGTTGCGACATCGAGGCACCCGCTGCCTGACCCAAGAACGATACGCGCTTGAGACTGATTCCGCAGTGACGGCGCTCACGCCGGCCCAGGCAAATTGCCAATTTTCGCGCGCGGGCGCGGCTCGACGCCCGTCCGTCGCCGCGCCCGTGCCCGAGCTCAGGATCGCGGCGCCCGGGCCGCGAGATAATCCAGCGCATGCTTGAGCGTGCGCAGCTTCGGATAATCGAGTTCGGGCACATCGACGCCGAGGCGGGATTTCAGCGCGATGATGAGGTTGAGGAAGCTGATCGAATCGATATCGAGCGCTTCGCGGAGATCCGCGTTTTCGAGAATCGTCCCCGGATCGACCTCGGGGGCGACGTTGCCGATCTCCTCCAGCAGCACGCGTTTGAGTTCGTCGCGAGTCATAAGCGGTCCGGCTCACCGAGGCGGCGGGCGATGTCGGCCAAGAGCAGCGCGCCGCGATGGCCGTCGCTGACGCGGTGGTCGGCGGCCAGCGCCAACTGCAGCAGCGGACGGGCGACGATGCTTTCGCCGACGAGCCAGGGGCGCCGCACCGGCGTTCCGGCGGCGACGATGGCCACCTGCGGCGGATTGATGATCGGCAGCAGCGCATCCGCCCCGCGGTCGCCGAGGCTCGTCAGCGTCACCGTCGGATCGGCCAGCTCCGAGCTGCGGTAGCGGCCGGCGCGCACGCGGTTCACGAGATCGCGCAGCTTGGCCATGACCTCGTCGAGGCCGAGCCGGTCGGCGTCGTGGATCGCGGGCGCGACGAGGCCGCCGCCGCGCACCGCGATGGCATTGCCGACATGCACGCGCTCGCCCGGCTCGTAGCGGCCGTCGCGATAGAAGCCGTTGAATTCGGGGAGGGCGCGTACCGCGAGCGCCACGGCCTTCACCAGCAGCGCGCCGAGCACGAGGCGGCCCTCCGGCGGGCGGCCGGCGTTGTTGCGCGCCAGCCACTCGGTCGCGGGGCCGAGATCGACCGTGTGCTGGACGTAGTAGTGCGGAATCTCGCGCTTCGCGCGCGCCATCGCGGCCGCAATGGCGTTGCGCATCGCGGTGAGATCGATCGCCTTGGGCGGTGCCTTCGCGACGGGGGGCGCGGCGATGGGCGGCGCCTCCTGCAACCGGCGCCAGGCATTTTCGACATCGACGAACACGATCGCGCCCTCGGGTCCGCTGCCCTGCACCGCGGCGAGATTGACGCCCTTTTCCGCCGCGAACTTCCGCGCGGCCGGCGAAACCTTGAGGCCCGACGGTGGCGTAAGCGCGGGAGCGGGAATCAATTGCGGTGGAACCGCGGCCGGAGCCGGTGCCGCGCGCGGCGGGGGAGCGGCAGCTGGCGGGGCGGCCGGTGCCGGCGCGCCGGCGGCCCTGATAAACGCAAGCGCGGTGCCGACCGGCACGGTGTGGCCCACCGGCACGAGCAACGTCTCGATCACGCCGTTTTCGAACACTTCGATCTCGATGGCGCCCTTCTGCGTCTCGACCACGGCGATCACGTCGCCGTGCTTCACCGGCTCGCCTGGCCTTTTCAGCCATTCGACCAAGGTGCCGGCCTCCATGTCGGCACCAAGCGAGGGCATGCGGAACTCGGCCATCAGCGCCACACGGCCGCGCGCGCAGCGGCGACGATGGCCGGCGGCTGCGGCAGCGCCGCGTCTTCGAGATGCTTGGGATAGGGTATCGGCACTTCGGCGGTGCAGACGCGGCCGATCGGCGCATCGAGCGACCAGAAGCATTGCTCGACGATGCGGGCGGCGATCTCGGCCGAAAGGCTGCCGGTCTTCCAGCCCTCGTCGACGATGACGGCGCGCCGCGTCTTGCGCACGGATTGCATGATCGTGGCGTCGTCGAGCGGGCGCAGCGTGCGCAAATCGACGATTTCGGCCTCGATGCCGAGGCCGGCGAGCTCCTCCGCCGCCTTCAGCGTCTTCCACAGCGAGCCGCCATAGGTGATGAGGCTGATGTCGCGCCCGGCGCGGCGGATAGCGGCCCTGTCGATGTCGACGGGGCCCGCATCGGCGGCGATCTCGCCGGTCATGTGGTAGAGCAGCACGTTCTCGAAGATCAGCACCGGATCGGGATCGGCCAGCGCCGTGGCCAGCATGCCGCGCGCGTCCTCGAGCGTCGCCGGCGTCAAGACGCGGATGCCGGGAATGTGCGCGTACCAGCCTTCGAGGCTGTGCGAATGCTGCGCGGCCAGTTGCCGGCCGGCGCCGGTCGCCATGCGAATCACCAGCGGAATGCTGAATTGGCCGCCCGACATGTGGCGGATCGTGGCCGCGCTGTTGAGGATCTGGTCGAGGCACAGCATGCTGAAATTGACGGTCATCACCTCGACGATCGGGCGCATGCCGCCCAACGCCGCGCCGATGCCGGCGCCCACGAAGCCCGACTCCGAGAGCGGCGTGTCGCGGATGCGGTCGGGGCCGAACTCGTCGAGCAGGCCCTTGCTCACCGCGTAACAGCCGCCGTAGCGCCCCACGTCCTCGCCCATCAGGAACACACGCTCGTCGCGCTGCAGGGCCTCGCGAATCGCGGCTTTCACCGCGTCACGATAGGTGAGCGTGATTTTCTGCGTACCGGCTGTCGGGGCCACGTTCATCGCACCTCGCGCGGTGTGGTGACGTCGCGGCAGAGCTCCGCGACCGGCTCCCAGGTTCCGGCCTCGGAGAAATCGACCGACGCCTGGACCTCGGCGGCGATCTCGCGCTCGATCGCGGCGATATCGTCGTCGTGGATCAATGACGAAGCTTTCGCCCACGCCGTCAGGCGCGCGATCGGGCAGCGCTGCTTCCACGCCTCGATCTCGGCCTTCGAGCGGTAGAGCTGCGCGTCGAACATCGAATGCGCGCGAAAGCGGTAGGTGCGGCATTCGAGAAAGAACGGCCCCGCCCCTGCATGGATGGCGGCGACGGCGCGCCGCGCGGCCGCTTCAACCGCGACCACGTCCATCCCGTCCACGGCCTCGGAGGCCACGCGGTAGCTCTGCGCCTTCAGGTGAATGTCGGTCTCGGATTCGGAGATCGCGAGCGCGGTCCCCATCGCATAGAGATTGTTCTCGCACACGAACAGCACCGGCAGCCGCCACAGCGCGGCCAGGTTCATGCTCTCGTGGAATTCACCCTCGGCCGCGGCACCTTCGCCGAAGAAGCAGGCGGTGACGCGCGGGCGACGCTGCATCTTGTCCGCCAGGGCCAGCCCGACCGCGATCGGCAGGCCGCCGCCGACGATGGCATTGCCGCCGTAGAATCGCGTCTTCGCGTCGAAGATATGCATCGAGCCGCCGCGGCCGCGGCTGCTGCCCTCTTGCTTGCCGTACATCTCGGCCATGACGCCGTTCATCGAGACGCCGCGGGCCAGCGCCTGCCCGTGCTCGCGATAGGTGGCGACGATGGCGTCGTCGGCACCCAAGGCCTGCATCACGCCGACGGCGACGGCCTCTTCGCCGATATAGAGGTGAAGGAAGCCGCGGATCTTCTCCTGCTGATACAGCTCCGCGCTGCGCTCCTCGAAACGGCGGATGCGCAGCATCTCGCGCAGCAGGTGCAGCACGTGCGGGCGGGTCAGATGCGGCTTGTCTTCGCGCGCCGTCATCGCTCGTCGCTTTCGAGCGTCGAGAGATCGCCTTCGGGCAGCCCCAGCTCGCGCGCCTTCAAGAGCCGGCGCATGATCTTGCCGCTGCGTGTCTTGGGCAGGTTGACGCGGAAATCGATTTCGCGCGGTGCGATCGCGGGCCCGAGCCGAATCCGCGCGTGGCCCAGCAGCTCCTTGCGCAGCGCTTCGCTGGGCTCGAAGCCGGATTTCAAGACGACGAAGGCCTTGACCGCCTCGCCCGCCGTGGGATCGGGCTTGCCGATGACGCCGGCCTCGGCGACGGCCTTGTGCTCCATCAGCGCGCTTTCCACCTCGAACGGCCCGATCAGGTGGCCGGCCGACTTGATCACGTCGTCGCCGCGGCCCACGAACCAATAATACCCGTCGCTGTCGCGCATCGCGAGATCGCCGGTCAGGTACCAGCCGCCGGCAAAGCACTTGGCGTAGCGCTCGGTCTCGTTGAGATAGCCGCGGAACATCGACGGCCAGCCGGGCCTGAGCGCAAGTTCGCCCATGGTCATCGGCGCGGTGATTTCCTCGATCTGGCCGTTCGGCCCGCGGCGGACGATGCCGGCTTCGATTCCGGGCAGCGGGCGTCCCATCGAGCCGGGCTTGATGTCCATCGCCGCGTAGTTGGAGATCATGATGCCGCCGGTCTCGGTCTGCCACCAATTGTCATGGAACGGCTTGCCGAACGCCTCGGCGCTCCAGGCGACCGCCTCGGCATTGAGGGGTTCGCCGACGCTGGCCATGAAGCGCAGGCGCGAGAGATCGAATTTGCGGATCGGCTCGGCGCCGATCTTCATCAGCATGCGGATCGCGGTCGGCGCCGTATACCAGACCGTGACCTTCTCGCGCTCGAGAATCCGATACCAGCGCTCGGCGTCGAATTCGGCTTCGTCGATGACGAGCGTGGCGCCGTTGGTGAGCGGGGCGACGATGCCGTAGGAGGTGCCGGTGATCCAGCCGGGATCGGCCGTGCACCAGAAGATGTCGTCGGGATGAAGGTCGAGCGCGTATTGGCCGGTGACGTGATGGGCCACGACCGCCTCGTGCACGTGAACGGCGCCTTTGGGCCGCCCCGTGGTGCCGCTGGTGAAATGCAGCAGCGCCATGTCCTCGGGCCTCGTGGCGGCGGTATTGAATTCCGGCGCGGCGCGCGCGACGGCGGAATCGTAGTTCAGGCAGTCGGCGGGCAGATCGGCGCCGCGGCCGCCGACCAGCAGCACATGCTCGAGCTTCGGCAGCCGCGCGCGGATCGGCGCGACCTTCTTGCGGTAGTAGGCCTCGGTGGTGATGAGCACGCGCCCTTCCCCGATGCCCATGCGCGCCAGCACCGGCTCGGGCCCGAAGGCCGAGAAGAGCGGCGAGAAGACGGCGCCGGCCTTGAGCGTGCCGAGCCCCGCCACGTAAAGCGCCGGCACGCGCCCGAGCAGGCTGAACACGCGATCGCCGCGCCCGACGCCCAGCCCCGCCAGCACGTTGGCGAACCGCGCGCTCAGCGCACCGAGATCCGCGTAGCGGAAATCGACGATGCGGTCGTCCTTGCCGATCCAGCGGATCGCAATCTTCCCGCCGCGGCCGGCGGCCACGTGCCGATCGACGGCTTCGTGGGCGATGTTGAGGCCGCCGTTCGGCAAGCCGTCCAATTGCGCGCGCGCCTGGGCCCAGGTGAAGCGGCGCCGGGCTTCGTCGTATTGCGCGAGGCACGGCTGTGCCTCTGTCGCGAGGCGGGCTTTGCGGATCGTCGCGAAAGCCATATTTTTCTCGCTCCCGGCGGCGTTGATGTCGCTCCGTCGGCGCGCAAGATCGCGGCCGTGCACCGGCCCGGCCATGATTTGAATCAAGCGGCTTGCGGTCCTTGCGCCAGCAAGGCCTGCTCGGCGCGATGCGTCGCCTGGATCGCATCGCATGCGCCGGCGTAAAGCGCGGAAAAATCCTTGGTCGCGCGCGCGAGGCCCTGGCGCTGCGCGGCGACGCCGGCGGCGGCCGCGACGCGGGCGTGGATCTGCCAATCGGTCATGTGCGGCAGGATGCGATCTTCGCGCAGGCCTTGCTCGACGCCGCATTTCGCGAGCTCCACGGCGGCGGCGATGGCGACTTCATCGGTGATCGCGCGCGCGCGCACGTCGAGGATGCCGCGGAAGATGCCGGGAAACGCCAGCGAATTGTTCACCTGGTTGGGAAAGTCGCTGCGCCCGCTGGCGCAGATGCGGGCGCCGGCCGCCCGCGCCGCCTCGGGCCAGATCTCCGGCACCGGATTGGCGCAGGCGAAGACGATGGCGTCCCTGGCCATGGTCCGGATCCATTCCGGCCGGATGATGTCCGGCCCCGGGCGCGCGAAGGCGATGCACACGTCGGCGCCGCGCAGCGCCGCGTCGATCCCGTCGGCAACGCCGCCGGGATTCGTCTCGGTGCACAGCCCCCATTTTTCCGCAAACGCGGCGCGATCGGCGGCGATGTCGCCGCGGCCGCGATGCAGCATGCCGCGGCTGTCGCAGGCAACGAACGACGCAGCGGGGAAGCCGAACGCACGCAGCAGGCGATAGACCGCGACGTTGGCGGCGCCGGCGCCGATCAGCGCGATGCGCACCTTGTCCTTGGCCTTGCCCACGATCGCCAGCGCATTGATCAGGCCCGCCAGCACGACGGTGGCGGTGCCCTGCTGATCGTCGTGCCAGACCGGGATCGGCAGGCGCCGGCGCAGCGCGTCGAGGATGCGAAAGCATTTGGGCTGCGCAATATCCTCGAGGTTCACCGCGCCGAACGAAGGCGCCAGCGCCTCGACGATACGCACGATCTCGGCCGGATCCTTGGTGGCGAGGCAGATCGGCACCGCGTCGACCGCGCCGAAATGGCGGAACAGCAGCGCCTTCCCCTCCATCACCGGCAGAGCCGCCTCGGGGCCGATATCGCCGAGGCCGAGCACGCGCGTTCCGTCGGAGACGATCGCGACCGTGTTGCCGCGATTGGTGTAGTCGTACGCGCGCTCGCGGTCCGCGGCGATGGCGCTGCTGGGCGCGGCGACGCCCGGTGTGTACCAGACGGCGAGATCCGCGAGGCCCGAAACCGGGCATTTCGGCAGCACCTGGATCTTGCCGCGATAGCGCGCGTGCAGGCGCAGGGATTCTTCCGCTGCGCTCGCGCCGGCCGCCGCCTTGGGATCGTGTGGCATGGATATGAGGCCCGGCGCTGTTCGAATTGCGCGTGCTGCCGCCCGCCGCGCCAAGATGGGCCGGCGGCGGCCACGCGCATTGACGCAAGTCAAGGCCGAGGCGCTGCCGGCGGGCGGCGCGCGCGCTTCAGCCCTGCGATCGGCCTGAGACCGTGTGGCCGCCTTGCCAGGCGGCGCCGGCTAAGCCGCGAGCGAACGGTGCGGAGCGGGGCGCTCCGGTCCGGCCACGACTTTCGCCGTGGCCTTCGACGGCTTCGCCGCCGCCCCTTCCTCGCTCGGCATGAGCTGATCGCGGATCCTCATATACTTGGCAAATACGGAAAGGATCCCGATCAGCACGACAGCAGTCAAAATGATCACCGGGAATATTAATACGAGCTCGCTCACTTCATAGCCTCCCTGCCGGATGCGTTCTTCCCGGCGGCATGCTGGCGGGGGCGAAGTCTCCGAGTCTTTGATCTAGAACAAAATTGAGGTGCCTGGGCAGTAATAGAAAATCTGGTTTTTCAGGGCCTTAGCTGGCGCCTTCAACGTGGGGGTCAGCGCTTCGATGCGTGCTTCAGCAGCCGCGCGAAGGTCTCGCCGGCCACTTCGAGTGGGCCCGAATTGTCGATCGTGACCAGCGCGGGATGTTGCGGCGTGAAGCGCCGGGCGCGCGAGAGCCGCCGCTCGATGGCGCGGGCATCGTCGCGGCCGCGCGCGACCAGCCGTCGGCGCAGTTCCTGTTCGCTCGCGGTAATAAGGACGGGCAGCGCGCCGCGCAGCGCCGCGCGCTGGGCGCGGAAATGCGCGCGCGAGCCGTCAACGACGACGGTCAAGCCCTCGGCGAGCCAGCGCCGGATCTCGATGCCGATGCCGTAGTCGAAGCCATACGCCCGCCAATGAAGCGCGAAGAGGCTCCGCCGCCGGCGCAACGCGAATTCGCGGCGCGACAGGGCGATGAAATTTTCGATGTCTTCGCCCAAAGCGCGCGTGATGTAGCGATGGGCGAAGATCACCGGAACGCGCCCGTCCAGCGCGCGGCGGGCGTATTGCAGCACGCTGTCCTTGCCCGCGCCGGACGCGCCCATGACATAGACGAGCCTCGCGCGGGCCATTCAGCCGCGCCCGATCTCGTCCGCGTTGACGGCGGCCACGCCGCGCGCCGCGAAGCTGCGCTGCGTCTCCGCCACCGAGCCGCCCACGTCGATGCCGCGGCAGGCGTCGGCGATCACCGTCGCGGCGAAGCCGGCGGCCACGGCATCCTCGGCCGTGTAGCGGACGCAGTAATCGAGTGCGAGGCCCGCGACGAACACGCGGGCGAAGCCGCGTTCGCGCAGATAGCCGGCGAGGCCCGTGCGCGTCTTGCGGTCGTTCTCGTGGAACGCCGAATAGGAATCGATCGCGGCCCGGAACCCTTTGCGCAGGATCAGCTCGGCGTGGGGCACGCCGAGCGCGGGATGGAATTCAGCGCCGCGCGTGCCCTGGACGCAATGGTCGGGCCACAAGACCTGGCT